>JARRLD010000008.1:0-38517 GCA_037387345.1 Gemmatimonadota bacterium
TGCTTCAAATCGACGTCCATAGCGTGCTCAATGAGGAGGGTGGAGCTCGGAGCGTGGGTGGAGGTGGAGGCTGGGGTCGGGTGTTCGTGACGGGGCAGCTGGCCCTGTCGGGTGGAGCCCTGGTGGCGGCCGGCCTGACGGGCACGGCTCTGGTGGGATCGCGGGATTTCGGCGCGGGGATCCCGGCGGAGCAGATCCTGATCGCTTCGGTGGGGGTGGGCGAGACGCCGGGAGCGGTCGGGGATGTCGAGGTGCGTGAGGTCCTGGACGCGGTGGCCTCGCGTCCGGGAGCTAGGGCTGTGGCCATGGCTGTCGGGGCCCCCGGTTACGGCGAATGGAGCTCACCCCTCCGCCTCGACGGTGCGGATCCCGAGTCCGCAGCCCCGGCGACGGTCCTCTGGAATGCCGTGACGCCGGGCTTCTTCGACGTGCTCGACCTGGAGCTGCGTTCCGGTCGGTCCCTCGTGTGGCAAGACGACGGGGAGGCCCTCCCCGTCGCCGTGGTCAACGAGAGCTTCGTGCGGCGGTTCTCCCAGGACCGGCCCGTTCTCGGTCGCCGGCTCCTGCTCTCCGCGGCGGACAGCGTGGCGTGGTTCACGGTGGTGGGCGTGGTGGAGGACGTCGGATTGGGTGGGGGGGAGCGGGCCCGCGAGGATCGAGTCTATCTTCCCGTGTCCCAGGTGGCGACGACGGATCTCCTCGTGCTGACCCGGACGGGTAACGACGCCGGCTCCCTGGCCGGGGCGGTGCGCCGCGCCGTGGCCGGCGTGGATCCCGCCGTGGCGGTCTGGGGTGTGCGCACCTTGGCCGATGCTCACGCGTTCATGATCCGTGTGCCTCGTACCATCGGCTCCCTGGCACTTGGAGGAGGCGCAGCGGGCTTCCTGGTGGCAGCGGTGGGGCTGTACGGCCTCCTGGCCTTCCGGGTGCGGCAGCGCAGAGGCGAGCTGGGAATCCGGCTCGCCGTGGGTGCGGACGGGCCGCGGCTGGCTCAGGCCGTGCTCGGATGGGCCCTGCGTCTCCTCTTGCCTGCTGTCGCCGTGGGTCTCGCCCTCGCGTGGCTGGCGAGCCCCATCCTTTCCGTCGCCCTCCTCGGCCTCGATCCCCGCGATCCGGCTGTGTACGCCGCCGTGGGCGCGGCTTTCCTCTTCGTCGGCCTGCTCGCGGCTCTCGGGCCGGCGGTGCGTGCCGCCGGGGTCGATCCCGCCAGCACGTTGCGGCGGGACTGAGACGCGCCTCGGCTCCTGCGCCCCCGGACCCGGTCCTCCTGAGGAGCTCCTCAGCCTCCCCCTGTCCGAGGGGCACACAGACCGCCGCCCTCCGTGCAGCCCGGCTCGCGCAGGGTCCCCGCGAACAGCTCCCAGATTGGTGTCCACCATGCCGTGGAGCATCACCAGGCGCTGGTCGGGGCGGAAGTTCTCCGCGAAGTAGATGGGCGAGGACTTCTCGTAGGCCTCCTCATCCCCCTGGGGGAGGTTGAGAATCCGGCTGGTATATCCGTGGTTGTAGTGGGCCCAGTCGGTCACGGACCTCAGGGCTGCCCCGGACTTGAAGGTGTCGCCTGCGGTGAACAGCCCCATGAGGGTGATGAAGCCTCCGTACGATCCGCCGTACAGCCCGACGCGGGCCGCGTCCACGCCCTCGTGCTCCACCAGGTAGCGGGCGCCGTCCACCTGGTCGCTCAGGTCCTTGCCTCCCATCCACCGGTAGATGGCCGTCCGCCAGTCCCGGCCATAGCCGGCGGATCCTCGGTAGTCGATGTCGAGCACCGTGTAGCCGCTCGCCGCGAGGAAGTGGTTGAACATGTACTCGCGGTAATACGACGAGAAGTAGTTGTGCACGTTGTGCAAGTACCCTGCGCCGTGCACGAAGATGACTCCCGCCCCGTTGGCCCTGGCCCCCATGTCCGCGGGCCGGTAGATGCGCGCGGGTACCTGGGTACCGTCCTGGGCTTCGAAGCGCACGATCTCCGGTTCGATCCATCCGAACGACGTCCACTCCTCCGTCGGTGACGTCGTTACCCGGCTCATCTCTCCGGGGCGGCGCGTCTCGGCCACGAAGAGATCCTGAGGGCGGTTGGCCACATCGTGCACCAGGGCGATCCTCCGACCATCGGGCGACAGAGTGGCATCGTAGCGGCCGTCTCCCTCGGTCAGGGGCCGCCGGTTCGAGCCGTCGAAGTCCATCCACCAGACATGCTGGTTGAAGGGCGATCCCTCGTTGGTGGTCAGAAGGAAGCGCGACCGATCCTCGGGTACCGCCACGTCGAGGACCTCCCAGGGGCCGCTCGTGAGGGCCTCTCGTTCCGTGCCGTCGGTGTTGACGGCATAGAGGTGGGCGAAGCCGGACTCCTCGCTGACGAAGTAGATCCTGTCCGAGTCCGGAAGAAAGCCCACGCACTGCGCGAAGCAGGGGCCGGCGACCCAGGCCTCGTCGTGGAGATGGTCCAGCAGCGTCCGACCCCCACTGGCGGCGTCTACGGACCACAGCCAGCGGTCCTTGTCGTCGTAGCTCACCGCGAAGACGAAGGCAGTGGTGCCGTCGTCATTCCATCCGGCGCTGAAGACCCGGGGCGAGCCGTCGCCCTCGTAGCCCTCGGGGGCGACGTCGAGCCAGATGACCTCGCCGGTGTCGGTGGTCAGGATGCCGATGCGGGACTCCCCCTGCTCGTCGCCGACCTTGGTGCGCCCCGTGAGATCACGGGTGTACCCGTCCGAGGTCACCCAGTCGGGCACGATGGTCCGCTTGACACCCTGGGCCGACTTCGCGGCCCGGAGTAGCGCGTAGGCACCGTCGGCCGTGGGCTGCAGGCCCTGGAGTCGCTCTTCGCGTTCCAGGTGGACCGGCTCGGGCTCGGCCGCTTCCCCGGCTTCCCGTCGCGCCTCGGCCTCCTCCCGTTGCTCCTCCTCGCGGCGGATGTGCTCGAAGAGCTCCAGCTGCTGAGCCTCCAGGAAACCCCTCTGTCCCTCGGCCTCGTCGGCCTCCGGCGGGGCGGGTCCGGAGACGATGTGCGTCAGCTGGTCGAGCGTACCCGTGTCCAGGCGAAGCCGGAACAGGTCGTTTCCACGGCGGAAGAGAACTGCCTCGGCGTCCGAGCTGAACCGGGGTGACCCCTCCGAGTCTTCGGTGTGGGTGAGCCTGCGGACCGTCATCGACCGTCGATCCACGAGGTACAGGTCCCCCGCCACGGAGGAGATCCGCCACCGGCGGTCCGGAGAGAGGTCACCGGAGGCGATGAGGGGCGCCACCGTTTCGGCCTCCTCGTCGCTCAGCTTCTCCGGCGTGCCGCCTTCGGCCGACACCCTGTAGAGCGATCGCTCTTCAGACCACTCGGTGCCGCCCGGGCGCCACCGGAAGTAGAGCCATCGGGAGTCGTCGGTCCATCGGACGCCCGTCGGTGCTTCACCCACGAGCTCGGGGCCCCGCATGATGCTGCGGATGCTCAGCTCGAAGGCCTCACCGCGAACGGGTTCGGGGACGTACGCCGCGGTGCTCTGGCCGCCGCCGGTCGAGGGTGCGAAAGCAACGGCGAGAATCGCGGCGCACAGGGTCGCCGCCGGGATCGGTCGAAGGACCATGTCGTTCCTCCTCACGGAGTGATGGTCGAGGGTTCAGTCGCCGACGCAGATGCCCAGGCTACGCGCGGTGCTGATGACGTCGGAGTCGAGGGGGACGGTCTTGATGCGTGAGATCGCCTGACTGAGGGGAACCGCGAGGACGTTGGGCGGATCGAGGGCGACCATGCATCCGAAGCCCCCGTCCCCGACCAGGTTCACCGCTGCGGTACCGAAGCGAAGGCTCAACAACCGGTCGTAGGGGTTGGGGCTGCCTCCACGTTGGAGGTGGCCGAGGACCAGGGAACGGGTCTCCCTGCCCGTGCGCTCCTGGATCTCCTCGGCCACATGGTCGCCGATGCCGCCGAGGCGCACCTGCCCCTGCCCCTTCTTCTGGAAATAGCGCTCACCGTCCCTGGGGCGGGCGCCTTCGGACACGACCACCATGGCGAACCCGTGGTTCCGGCGGTCGTACCGCTGCTCGATCTTCTCGCACACGCGGCCGATGTCGTAGGGGATCTCCGGAATGAGGATCACGTCGGCGGTCCCGGCGACTCCGGAGTAGAGCGCGATCCAGCCGGCGTCTCGTCCCATGAGCTCGATGACCATGACCCGCTCGTGGGCCTGGGCGGTTGAATGGAGCTTGTCGATGGCATCGGTGGCCGTCTCCAAGGCGGTCTGGAAGCCGAAGGTGATGCTCGTGGCCGCCAGGTCGTTGTCGATCGTCTTGGGCACCCCCACCACCTTCAGCCCCTCCTGGAAGAGGGCGTGCGCGATGCTCAGCGACCCGTCGCCTCCGATGGCCACCAGGGCGTCGATGCCGCGATCGTCCAGCGCCTGGAGGACGTCGGCCGACCGATCCTCGTAGGCGGTGGTGCCGTCGGGCTGGCGCACCGGCCAGCGAAGGGGGCTGCCGCGATTCGTGGTGCCGAGGATCGTCCCCCCGAGGTGCGTGATCCCCCGGACGGCGGTCTTGTCCAGACGGTAGACGCCGCCCTCCTCGAAGAGCCCGTCGTAGCCGCGCTCGATCCCGTACACCTCCCAACCCTTCTCCTCCCCGGCCAGGACCACGGCGCGGATCACGGCGTTCAGGCCGGGGGCGTCGCCTCCCCCGGTGTTGACTGCAATGCGGCGGATCTTGAAGGTCATGCTGGCGGCCTGGGCGCCTCGGGGGAGAGACGGCTGGGGGGAGCGTGTCGGGTGTCCTGGAACCGGATCCAGGCAAAACCGTAGACTGCCGGCCCGTGCGGGGTCAAGCTCTCCTGTTCCCCTCCGGCGGCCCGGGCGTACTTTGGTGATTCCGCAGCGATCCGGGACGAGAGCATGGACCCGGATCCAAGATAGGCTTCCTCCGGTCGGGAGACTCGTCAGGCGTGTCCGAACTCGACGTTGTCAGCCGCATCATGCAGGACGCCATCCTCCCCCGGGAGGCGCCGCGAGTCGAGGGATACCATGTCGCGGCGGGCACGGCCCGGGAGGAGGCGGGGCGTGGGGGGTCGGTGTGGGACTGGTTCCCCTTCCGGGACGGGCGTACGGCGTTGCTCACCCTGGATGTTCGCCAGGACGGCCTCCCCGCGGCGCACCATCTGGGGCTGGCCCGTGTGGTGCTGCGGGCGGCGGCGGGGACGCACTCGTCCGTTCCCGATCTGCTGGCCATGGCCAACGAGACGCTGGTTTCCTCGTCCGTGGGGGCGGTGCACCAGTTCGTGGAGGTGGGTCTCCTTGTCGTGGGTCCGGAGGAGGTGGAATGGGCCAGCGCCGGACGGGTCCCGGGGGGTGTGATCCGCCGGGACGGGATGTTCGCGGAGCTGGGAGCGCACGGTCCTCCCCTGGGCATGATGGGGGGCTTCCGCTACACGGTCCAGCACGTCCGCATGGGAGCCGGCGACACCGCGTTCGTTCTGTCCCACGGGAGCCATGGCCTGTTCCTGGGCGCCGCCGATCTCGTGGCCCAGCTTCACGGCAAGCCGGCGGGGGAGATCGTCTCCACGCTGCACCGCGGGATCCGCCGAGCCATGGGGGAGGACGGGGCCGAAAGCTCGGTTCTCTACGCAATGCGTCACTAGGAGGGTGATCGGATCCGGGAGCAGCCCACGGTGGGGGGTGGACCTGAACCCGGCGGCTGCTTCCGGGTACCCATCGGTTCGTCCGCCGCCATTGGGGAGGGCGGGCGGGCCCTGCACCGAAACGCGAAGAGAGAGGTCAGTCGATGGCCCTGACGGAGAAGGACATACGCGACGCGCTGAAGGCCGTGAAGGACCCGGAGCTGGGGTTGGATCTGGTGGTCCTCGGGCTCGTGTACGATATCGAAGTGAACGAGCCCGACGTGAAGGTGATCATCTCCCTCACCTCGCCCCTCTGCCCCGTGGCGGGCCAGATCGTGGAGGACGCCAGGCAGGCCGCGCTGGGCGTGGAGGGCGTGGAGAACGCCGACGTCGAGCTGACGTTCGAGCCCCCATGGACGCCCGAGCGCATCAGCCCGCTCATCCGATCGTCCCTGGGTCTGTAGAGAGGGGTCCGGCGCCTCCGGCGCGAGATACGTGAACCGAGGAGTGTCGATGACGCCGTACACCGACGAAGAGCTGAAGGCGAGGGTCCAGGAGGGCTACATCGTCGAGTCCCCCGAGGAGATGACCGAGGGGTATCGGAAGGCGCTGTGCATCCAGCTGACCGTCCAGGCCGACACGGAGCTCATGAGCGCGCCCGCCTATTGGATGGCAGCTCGCTACGCGCCGTCCACCAACACCCAGGTCAGCGCCCATGCGATCATCCAGGACGAGCTCGCCCACGCCAACATCGCCTATCGCCTCCTGGAGGACCTCGGAGAGTCCAAGGAGCATCTGGTCTACGGACGGCAGCCCCACGAGTTCAAGCACCCGTATGGCTTCGACCAGCCGCTGGATAACTGGGCGGAGCTCGTGGTTGCCACGGGGTTCTTCGATCGGGCGGGGATCACGCTGCTGTCCGACGTCCACGAGAACACGTCCTATGGTCCCCTCAAGCGCGCGCTGGTGAAGATCGGGATGGAAGAGACGTTCCACCTGAGACACGGCGAGGTGTGGATGCGGCGGCTCGCCAATGCCGGCGGGGAGGCTCGGGACCTGGTGCAGACAGCCGTGGACTGGATGTTCCCCATGACCATCGAGTGGTTCGGGCTTCCCGACGACCTGAAGCGCCATAGCGGGCAGCTGGACTACCGGCTGAAGGGGCTCACCAACGACGAGCTGCGCCAGGTGTGGATGTCCTCCACGGTGCCTCTGTGCGAGCAGCTGGGCCTGGGCGTACCGGCCCACTGGGATCCGGATACCGAGGAGTATGTCCTGGAGTATCCTTTCCCCTGCCAGTACGACGCCAAGGAGAAGCGGTGGCTCTTCGACGACGGGGATATCTCCTGGGATACCGTGTTCGAGCGATGGAAGGCCCGGGGGCCCATGAACGAGACCTATGTCGAGGCCATCCAGCGCTCCCGCGCCGACGTGGGCCGCTGGCTCGACGCCCAGGCCGCCTGAGCCCCGGCCCGTGAGCTCGGCACTCCCCACGATCGGGGGCGGTTCACGCCCTGGAGCGGGCCTGCCTGCCGGAGTCACCTCGCACATGAGCGGGGGCAGGGATCTCTGGTCTCCCCCTCTGAAAGGGCAACCTGCCGATCCGCTCGCCGCCACGTGGCAGGCGCTGCACGAGGTGCTGGATCCGGAGCTACCGGTGAGCCTGGTCGACCTCGGTCTCGTCTACGGTCTCGGCTTCGAGGACGGGGTGGTAGAGGTCGAGCTCACCTTTACCGCCACCGCCTGTCCGTGTATGGAGTTCATCCGCGAGGACGTTACCGATCGGCTGTCCCGGGAGCCCTGGATTCGCGAGGTCCACATCGTGGAGGTGTGGAGTCCCCCATGGACCACAGAGATGATCACCGACGCGGGGCGGGCGAAGCTCCGCGACCTGGGCGTGGGCGCGTGACGCCCCCCGCCCCGGAGCACCGCCCCGACGAGGATTGACTCCGATGCACGAGCACGTATACGACGTATTCGCCCGCAAGGATCGGGGCGACCCTCTGGCGCACATCGGGTATATCGACGCCCTCGACGACGAGACCGCCCGCGTGTACGCCTGGAAGACCTACGACGAGCAGAACTGGTTCGAGATGTGCATCGTCCGACGCTCCGCCATCATCCCCGTGAATCGCACGGACGGTCCCTTCGCCCGGGGCTGGAAGGACGGCCATGAGTGAGCACCTGGACGTCCGGGCTCTGGCCGACGGGGAAAGGGCGGCCTTGCGACGCCTGATCCTCGGGCTCGCCGACAGCAAGCGCATCATGGGCATCCGGTATTCCGACTGGCTTCTCGGGGCCCCGTCCATCGAGACGGGGATCGCGGCGTCGTCCATGTCGCAGGACGAGTGGGGACACGCTCGACTTCTCTACGCCATGCTGAAGGACCTAGGCGACGATCCGGTCGCCGTGGAGCACGAGCGACCCGACGAGGCGTACGCCTCCCTCGACGCCCTGGACGAGGGATTCCCCGACTGGGCCGCGGTGGTGGCGGGCATGGTCATCGTGGACGGGGCCCTCACCGTTTCCCTCAACGCCTTCTCCCGCGGCTCCTTCGAGCCGGCCACCACGCGGGTCCCCAAGATGCTGGGCGAGGAGGAGTTCCACGCGAGCCTCGGGAGCGCCTGGTACCGGCGCCTGGCGACCTCCGCTTCGAACGAGGCGACGGGGCTCCTGCGCAGAGCCACCGAAGCCATGCTGCCCACCACGCTGGCCTGGCTCGGCGTCGAGGATGCCGCCGCCCGGACGCTGGTGGACCTCGGAGTCACGGACCGGGGCAGTCAGCTGGTGGCGGCCTTCAGGGACCGGGTGCGCGGGGACGTGGCCCAGGCCGGAGTGGACGTGGATGCGCAGGCTGCGGCGACCCGGGGGTGGGACGAAGGTCGCGGGCGGGGGCCCGGCCATCCTGACGCCGACGCGGCGGAGCGGGCCCGGGGCGATCGAAACCGCATGCTCTTCGTCGAGTGATGGCCTCGGGCCCTCCTTCTCGCGACTCGGGCCTGTCGGAATCCGACGTCCCTCCCTCGTCCGACCCCCGGGCGCGGCGCGACGAGACTCCCCCATCCATGCCCTCGTCGCCCCCATGTACGTTCTGCGGCGGCGAGGAGACGGAGATCATGAGCTCCTTCGGGTCGCACGCCTCGGTGAGCACGTACTGGTGTCGGACCTGCGGGAGTCCCTTCGAGATGATGAAGTGGAGGGGATGAGCCCCTCAGTCCAGAAGGTCGACCTCTTCGAGGAAGTCGCGGAGGGGGTTGGCCACGGCGATGGCCCGCTCCTTGAGCGCGTTGCCCAGCTTCCGACAGTACTCCAGGCTTCCGCCGGCCAGGTGCAGGCAGACCGCCTGGCCCAGGCGCTCGTCGGACTCGGCGGAGGCTTGATGGTACTCGTGGTACCGAGCGCCCACCCGAGCCTCGAACACGGGAAGCTGGGATATGGGGGTTCCGTGCTGCACCATGTCCTCGAACACCGCCTGGTGGAGGGCGTCGAGGCCCCTGCGGATCCGATCGTCGGGGGTCCGCCCCAGAAACGCTTGTTGCGCTCCTCGAGTGTGGGCCCACATGAAGAAGATCAACGCCTCTTCGGCGTCCCGGCTCCCGGGGGAGCCGTCGTCGTCGACGAGGTCGTCGGGCAGCGGGACGGGGGATTCCACGTCCTCACGCGCCACGAAGTCGCTGAACGTCTCCCAGACAAGTCGGGCCAGGTTGTCCCCGAGCTCCTCGGTGGTCATGCTCTGGGGAGCCCGGAACTCGCGGATGTCGGTTGTGAGAGTAGAAGGCACGTCTCAATCCCAGGTTAGCGGTTCCGTGACCCCCAATTCCCACCGGAGGACGCGGAGTGTCAAGAGTTTTCGTTCATTTGGGGCAAACAACATGAACAGTCAAGTATCCGGACGTCGGCACGTGGGACCCGGGATCGCCCGCTTCGCGGTCTGGGGCGCCACATTGTTCGCTGCTTCGTGCGCGGCCGCGGCGCCATCCCTGCCCGAGCCTCGACCCATCATCATCTACTCCGGGGCGCGGATCCGGGCGGACAGCGACCGTCTCGAGGCCATCAACGAGTGGGTCAACCGGGAGCAGACCAACATCGTGGAGGATCCCGGCTTCTGGGTCATTCCGGAGCCGGCGGTAGAGGAGGTATACCCCTGGGAGGGATTGACCATCAGGCGGGACTCGGTGTGGGTGCGCGTCGACCCGCGGGCGTCCGACACCAGGGTGGTCCACGAGATCTACGGCCACCTCCATCTCATGGCCGCCATGGGGCGCCAGGAGGAATGGCTGCCGGAGGCTCCCACCGCCACGGGCTACGAGCTGGAGCGTGCCATCCTCGCTCGGGTGTCCGACGCCTGGCTGCTGGGGCGTACCGTCTTCGGCACCTCGCCCTACGGGCCCCTGGACGAGCTTCTCTACGCCAACGAGGCGGGGTTCCTCGACCCCTTCATCTTCACGGCGCGTCCCGACGAGTTCGGAGAGGCCAGGGCGCGCTGGGCACGCGAGAATCCGGGCAAGGCCGAGGAATACCGGAGCTGGTTCCTGGAGACGTTCAACCGGGAGCCGCCGGGCCTCAGGGCTCGCTAGTGTGGTGTCGGAGCCGGCCAGGCTCGCTCAGTCGTCGAGGGTGACTTCCCAACGGAGGGAGATGGGGCCGTCGCCCACCTCGTCGACGACGTGCACGTCTACCCGTCCGGTTCTCTGGAAGCGCTCATTGCTGGGCTTTCCGCCGAAGAGGCTGAATCCCGTCACGGTGGCGGCTGCCATGCGGCCGTCCGGGGCGCGGCCCTTGATGCGAGCCCCCTTCAGGGACCGCACGGGGGGCGCTTCGCCCGCCTGCAGCCGTAAGCGCAGAATACGTCCTTCATGGGGGGCGTCCATCGCGTCCAAGACGCGGAACAGCACCCCTCTTCCGGTAGTGGTTGCCGTAGCCATGTCAACAAGATTATCGGGATGAAAGCCCCAACGGAAGCCGGGCGGCGAGCTGATCCCCCGGCCGAGGAATCCGACCTCGACCTGACACCGGAGATCATGCTCCGGCTCGCGGACCAGGCGGCACGGGTACTGGTGCGGCGACTCACCACGCTCAGAGATGAGGCGCCCTGGCGCGGCGCGCCGCGCCGGGAGCTCGAGGCGCTGCGGCGGGAGCCTCCCCCCGAGAAGGGGCAGGATCCTGCCGCCGTGCTCGAGCGGGTTGTGCGGGACGTGCTGCCGGTGGCGGCCCGCGTGGACCATCCCCGGTTCTTCGCCTTCGTGCCCTCGACGCCCACGTGGCCCGGGGTTCTGGCCGACTTCCTCGGCGCCGGATTCAATACGTTCCAGGGGACCTGGCTCGGCTCGGGAGGCCCCAGCCAGGTGGAGCTCGTCGTCACGGACTGGTTCCGTCAGTGGCTCCGCTATCCGGAGGGCGCCGGGGGGCTGTTCACGAGCGGTGGCTCGGCGGCGAGCCTCGACGCGTTGGTGGTGGCACGGGAGCGGTCGGGCGCGCCGACGCGGCCGGCGGTCTTCATGAGCGACCAGAGTCACACCGCCATCCTCCGGGCGGCCCGCATCGTCGGCGTGAGGTCCGAGGGCGTCCGCATGGTCCCGTCCGACGACCGCTTTCGTATCCGGATCGACGCGCTGGAACGCGCCGTCCGGGAGGCCCGCGCCGCCGGGTTCACGCCCATTGCGGTCTGCGCCAACGCCGGCGCCACCAACACTGGAGCCGTGGACCCCCTCGACCAGATGGCTGACTTCTGTGCCCGGGAGGCGATCTGGCTCCACGTGGACGCGGCGTACGGTGGCTTCGCCGTGCTCACCGAACGGGGGCGGGAGGCGTTCCGGGGGCTGGAGCGGGCCGACTCCATCACGCTCGACGCCCACAAATGGCTCTTTCAGCCCTTCGAGGCCGGGTGCCTCATGGTCCGGGACGTCCGGGAGCTCGAGCAGGCCTTCAGCGTGCGCCCGGAGTACCTGCAGGACGCGGACCTGGGCATGGAGCAGGTGAACTTCGCGGACCGGGGGCTTCAGCTCACGCGATCGTTCCGGGCGCTCAAGGTGTGGATGTCCGTGCAGACCTTCGGCATGGAGGCGTTCCGAAGGGCGGTGGCCCGGGGCATCGAGCTCGCCGACCGGGCGGGGGACTGCATCCGGAGCTCGGACCTCCTGGAGCTTCTCAGTCCCCCCTCCCTGGGAGTGGTGTGCTTCCGGGTGAACCCGAAAGCCAGACGGCCATGATGTCGTCCACCCGCCTCAACGGGGTGTACTCCCTGAGGCTGTGCATCATGAGCCATCAGACCACCTGGCGGGACGTGGAGGAAACCCTGCAAGCCATCGAGAGGTTTGCCGGGGAGGCGTCTCCGTCATGACCGAAGCGTCTCCAGGCGAGGCCAGGCTCCCCCGGGGCTTCCTTGCGACGGCCGGGGCCCTCACCGCGGCAGCGGTGATCCTGCTGGGCGAGCTGGGCCTCCCCTGGGTCGATGCCGGCACGCTGGGCCTGATCCTCGTCCTGCTCCCCATCCTCGCGGTGGCACAGGCTCGACTGCTCGGCGACCTGCAGATCGAGCGGCTTCGCGTGTACCTGAGCTCCTTCGTGACCCTGGTGGCCCTCGGAGGCCTGTGCGCCGTGGCGGGGTGGCGTCAGGGAGGGGCCGACGCCCTGGGCCTATCGGCGCCGCCCCGGTCGGTCTTCGTTGCCTGGACCGTCGGACTGACCGTGGGGGGCGTCGCCGTCCTCTTCGCCTTCCGCAGGGCGCTCATGGCTCTCGACCTGGAGGAGGCGGCCGTCGTCGAGGCCCTGATCCCGCGATCGAAGGAAGAACGGTACGCGTTCGCCGCTCTGTCGCTGGCTGCCGGCCTGGGAGAGGAGATCGCCTACCGGGGATACGCCATCGCGGCGCTGACGCCGGTGACCGGAACGACGGGAGCCGCCGTCCTCACCACCGTCGTCTTCGGCGTCCTGCACGCCTACCAGGGTCCCCAGGGCATGGTCAGGGCCGGCCTGCTGGGCGGGCTCCTGGCGTGGGGGTTCCTGGCCGGGGGAAGCCTGTGGCCTCCTATCGTCACCCACGCCCTGCTGGACATCCTGGCGGGGATCTTCCTTGCCGACCGTCTGGCGGTACGTCGGGACGGGGACGGGGTACCAACACCCGTCTGACGGTCTCCCACCCCAACGCCACACCCTACCTGAAAGGACGGGCCATGGACGTGGATCTGGCGCTCCTCGCCGACGCCGCCACCATCGACACCTCGGGCAAGCTGAATATCCTCGGGGTCTTCGATCGTCTCACCGCGGCCAGCTTTCCCATCGCCCATCCGCGCATGGCGTTGGTCCTGCGGTTCGTGGCCTCGGTGCAGGAGGTAGGCCGCCACCGTGTGGAGATCACCCTCCGGGATCCCGAAGGTGGAGAGGCGGTGCACATCGATGGAGAGATGCAGCTGGGGCCGGGGCCTGCCAGCATGGCCGGCGGCGTGCGGGTGCCCCATGTGCTCCATTTGAACCGGATCGTGTTCCCGAAGCCCGGCCGATATTCCTTCGACGTCCGGCTGGACGGCGAGCACCACGTGTCGGTGCCCCTTACGGTGCACGCGCCCCGGGGGGCTGAAGCGTGAGCCACGGTCTGCAAACGGAAACCGTGAAACCGTCTCATTGGTATTGTATACATAGAAGTAGGGTGTATTTCGGGAGGACCCCCCCAGGGGCGGAGCCGAACAGTGATTTTGCGACTCAACTTCGAAGAGATCCGGGCCCTGCGCTCAGGCGGCCGGTCCCTCGTTGAGGGAGTGGTAGAACCGCTGTCGTCGGTGATCGCACCCCCTGAGAGCCGAACCCGTGTCGAGGCTCTTCTCCCCCGACTCGACGGCGACCTGTCGGTGTCCACCCTGGCGGAGATGCAGGCAGTGGCCGGCGCGGTCGATGCCATCGTCGAGTATCTGCTTGTGGAGATGGAGACCACGGTGCTGGCGAGCCACGCTGCGGACGAAGGTGCGGTGGCCGCCTACTTCGACTTCGCCCATGCCCTGACCGTTTCCCATCGCCTCACGGAGATGGCGCAGGAGATGGTGGCGCTCATCGAGCTCGTCACGGGCCAGCCGGTGACCGAAGTGAGCCGGCGCTCCTTCCACTTTCCAGACTGAAGCTCCAGCACTTGGCTGATCGTATCGCGGCGCTGGAGAGGATGCTCGAGCGTCATCCCGACGATCCACGCCTCCGTTTCGGGTTGGCCCTGGAATACCTGAACGCCGGGCGACCCGAGGACGCGGTCCGGGAACTCCGGGCCTACCTCGTGGCTTCGGAGGATGAGGGGAACGCCTGGGGACGCCTCGGTGCAGCGCTGCACGACCTGGGACGGGACGAGGAGGCGAGGGACGCCTTCCGAAGGGGCATCGAGGCCGCCCATCGTCACGGGCACCCCACCATGGCGGAGGAATTCGAGCAGGTTCTCCAGGGTTGGGAGCCGTGATCGTGGAGTCGAAGCCGTCCACCGGAAGACCCAGCTTCGAGGAGGAGGCGCTTCCTCACCTGGATGCGGTGTACCGGTTCGCCTTGCGGTTGTCCGGAGCCCGTGACCGGGCCGAGGACTTGACCCAGGAGACCTTCCTCCGGGCCTTCCGCTCCTGGGAGCAATACACGCCGGGGACCCGGTGCAAGAGCTGGCTGTTCACCATCTGCCGGAACGCCTTTCTGCGCAGGCAGGAGCGGAGCCGGCGACACGACGAGATCGTGCAGGAGAACGTGGTAGGAGGCGGAGCGGGGATGGAGCCCGTCAACCCGGTTTGGACTTCCGTCATGGGCGTGGATCCCGAGGGCGAGTTCTTCGACTCCCTGGTGGACGAGACGATCCTGGAGGCCATCGATGGTCTCCAGGAGGAATACCGCTCGGCGGTGCTCCTGTCGGATGTGGAAGGGCTCTCCTACGCCGAGATCGCTGAGCTGATGGAAGTTCCGGTGGGGACGGTGAAGAGCCGCCTCTTCCGGGCCCGGCGTCTGCTGCAGAAGGTGCTCTATGACTACGCCGTGGAGATGGGACATCTCCCGGCTCGAACGGGAACGGATCGATGAGGAACTCGACACGGGTGCCTCGGAGCAGAGGATATGTCATTTCTTGAGCGGTTGAAGGGAATTCTCGGCCGAGGGGCCACCGGGGCGGGAGCCCACGTTCGGCCGGAGATGATCTCGTGCCGCGAGGCTCTGAGCGTGGTCTACGAGTTCCTCGACGGGGAGCTCGAGGACGAGTCCCACGCGAGAGTGAAGGCCCACTTCGACGTGTGCCGAAGCTGCTATCCCCACCTGAAGCTGGAGGAGAGCTTCCGGGCTGCGCTGCGGAAGGCCGCCGTGGGAGAAGGAGCGCCCCAGGAGCTCAAGGCCCGCATCGGCGAGATGCTCTCCAGGGGCGACGACACCTGAGCTGTCCGTGACCCTCCCGGGTCGCCTTGCCCTGTCCGGCACAAACTGAGAACCTTGGGGCCGCGGAGCGGCCCACGCCCCACTCTCGCCCTTCCTCGCGAGCCTGCGCCGACCGCCGCCCGCGCCGGTGATGCCCCCTAACAGACTTCCGGGAGAAGGAATGTCGACGGCCCGAAAGCGGGAGCGGATCCTGCCTCGCCTCATCGAAGAGGAGATGCGGGAGTCGTTCCTCGACTACTCGATGTCGGTCATCGTGCAGCGCGCCCTTCCCGACGTGCGGGACGGGCTCAAGCCGGTGCACCGGCGGATCCTGTACGCCATGCACGAGCTGGGCCTGGCTCCTGACCGGCCCTACAAGAAGAGCGCCACGGTGGTAGGTGACGTCCTCGGCAAGTACCACCCGCACGGCGACTCGGCCGTGTACGATGCGCTCGTCCGCATGGTCCAGGAGTTCTCGCTGCGCTATCCCCTCATCGACGGGCAGGGGAACTTCGGCTCCATCGATGGGGACAACGCCGCGGCCTACCGTTACACGGAGGCTCGTCTTCAGACCCTCGCGGTAGAGCTTCTGGACGACCTCCAGAAGGAGACCGTCGACTTCCAGCCGAACTTCGACGGACGGCTGCCCGAGCCGACCGTGCTTCCCAGCCGGTTCCCCAACCTCCTGGTCAACGGTTCTGCCGGCATCGCGGTGGGCATGAGCACCAACGTGCCTCCCCACAACCTCCGGGAGGTGGCGGCCGCGGTGAAGCAGCTCGTCATCGATCCGGATTGCTCGGTGGATGACCTCGTACGGCATATGCCTGGTCCCGACTTCCCCACCGGGGGCTTCATCGTCGGACGGGAGGGCATCGACCGGATGTACGCCGAGGGTCGAGGCCGTATGTCGATGCGAGCCCGCGTGGTGAAGGAGTCGCTGCGGGGTGGGAAGGAGCAGCTGGTGGTCACCGAGCTGCCCTACACGGTATCCAAGTCCAAGGTCATCGAGCAGATCGCCACGTTGGCACGGAAGGGTCGAGCCGACGACATCTCGGATATCCGGGACGAGACGGATCGGGACGGCATCCGCCTGGTCATCGAGCTCAAGCGCGGCGCGAAGGCCGGCCGCGTTCTGAAGCAGCTCTACAAGCGGACCAACCTGCAATACACATTCGGCGCGATCATGCTGGCTCTCGACAAGGGACAGCCGCGGGAGTTCGATCTGAAGTCGCTTCTGGAGCGCTTCCGCGACCATCGCCTCGAGGTCATCCAGCGCCGCAGCCGCTTCGATCTGGAGCGAGCTGAGGCAGAGCGCCACGTCATCGAGGGACTCCTGGTAGCCCTGGATCACATCGACGAGGTGGTGAAGATCATCCGCGGCTCCCGGGACAGGGCGCAGGCCTCCGAGCGGCTCCAGGACCGATTCGGTCTGAGCGATGCGCAGGCCGACGCCATCCTCAACATGAGGCTGGCCAAGCTGACGGCCCTGGAGCGGTCACAGCTCGAGAGTCGACTCCAGGAGCTCCGGGACCGGATCACGGAGCTGAAGGGGATCCTCGGATCGGAGGAACGCCAGCTCGAGCTGATGCTCGAGGAGCTGTCGGAGGTCGTGAAGCGTCACGGTGACGGTCGACGCACGGTCATCCTGGAGGAAGGGGAAGCGGCGCAGGAGGGCGAAGCCTCCCTGGAGGCCGGCATGGCGGACGAGGACGTCGTGGTGACCCTGAGCCACGAGGGCTACGTAAAACGGATTCCCATGCACCTCTACCGGCGCCGTACGTCGTCCGGGAAATCCCTGGCTGGTATGGAGCGCTACGAGGATGACTATCTCGAGCGGATCTTCGTGGCACGCACGCGGGGGTGGATTCTGTCCTTCACCGAGCAGGGGCACTGCCACTTCCTTCCGGTTCTGGAGGTGCCCGAGAGCGCCCGGTCGTCACGGGGACAGTCCGTGTACGCCCTCCTGGGCTCGGCGGAGCGCCAGGATCGGATCGTGGCCATGATCCCGGTGGACGACCTGGAGGCCGCGGACCGCTCCCTGTTCTTCCTGTCCGCCAGGGGGGTGGTGAAGCGCACTGAGCTCCAGGAGTTCTCGAATCCGCGGGCGGGAGGAGTGAAGGCGGCCGGAGTGAAGAAGGGGGATCGGATCACCGACGTGGCCCTGTCGGACGGCCGCGCCGAGGTCATGCTCCTGTCGGCGGGCGGACGGGCCATCCGCTTCCCGGAAACCGAGGTGCCCGTCGTGGGGCGGACGGCCCGGGGGGTCAAGGGCATGTCCCTCAAGAGTGGCGACGAGGTGGTGGGGATGCTGCTCATCCGGCGGGAGGCCCATGTCCTCACCGTCACCGAGGAGGCCATGGGCAAGCGGATTCCAGTGAGCGAGTTCCCTCTTCAGAAGAGGGGTGGGATGGGCAACCTCGTCACCGCGTCCGGCGTGTCCGGCAGGGTCATCGCCGCCATGGAGGTGTTGGAGGCCGACGAGGTCATGCTCATCTCGGCCTCGGGACGCGTGAGCCGAGTCGCCGCGGACTCCCTGCCGGTGCAGGGCAGACGCACCCAGGGTCGCCGGATGGTCAGGCTGACCGACGGTGATCGGGTGGTGGAGGTCACCCTCACGCAGGGTGGGGGTGGGCCTCCGGTGCCCGCGTCCCTCGACGGTGGCGAGGGGCAGCTGGATCTGCTCGGAGGCTAGGAGGGTGATCGGAAAGGGGCGTTCTGATCACCCTCCCAGGCCCTCCTATCGGCGCTCCCCCAGCACCGCCGTGAACGTGACACGCTCGCCGTCCCGCTCGACGACCACCTTCACCTCGTCGCCGGGAGCCTTGGACCGCAGGGCATAGGTGTAGGCATAGATGTCGGCGATCTCCTTACCGTCGAACTCGACGACGACGTCGCCGCCCCGGAGGCCGGCGAGGTCCGCGGGGCTGCCCTCCCTGACGCCGGTGATGCGCAGGCCGAAGTCCCTGGGGGTCATGTCGGGGATGGTCCCGAAATAGGGGCCGTACCCGCTCCGGGTCGAGGACTCCGATGGCTCTGCGGCCTGGCGCTCCTGCTGGACCGGAGTGAGGGCCATGGCGGTGGTGGTCGGGCTTCCGGCCACACGGAGGGCGATGCGGGCCGTCATCTCCGCGATCCGCTCGATGCCCGCCCCGTCGATCTTGTCCCAGTCATCCTCCGGACGATGGTAGTCGGCGTGGGTGTTCGTGAAGAAGTGCAGCACGGGGATGCCCGCGCCGTAGAACGATGCATGGTCCGACGGCCCGTATCCGTCGGGGGAGAACCCGAGGGTCAGGGGGTGGGGCATTTCCTCGTTCACCTGGTTGAGCAACGCTTCCCACTCCTCGGCCGTCCCGGTCCCGAAGACGCTCACGCCACCGGCCTCGAGGCGACCCACCATGTCCAGGTTGATCATGGCGACGGCGTGGTCCAGATCGATGGTGGGATGGGCCACGTAGTAGCCTGAGCCCCACAGCCCCTTCTCCTCGCCGGTAAAGCCAACGAACACGACGCTGCGGGAGGGGCGTGGGCCCTTCGTCAAACGCGCGGCCACCTCGATGAGCGCCGCGCTGCCGCTGGCGTTGTCGTCGGCACCGTTGTGGATCTCCCTGGCGTCCGGATCCAGGGAGCCCTCACCGCCCCGGCCCAGGTGATCGAAGTGCGCGCCCACCACCACGAACTCGTCTCGAAGCGTCGGGTCCGAGCCGGGAAGGACGGCCACGACGTTGCGGGCCTCGGCGGTCGTGGGCCGTACGTCCGTCCGGAGCGTCACCGTGGTGCCCTGCTCCGCGGCGCTCCGGACGGCGGCAGCGGCGGAGGCGGCGACAGCCACCACCGGGATGGAAAGCGCGTTGCGCAGCTCCTGGCTCGGGCTCGGAAGCTCCATGTCCTCGGGTAGGAGAACCAGCAGGGCTCCGGCGTGACGACCCGCCGCCACGGTGCCCTTGAAGTGCGGATCGGCCTCGAGGCGCGGCCCGTGGGGCCCACCGGAGGGAGCCCCCCACTCCACCACCATGGCCTTGCCCGCCACATCGACCTCGGCGAAGCGGTCCTGCCCGCCCTGCTGCGCGCTCAGGCCGAGGCCGGCGAAGACCAGTGGAAGCTCCACCGCCGTGCTGCCCGAGAACCCCAGGGGCGTCCAGTCCTTGCCCAGAACGTAGGCCTGGTTCGAGATTCCGAGGCGATTCCCGGGGCCGAGCTCGGCTCCTTTTCGCACGTCGAAAGGCTGGAAGTAGGAGCCGCCGGGGACTCCCGGATCGAGGCCGAGCGTGCGAAATTGCTCAGCGACGTACTGCCCTGCGCAGTGCGCCCCCGCCGTTCCTACCTCCCGGCCTTCGAGGGCGTCGTCCGCCAGGTAACGGACGTGAGCGATGGCTCCGTCCATGCCTGCCGTGATGCGGCCGGGGTCCGGACAGGCCTGGGCCCATGCGGCGTGGGGGACGGCGAGCAGGGCGAGGAGGGAGGCCAGGACGGCTTCCTGGGAGTGCCGAAGAGACATCGTTGATTCTTCCGAGAGGTGACGTACGTGATTCGTCGAACCGGAATTCTAACCGTTCTGGTGGCTCTGGTGACCACCGGGTGTGGATCGCAGGAAGCTCAGCAGGATGCGGCGGGCTCACAAGTTGCCGCGGCGGCGCAGGAAAGCGCCGACCTGGTGATGCCCGGGGAGGTCCACCTGACCAACATCCGACAGCTCACCTTCGGTGGCGACAACGCGGAGGCGTACTGGTCCTTCGACGGCACCAAGCTGATCTTCCAGCACCGGGCCACGACCGAGGAGTGCGACCAGATCTACGTCCTCGATCCCCAGACGCTGGAGACCACCCTGGTCAGCACAGGGGACGGTCGGACCACGTGCTCGTATTTCTATCCCTCGGGGGAGGAGATCCTGTACTCCTCCACGCATCACCACGATCCGGCGTGTCCGGCTCCGCCGGACTTCTCCATGGGGTACGTGTGGCCGGTGAACGAGACGTACGACATCTTCGCCGCCAATGCAGACGGCTCCAACCTGCGTCAGCTCACCACCGAGATGGGCTACGACGCCGAGGCGACGTTTTCTCCCCAGGGTGACAGGATCGTGTTCACCTCGGTCCGCGACGGGGACCTGGACCTCTATTCGATGGCTCCTGACGGATCCGACGTACAGCGGCTCACCGACCGCATCGGGTACGACGGCGGCGCGTTCTACTCACCCGACGGCTCCCAGATCGTCTGGCGGGCCCACTACCCGGAGGAGGGGCCGGACATGGAGGACTATCAGGGTCTGCTGGCCCAGGGTCTGCTTCGCCCCGGTGAGCTCGAGATCTGGGTGATGGACGCCGACGGCTCCAACCCGCGGCAGCTGACGGACCTGGGTGGCGCCAACTTCGCGCCCTATTGGCATCCGTCCGGCGAGAAGATCATCTGGAGCTCCAACCATCTGGATCCCGAAGGGCGGGAGTTCGATCTGTTCATGATCAACCTGGACGGGACGGGTCTGGAGCAGATCACGTTCTCCGGAGGCTTCGACGGCTTCCCGGTGTTCAGCCCCGACGGACGCCACCTCGTCTTCGGGTCGAACCGGAACAACGGCGGGACCCGGGACACCAACGTCTTCATCGCGGAGTGGGTGGACGATCCGCACATGTAGGAGAGAGGGGCGTGACGGTGGGTCGCCTCGGTGTGGCAGCGTGAGCCGAGGCTACCCCTGGCCTGTTAGCTTCTTGAGCTCGTCGTCGGGATAGAACTCGAGGAACTGGGTGAGGATCCGGTAGGTCAGCCCCCACACGATCTCGCCGTCCACGTGGAAGCAGGGGAACTCCCTGGATCCTCCCGGCAGGGGGATCTCGACCGCCCCGTGGGTCTCGGCGGCACGCAGGTCGTCCAGGGTGACCCAGTGAACGGCGTCCACCTCGCGGCTCGCCACGTAGGCGCGGGCCTGGCGAGGCACGCCGAACACGAACGGGGTGATGGTGAGCCGGGGCAGGCGCACGGTGGCCGGCGCCACGTCCTCGAGCCTGCCCAGCTGGATCCCTCCCACGGACACGTCCAGCCCCGTTTCCTCCAGCGTTTCCCGGACGGCGGTGTGGAGGAGTGTGTCGTCATCGGAATCCCGGCGGCCGCCGGGCAGCGCCATGTGCCCGGACCAGGGGTCGCGTTCCGAGCGGGCGCGCTTGATGAGGAGCAGATCGAGGTGGGTGCTGGCTCGGATGACCACCGACACGGCCGTCTGGAGGAAGTCCGGATCGGGCGGCGGCGGATCGTCGGCGTCTGCGGCGTAGGAGGCCAGGGCCTCGCTCAACACCCAGAATCGGGGATCGGTCTCGAGAGGGGCTTGGGACATCCGGCAAAGGTAGTGGGCGCGGTGGCGGGACGGTACCCGACTCAGACGCCCTTTCGGTCCGGACCCCACACGAGTTTGTGAAGCTGCACCTGGAGGCGGACGGGGAGGGCGTCCTCCAGGATCCAGCCCGAGAGCTCCTCGAGGTCGATCTCATCCCACACGGGGGACACGAGCACCGCCCCCAGCGTCCCTGACGCCACGCGATGGTCGAGGGCGTGCTCCCGGATCACCTGCCGGCTCCACTCGTAGTCGCTCCGGTCTTTGACCACGAACTTCACCTCGTCCCGTCGCGTGAGGTGGTCCAGGTTCGTCCACAGGTTCCGATGGCTCTCCCCGGAGCCGGGACATTTCAGATCCATGATCCGGTGGGCGCGGGGATCCACGGGACCGACGTCGAAGGCGCCGGATGTCTCCACCAGAACGGTGAATCCCTCGTCGAGGAGACGGACGATGAGAGGCAGCGCGTTGGGGTGGGCCAGGGGCTCCCCGCCGGTGACCTCCACCAGCGGGCATCCGTGGCCGCGCACGACCTCCACGATCTCGTCGAGCTTCATCCGCGTGCCGCCCGTGAAGGCGTACTCCGTGTCGCACCAGACGCATCGGAGGGGACATCCCGTGATGCGCACGAAGGTGCACGGCAGCCCCGCCCAGGTGGATTCTCCCTGGATGGAGTGGAAGATCTCGGTGATGCGCAGAAAGGGCTGGGGCCCGCCGTTCATCGGGCCTTCTTTCCGTCCTTCCCCCTGGGCCACAGGAAGCCCAGGGGTGACTCCTGAACGACGCTCCCCGCCATGAAGAGGACGTTGGCCGGGCGCTCGGCCAGACGGCGCATGAGGTACGGATACCAGTGGCTCCCGAAGGGGACGTACACGCTGACCCTGTAGCCGTCGGCGACGAGCTGCCTCTGCAGATCCCGCCGTACGCCGTGGAGCATCTGGAACTCGAAGGTCTCCTTCCCGACCCCTTCCTTCTGATGGAACTCCACCGTGGCGTCGATCATCGCGTCATGGTGCGTCGCAATGGCCGGATCGTTGCCCTCGGCGAGGAGCATCTTCATCAACTCGATGAAGTTGCCATCCACCTCCCTCCTGTCCTTGAAGGCCACCGAGGCAGGCTCGTCGTAGGCTCCCTTGCACAGCCGCACCCGGGCTCCCAGCTCGTTCATGCGGGCCACGTCGCCGGCGCTGCGCTTCAGGTACGACTGGAGCACGATGCCGATCTCCCGCCACCCCTCGGCCCAGATCTTCTCGAAGGCGTCCAGCGTCTGTTGCGTATACTCCGACGACTCCATGTCGAACCGGACGAACAGCCCATCCTGCTGCGCCCTCTCCAGGATCCGCCCCAGGTTCTCGGCCAGGAAGTCCTCGGAGATGTCCTGGCCGAGCTGCGTGAACTTGAGGGACACGTAGGCATTGAGCTTCTCTTCGGCCACCCGGTCCAGGATCTCGAGATAGACGTCGCCGGCCAGACGGGCGTTGGCCTCGTCGTGTACCGACTCACCGAGGAAGTTGGCGATGCCGCCCATGCCGCTTTCGTTGGCTGCGCGAATGGCCGCGATGAGGTCGTCCACGCTCTCTCCGGGGACGAACCGGCGGCTCATGCCCCGGAGCGGGGTCCTGGTGACGATGGCTTTCGCCGTCGTGGAAGTGCTCAGGTGGATGAGGCCTTCACGGAGCATGAGGTCGGGGGCTGAGGGTGGGTGCGTCGGAGACCCGGGCCAGGGCTTCCTCCAGGGTCTCTCGCACGTCGAGCAGGCTCATCCCCCCCAGATGGGCTTCTGCCTCCTGGGCCGTGCGAGCGCGAACGAGGATCCCGCTCTCGACGTGGCCGATGATACCGACGCCCGTCTGCGCCCAACGGGGGAAGACGAGATAGCCCAGATACGGGGCCCTGAGATCGCCGGTCCGCTCGACCTCGATGGAGACCGTGTAGGGGTGTCCGTCGGAGCCCTCGAACGCCGGGGGACGGTCGTGGGCGGAGCGGTACCCGCCCAGGGTGCCGTCGTCCGGCGCGCCGGCCTCCGACGTGCCGTCAGGATCGGGCAGAGATTCGGTCATCGTACGGGTGAAGTGTCGGCATCGAAGGGGCGGAAGATCTCAAGGAAGCTAGGTGAATCGCGGTGCCCGGGCCAAGCCCGCCTCGGTTGTCGGTGCGGTGCGGCGCGGGTACTCTACGTCACCACGTGACAAGGAGTCGGCTGGATGCCAGAACGGATGAGGGCCGCGGTGTTCTCCGAGTTCGGCGGACCGGAGGTCGTCGAGGTCCGCGACAACGTTCCGGTGCCGGTTCCCGGGCCCGGCGAGGTCCGCATCAAGGTGGAAGCCTCCGCCATGAACCACCTGGATCTGTGGGTTCGGCGGGGCCTGCCCATCGAAACGCCCATGCCCCACATCGGGGGATCGGACATCGCCGGTGTCGTCGAGGCCGTGGGCCCCGGCGCCGAGGAAATCCCTCTGGGGATCCGCGTCGTGGTCGATCCCTCGATCTCCTACGATTGGTACGACGCTCAGGACCGCGGACCGAGCTTCCCCAGGCATCGCTTTCGACTCATCGGGGAGCACACGCAGGGCGGGTTCGCCGAGTACGCCGTGGTCCCCGCAGCCAACCTCCTGGAGCTGCCCGAGGGATTCCCCGTCGCGGATGCGGCGGCGGCGGGACTCGTCTTCGTCACGGCCTGGCACGGTCTCATGACCCGCGGGAACCTGAAGGCGGGCGAGCGGCTCCTGGTGACGGGGGGGTCGGGTGGCGTATCCACGGCGGCGATCCAGATCGCCAAGATGGCTGGGGCCACGGTGTTCGTCGTGACGAGCGGCCCCGAAAACGTCGACCGGGTGCGGAAGCTCGGGGCCGACGTGGCGTACGACCGCAAATCGGTGGACTTCTCCAGGGAGGTGTGGAGGGACACCGGCAAGAGGGGGGTCCATCTGGTCCTGGATGCCGTGGGCGAGGCGGTGTGGCCCCAGTGCCTGAAGGCGCTGGCACCCGGAGGTCGCCTCGTGACCTTCGGCGCGACCAGCGGCTCGAGGGGGAGCACGGAGATCCGCGTGGTCTTCTGGAAGCAGCTGTCCATTCTTGGGAGCACCATGGGCTCACCCCAGGAATACCGGGAGGTGATGGGCCTGATCTTCGAGGGACGCCTGAAGCCCGTCGTCCAGGAGGTCCTGTCCCTGGACGAGGTCCAGCGAGCCCACGAGCTGCTGGAGGCCGGCCAGGTTTTCGGAAAGCTGGTTCTGGTGCCGTGACGATGTCTGGACCATGGACCTGAAGGCCGCCCAGGCGCGTGTCGACGCGTACATCTCGCAGTTCGCCGAAGGCTATTGGCCGCCCCTGTCGAATCTGGCGCGCCTGATCGAGGAGGTCGGGGAGCTTGCCCGGCTGATGAACCACCGCTTCGGCCACAAGCCCAAGAAGGACGAGGAGCCGGAGCAGGATCTCGCTCTGGAGATTGCGGATATCCTCTTCGTTCTTCTGGTGATCGCCAACGAGCAGGGCATCGACCTGGACGATGCCCTGGGACGGACGCTCGAGAAGTACCGCGACCGTGACGGGGACCGATGGACCCGGATCGGGGAGTCCACTTCGGATCTGGCGTAGGGCGCGGCAGACGGAAGTAGGGCCCCAGGGCAGGCTACGTCCGTGTGGGCGGGCGATCGCGGCTCAATACGACCCCAGCGCGTCCAGGCACCGGTCGATCTCCTCCTCCGTGTTGTAGACGTGGGGGCTGATGCGGACGAAGCCGGGACGGTGATCGACGATGACCCCGTGGTCCGCCACGTGCCGTACGGCGCCGGCCGGGTCGTGGTGATGCACCATGACGATCGCGGACCGGTGATCGGGGTCCGCCAGCCGGACCTGCAGGCCGGCGACCCGACATCCTTCGATCAGGTGCTCGGTGAGGTGGCGGTTCCTTGCGACGATGGTTTCGATACCGACTTCGTCGATGATCTCCTGGCCTCCGAGGGCCGTGTGCACCGTGGGCAGGGCCGGGGTGCCCATCTCGAAGCGGCGAGCGTTCGGTCGATAGCGGAAGCCACGCAGGTCGAAATCGAACTGCCCGTCGGCGGCGAACCAGCTGGTGATCCGCGGCTCGAGGTCGGCGATGAGGTCGTCGCGCACGTACAGGTAGGCCAGCCCGGGGCCCCCCAGGAGCCACTTGAGGGGGCCGGCCGTGTAGAAGTCGACGCCGCTCGAAGAGAGGTCCAGGGGCACCTGGCCGGCACCCTGGTATCCGTCGATGAGGCAGTACGCGCCGGCCCGGTGGGCGACGTCCGCCAGGGCCCGGATGTCCTGGACGTACCCGGTGGTGAAGAAGACGTGACTGGTGGCCAGGAAGAGGGTGCGATCGTCCACCGCCGCCTCGAACTGCTCCGGGTCGACGCGGATGCCGTCGGGGCTGTCCAGCACGACCAGCTCGACGTCGGGCTTCACCGCCCACTGGTAGGCCAGGGTAGGGAAGTCGAGCTCCGTGCAGACCACCCGGTTCCGCCCTGAGGCCGATACGCTCTCCGCGACGACCGAGAGCGCCACCGACGTGGAAGGGAGGAGCGCCGTTTCGTCCGGCGTCGAGCCCCAGAACGCTGCCACCCTTCCCCGCAGGTCCTCGATCCGGGTCAGCCAGTGCTCGTACCAGGCGGACGCCCCCATGTCGTGCCAGAGCGCTCCAAAGTCCTCGAGATAGGCCTCGGACCGCCGGGACAGGGCGCCGAGAGAGCACGAGTTCAGGTAGGTCTTCCGCTCGAGGATGGGAAACCCGGAGCGCAAGGCGGTCAGGTCGAAGGAGGGAGGCGCGTCGGACATGGTGCGAAGTGGAAGGAAGACCAGTGCGGAGGAAGCCAGGAGCAGCATGGGTCCTGGGGCCGCCGCTGGCCAGGGGCGCTTGTGGTCACGGGGCGTGCCGCTCAGTCTGAAGGACTCCGGGACCTCGAGCCCGGCCCCGCATCCTCCGGAGTCGTGCCATGAAGCTCTCTTCGTTGCTCGTCCTCGTAACCCTCCTGGTCTCGCCCGCGGCCTCCTTCGCCCAGCTCAGCGTGGAGGACCGCTACGAGATCACGGACGTCTTGATCCCCATGCGGGACGGCGTGCGTCTCAACACGAAGATCTTCGTGCCGAAAGGCAGCGAGGCGTCGCTGCCGTTCATCTTCAAGAGAACGCCCTACGGGATCGCGGGATCGTCCGGCACGCTCCGGGGCTCGTTCCGGGAGCTTGCCGCCGACGGGTACATCTTCGTCTTCCAGGACATCCGCGGCCGATTCGGCTCCGAGGGCCGCTTCGTCATGCAGCGGCCCGCCCGACCCCTCGGTGACACCCTCTCCATCGACGAAGGCACGGACACCTACGACACCATCGATTGGCTCCTGGCCAACGTCCGGCCCAACAACGGACGCGTAGGGATGCTCGGAGTCTCCTACGACGGCTGGACCACCATCCAGGCCGGCCTGGACCCGCACTCCGCCCTGAAGGCGATCTCTCCCCAGGCGTCTCCTGCGGACATGTGGCTGGGTGACGACTTCCATCACAACGGGGCGTTCCGCCTGAGCTACGGCTTCGAATACGCGGCCATGATGGAGACGTCAAAGGAGACCGAGGCGTTCTCGTTCGATCGCTACGACACCTACGACTGGTACCTCGACCTGGGGTCCCTGGCCAACGTGAACCGGTCCGTCCTGAACGGACGCATTCCCACGTGGAACGACTACGTGGCCCATCCGGACTACGACGGGTTCTGGAAGCGGCAGACGCTGGTGCCCCACATACGTGATGTGAAGGTGCCGACCCTCAACGTGGCCGGGTGGTGGGATCAGGAGGACTTCTACGGCCCCGTGCGCATCTACGAAGCCCTGGAGGCGTTCGACGACGAGGGCATCAACTACCTGGTGGTGGGGCCGTGGAACCACGGCGGGTGGGCCCGGCGTCCGGGGGACGGTCTCGGGCCGATCTCCTTCGGGAGCGCGACCTCGGAATACTTCCTCCAGCAGGTCCAGGCCCCGTGGTTCCGGTACTGGCTCAAGGACGGCGGGACGCTCGACCTGCCGGAGGCGTTGACGTTCGAGGCGGGTGCCAACGAGTGGAGGGAGTGGGACGCGTGGCCGCCGGAGCACGACACCGAGGCGCGCAGCCTGTACTTCCACGCCGACGGGAAGCTCTCGTTCGACGCACCCGACCCCTCGGATCCGGAGCCGTTCGACGGCTACGTGTCGGATCCGGAGCATCCCGTCCCGTACCGACAGCGGCCCATCCAGGCCACCTACGGTCCCGGCTCGAAATGGCGGACGTGGCTCGTGGAGAGCCAGCGATTCGTGGATGACCGGCCCGACGTCCTCTCCTACGAGAGTGACCTGCTCACCGAGGACGTGACCATCGCCGGCGAAGTGGTGGCCCACCTCTTCGCCGCCACCAGCGGAACGGATGCCGATTGGATCGTGAAGCTCATCGACGTCTATCCCGACGAGTACCCCGAGGACTGGGAGCTGGCCGGCTATCAGCTCATGGTGTCCAACGAGGTGTTCCGCGGCCGGTACCGCGAGGGATTCGAGACACCCAGACCCATCCCCGCCGACTCGGTCCTGGAGTACTCCTACTCCCTACACACGCAGGACTACACCTTCCGGAAGGGGCACCGGATCATGATCCAGGTGCAGAGCACCTGGTTCCCTCTCATCGACCGGAACCCCCAGACGTTCGTGCCCAACATCTTCGAGGCGGAGGAGTCCGACTTCCGTCCGGCGCGTGTGCGGGTCTACCGCGATCCGGCTCGGGCATCCCACGTGACGGTTCCGGTGGTGAAGAGGCCAGTATCGTGACGAGCTCGGGGGGAAGACCCCGGGCGCCGTGATCTTCCCGTATCTGCTCGCGCTGCCCTGGCTCGGCGTCCTGGGCTTCCTTCTATTGCGCGTGCGCTTGCCCCGCCGCCTGCCGTCAGCGCGGCCTGCCCGGGCGCCCCTGGTGTCCGTGGTGGTGCCCGCGCGGAACGAATCCGTGAACATCGAAGCGTGCGTCGGATCCCTCACCGCGTCCCGCTACCCGACGTTCGAGGTGATGGTGGTCGACGACCGTAGCGACGACGGCACGGGCGATCTCGTGAGGGCCATGGATCGGGGGCGTGCGCGCAGGCTCGACGTCCTCGCCGGGGAAGACCTTCCGGAGGGCTGGCTCGGAAAGCCCTGGGCGTGTTGGCAGGGGGCCCGAGCCGCCCGGGGTGAGCTGATTCTCTTCACCGACGCCGACACGGTCCACGGTCCGGACCTCCTGTCCCGGGCGGTGGCGGAGATGGAGGAGGCCGGTTCGGATCTGCTGAGTGTGACGGGGCGGCAGCTCATGGGGTCGTTCTGGGAGCGGCTCGTCCAGCCCCAGGTCTTCCTCACCATGCTGCTCCGCTTCTACGACGTGGACAGGGCGATCGCCGACGGACGCTGGCGCAGCGTCATCGCGAACGGACAGTTCATGCTGTTCCGGCGGGAAGCCTATGAGGAGCTGGGCGGACACGAGGCAGTCAGGGAGGAGGTTGTGGAGGATCTGGCCCTGGCCCAGCTCGTGGTGCGCCGCGCCCTCAGCCTCACGGTGCGCATGGCCGAGCCCAGCTTCGCCACCCGCATGTATCGGTCCCTCGGTGAGCTCGTGGCCGGGTGGTCGAAGAACATCCTCCTGGGTGGGCTGCAGACCATGCCCCCCCTGCTCCGTCCCATGGTGGCTCCGGGGTCTGCCGCGGTGGGCGCCGGTCTGTGGCTCGCGCCGCCGGTCGCCCTGGCGTGGTCCCTTCTGGGGGCGGGCGGAGGCGCGCTGCTGGCGTGGTCGGCGACGGCCGTCGCGCTCAGCGTGGTGCTATGGTCGCTGGTCACCGCCCGGATGGGCGCGCCGTTCTGGTACGGCCTGCTCTATCCACTGGGTGCTGTGGTGGGCCTGCACATCTTCCTGAGGGCGTGGATCCGAGGGCGCCGGGTGGAGTGGAAGGGACGGGCGTACGTAGTGAGGGACGTGTCGCACGTCCCCTGACTGGCGGCACCCGGGCAGAGCGCGTCACCGGCTTGCCCCCCACCCTGCGCTCCCGGTACCGTGACCCTCACGAGGCCCACCCGGTCGGCCGTCGCGTTACCCAGCATCGAGGTGCTCCATGCGCTCCCTCACCCGCATCCTCCTCGTCCCCGCCGCAGCGGTCCTGGTGGCCGCTCCCCTCGCGGCCCAGTCGTCCATCGCCCCCGACCCCTCGTCATACGCGCGCCTCCACTGGCGCACGATCGGACCTGAGGGCAACCGATTCAGCGCCGCGGCAGGCATCCCCGGAGATCCGCAGACGTACTACGTGGGGGCGGCCTCGGGAGGGGTGTGGAAGACCACGGACGGAGGCGTGCACTGGGAGCCCATCTTCGATGACCAGCCGGTACAGTCCATCGGCGCGTTGGCGGTCTCGCCCAGCGATCCGAACGTGGTGTGGGCCGGCACCGGCGAGGGACATATCCGGAGCCACGTCTCGGTAGGTCAGGGCGTCTACCGCTCCACCGACGCCGGACGGACGTGGATGCTGGTGGGGCTCGAGGAAACCGGCCGCATTCCCCGACTGGTGGTCCACCCCGACGACCCGGACATCGCCTACGTGTGCGCACTCGGGCACGCGTACGGTCCTCAGCCGGAGCGCGGCGTCTTCCGGACCACGGACGGGGGTGACACCTGGGAGCACGTCCTCTTCGTGGACGAGGACACGGGCTGCTCCGACCTGGCCATGGACCCGACCAACCCGCGCATCCTGTTCGCCGGCACGTGGCAGCTGGAGATCCACACGTGGGGGCGGACGAGCGGGGGACCCGGCGGCGGCCTGCACGTCTCGCGGGACGGTGGGGACACGTGGACGCGTCTTTCCGGGGGCGAGCTCCCCCGGAGGCCTGTGGGGAAGGTGGCCGTGGCCATCGCGGCGTCGAACCCACAGCGGATCTACGCGCTTTTCGAGACCGGCGACGGGATCCCCTGGGACGGAAACGCCACCGAGGACGGCCAGCTCTGGGGCTCCGAGGACGGTGGACGGACCTGGGCGCTGATCAACAAGGACCGGAACGTCATGGGTCGCCCCCACTACTACTCGAAGGTCGTGGTGAACCCTGGCGACGAAGACGAGGCCTACTTCCTCACGGCCTCGTTCGCGAAGTCCATCGATGGCGGGCGAACCCTCGAGACCGTCCCCCGGCGACAGGCCCCCGGCGGGGACCATCACGACATGTGGATCGACCCCACGGACCCCGACCGGATGATCGTGGTGCACGACCAGGGCCTGTCGATCTCCGAGAACCGGGGGAAGACCTGGTTCCGGCAGCGTCTCCTGAACGCCCAGATGTACCACGTGACCGTGGACAACGCCGTTCCCTACCACGTGCTGGGCAACAAGCAGGACGAGCCCACCTATCGTGGTCCGAGCAACAGCCGGATCATGGGGGGACGGCGCGTGGACGGGATCCCGCGGGGCATGTGGCACCACGTGGGTGGAGGGGAAAGCGGTTGGGCTACGCCGGACCCCACCGACCCGAACATCGTGTGGTCGTCGGCCTCGGGCTCGGGCATGGTGGGCGGCATCGTGGTCCGCTACGAAGAGAATCGACGACAATACCGCACCGTCGAGGTGTGGCCCGAGCAGAGCCGCGGGCCGGCGTCAGGGGTGAGGTACCGGTTCGTGTGGGACGCTCCGCTGCACATCTCCCCCCATGACCACAACACGGTGTATACGGGCAGCCAGAACGTGCATCGTACACGCGACGGGGGCCAGAGCTGGGAGGTCATCAGCCCCGACCTCACCCTGAACGACAAGAGCCGACAGGGCTTCTCCGGTGGTCTGACCGGTGACAACATCGGTGTGGAGTACGCCGGCGTCGTGTACGGCATTGCCGAGTCACCTGTGCAGCCTGGCCTGATCTGGGTGGGCACCAACGACGGCCTGGTGCAGCTCACCCGGAACGGCGGGGATACCTGGACGAACGTCACCTCCAACGTCCCGGACCTCCCCGAGTGGATGTCCGTGCGGAGCATCGCGCCGTCGCGCTACGACGCCGGCACGGCGTACGTGGCCATCGACGGGCACCAGGTGAACATCCGGGATCCTTACGTCTACCGCACCCGTGACTACGGGGAGAGCTGGGAGAAGATCGTCGACGGCATTCCGCCGAGCATGCTCAGCTACACGAAGGTGATCGCCGAGGACCCGGTGCGTCAGGGACTCCTTTACGTGGGGACGGAGAACGCCATCTATGTCTCCTTCAATGACGGCGATGACTGGCGGCCCCTCCAGAACGACCTGCCCCACGCGCCTGTGTCCGGGATCGTGATCCAGGAGCACTTCAACGACCTGGTCGTCAGCACGTACGGTCGGGGCTTCTGGATCCTGGACGACCTGGCGCCGCTCCAGCAGCTCACGCCGGAGGTCCTGGCGTCCGACGCCCATCTCTTCGAGCCTCGTGACGCGTACCGCTTCCGGGCGATCACACCGCCGTCGGTACCGTACGACGATCCCACCATGGGCGAGGATCCCCAGTACGGCGCCTCCATCAACTATTGGCTGAAGGAGCCGGCGGATCGGCTCTCCCTCGAGGTGCTGGACGCCTCGGAGACGGTGGTGCGGCGGCTACGGGCGACGAACCGGGCCGGGGTGAACCGGGTGTATTGGGACCTGGAAGACGAGCCCAGCATGGAGATCCGGTTGCTCACGGCCCCCATGTACGCGGAACATCTGCGACCGGGACCCGAGGGTCGGTCCGCGCCCGGCGCAGGTCGCTTCCAGGTGCTCATGCCCCCCGGGTTGTACACGGTGCGATTGACGGTGGACGGGGAGGTGCATACCCGTCCGCTCACCGTGCTGAAGGACCCCCACTCCGGCGGGACGGAAGCCGACATCCGCGCGCAGGTAGCCCTGCTGAATGCCCTCCGTGACGACCTCGAGCGGGGAGGCGAGGCCGTGCACCGCATCGAGGCCGTGCGGGTGCAGCTGGAGACGCTTGCCCGCTTCTCGGAAGACGACGAGGCGAACCGGGCGATCCAGCACCTCGAGCAGCAGCTCATCGAGCTGGAGATGAACCTGGTGGACCTGCGACTCACGGGGCAGGGACAGGACGCGGTGCGGTTCGCGTCGAAGCTTCTCTCGAAGCTCGGGTACCTGGCGGGCGGCCTGAGCGGCTCCGACTTCCGTCCCACCGATCAGCAGGTGGAGGTCCAGGGGATCCTGAACACGGAGCTGAACGAGCACCTGGACGCGCTGGATGGCCTTCTCGCAGGCGAGTTGGCGACGTTGAATCAGCTGCTGCGCTCGAAGGGGATGACGATCATCGCCGACGGGGCGGGTTGAGACTCGGCCAGGATTGACCGTGGGGCAGCGGGACGGCGTAGGGGCGCATGCAACGGAGGGAGCCGCCGGCGCCGCCCACCTCGCGGACGAGGTGCGGGCGAAGGGCCGCGAGCGGGGCTTCGACCTCGTGGGGATCGCCACGTCCGAGGCACCTGAGCAAGTTGGTTTCTATCGGGATTGGCTGGAGCGGGAGTTCCACGGTGACATGGGCTACCTGGCCCGACCCGACGCGGTTGCCCGGAGGGGGGCGCTGGAGAAGACCCTCCCGGGAGTACGGAGCGTGGTGGTGGTCGGCCATAACTACCATCAGGAGGACCCACCGGGCGTTCCCGACGACCCCGCCTGCGGCGTCATCGCCCGCTACGCCCGGGGGCGGGACTACCACAAGGTTGTGAAGAGGAAGCTCACGGAGCTGGGGCGGTGGCTCGAGGAGGCGGCAGAGGGCACCCGTGGCGGGAGCGTCGGGTGGCGGGCCTACGTCGACACCGGACCCATTCTCGAGCGTGACCTGGCTCGGCGGGCCGGGCTGGGGTGGTTCGGGAAGAACACCATGCTCATCCACCCCAAGAGGGGTTCCTTCTTCTTCCTGGGAATCCTGCTCACCGACCTTACGCTGAAGCCTGACGAGCCGTTCGAGGCGGACCATTGCGGCTCGTGCCGGGCGTGCCTGGACGCGTGCCCCACAGGGGCGCTCCTGGGCCGGACCGTGGACGGCGCGCCCGTGATGGACGCGCGCCGGTGCATCTCCTATCTGACCATCGAGCATCGAGGATCCATCCCGGAGGACCTTGGTCCGCTCATGGGGAACCGGGTGTTCGGGTGCGACATCTGCCAGGAGGTGTGTCCGTTTGTGCAGAAGTTCTCGGTGGTGGCGGAGGAGCCGGATTACGCGGCGAGGCCGGCCCGAGCCGCGACACAGGACCCGGATCCGGGAAAGGACGTTTCAGCTGAAACGTCGGGGGACGACTGCGGCCCCGTTCAGCCCGTGACCCCCACCGACGACGGCCCCGCTAGGACGGTCATCCCCACCACCGACGGCCCCGCCCTCGTCGACCTCATGCGGATGTCCGAGGACGAGTGGGACGCGTATGCGCGGGGGTCGGCCATGCGGAGGGCGGGCTACTCGGGGCTGCGCCGGAACGTGGCCATCGCATTGGGGAACTGGATCTCCGCGAGTGATACGCCCGACCCGGAGGCTGTGGGCGAGCTGGTGGCGGCGCTGTCGGACGAGGATCCGGTGGTGGCGGAGGCGGCAGCGTGGGGGTTGGGGCGGGGTATGCTTCGGTTGCCGTAGAACGGGCTGGCTGCGTGCGCTTCACTCCGAGGAACGTGCCTCACTTCGCGTTCGGACTGCCATCGCAGTCGCACATCAGACACGCTCGGCCAAGACGCCCCAGCCATCTGCGATGTGTGTCTGTGGTGGGTTGTACCGAAGACCGATTCCAGCGCCCGAACCGCACGGTGACGGTCTCGGATGCCGTCCCGACCTCGCTCCAGACCGACCAAGCGCTGGACTAGGCTGGTCGACGGACGCCTCCTGACCGTCCCGACCCGTCCAGCTTCACGCCATCCCCCGGGTATCGGCCCGGTGAGGTCCGGGGGCGGGGGTTCAGTCAGCCGCTTGCCCGCTCCACGCCGCCCGACCACCTTCCCGCACCCCGATGAATCCTCACTCCCCAGGGATGCGATGAACCGACCATGAGTTCCTTGTCCAGAGCCCTTTCCCTGATCCTGTTCGGGGTCGTCCTGCCCTGCCTTCCGACTCCGCTGAGTGGACAGGTGACGGGAGATCCCGTGAAGGGCGAACCAGTGGCCGTGTCCGGCGCGGACCCGGAGGCCATGCCCAGGCCGGTGGCCCGTGCGGTCCGGACCCATTTGCCCATCCGCCTGGACGGGGTGCTCGACGAGGAGGCCTGGACCGCCGCCGATCCCATTACCGGGTTCATCCAATCCAAGCCCGACGCCGGGATGCCGGCAACGGAGCAGACGGTAGTGCGAATCCTCTATGATGAGGAGAACCTCTACATCGGGGCCCTGATGCTGGATTCGGATCCAGCGGGGATCATCCACCAGTTCCTGCAACAGGACTACGAGACCCGCGATGAAGACGTGTTCGGCGTGGGCCTGGATACGTTCTTGGACCGGCGGAACGCCTTCATGTTCCTCATTAATCCCAATGGGGCCGTAAAGGACGGGCAGATCTTCGACAACTCCCGGATCCGCAACTCGGCATGGGAGGGGGTCATCCATATCGAAACCCGCATCCATGAGGAGGGATGGACGGCGGAAGTGGCCATTCCCTTCACCACCCTCCGGTTCAACCCCACGGAGGGGGAGCAAGCCTGGGGGATGAACTTCCTGCGAAGGGTTCGCCGAAAGAACGAGGATTCCTATTGGGCCCCGGTGGATCGGAGGAGCCAGGTCCACACCGCGTCGTACGCCGGTACGGTGTCGGGTTTTTCCGGCCTGCCCAGACCCCGGAACCTCACCCTCAAGCCCTACCTGAGGGCCGCCGACGCCTCCGGACCCCTGAAGGATCCGGCAGACCGGGGTACCAGCGGTGACTTCGGGATGGACCTGAAGTACGGACTGACTCCCCGCCTTACCCTGGACCTGACCTATCGGACCGACTTCTCCCAGGTGGAAGTGGACCAGGAGCGGGTAAACCTGACCCGCTTCTCCCTGTTTTTTCCGGAGAAACGGGACTTCTTCATGGAGAACTCCGGGACCTTCGCCTTCGGGGACCTTGCGGAGCGGAGCATTCGGATGGGTGCCTCACCCAGAGATTTCACGCTCTTTCACTCCAGAAGGATCGGTTTGGCCAACGGCCGCCCCGTTCCAATCGTTGGTGGGGGCCGCATGACGGGTTCCGTGGGGGCTTTGGAGGTTGGAGCACTGCGGATGCGGACCGAGTCGGCTCTGGGGCTGCCTCGGGAAGACTTCATGGTGGGCCGGATGCGCTACAGCTTCGCTTCCGGCCTCCAGGTGGGTGGGTTGTTCGCCGGTCGTGAGGAGCTGGGGGGAGGATCGGGTGAATACAACCGAAGCTACGGAGTGGACCTGAACTACGCCCCCACCGCGAACCTGGTGTTCCATTCCTACGTGGCCACCACGGACTACCCGGGGGTCACCGGGAACAACCGGGCGGCCCGAGTCTCGGCGGCCTACCGGGACCAACTCTGGGACGTGTCCGCCCTCTTCCGGGAGGTGGGTGATGGCTTCGACCCGGGCCTGGGGTTCATCGCCCGGCGGGGGATCCGCCACAGCTACGCGACGGTGGGCGCGCATCCTCGGCCGGTGTGGCCCGGGATCCTGGAGCTGAATCCCTACGTGGAGATGCATTACATCACGAACCTGGCCTCGGCTCTGGAGACCCGTGAAGGGGCCCTGGGGTTGGGGATCCTCTTCAACGATGGGGGCCAGCTCATCAGTCAGGTCACCGATAGGCTGGAAGTCATCGAGGACGCCTTCCTGGTAGCGGGCGAGGGGGAAGTGCCCGTGGGTCGATATCGGTTCACCGAAGGCAGTGTCACCTATACCTCCAATGCGGCTCGTCCCCTCTCAGGTGAGATGGGAGTGTCCGGTGGCGAGTTCTTCAGTGGGACCCGAACCTCCCTGACGGTTTCCGGGAATTGGCGTCCCAGTCGGCACGTAGCCTTCGGCCTTCAGGCCCAACGGAACGACATCTCCCTCCCCGGAGACCGGTTTACTGCCGATGTCTTTGGGGGGCGGATGGATTTCGCAGCATCCCGCCGGTTCTTCGTCAGCTCCTTCGTCCAGTACAACTCGGCGTCGGAGGAGGTCGTGACGAACATCCGTCTGAACGTCATCCACGCACCCCTCAGCGACGTGTTCCTGGTGTTTTCGGAGCGGAGGGATGTGGGGGCGGGAAGGGTCCTTGAGCGGGAGGTCACGCTGAAGGGGACGAAGCTGCTCTCCTTCTGAGGACCGGCGAGACGCCCCATCCACATCGTGGCAAGCCCGCGTGTGCCGCCCCCCCGACCGAACCACGTTCCGTTTCGTCGGGACCGATCACGGTTGGATTTCCTTCTATGGGGCCGGCGGTCAAGACGCACGCTGCCTACACGCCGTCGGACCAGGTCTTGGCCACCGGCGTCCGCATCGCTTGAGTTGCCGGATCGGTTGCTCAGCTTGGGATGACGGATGCGTTGCTCGGGGTCCGTGTCACAGCCGGGAAGACGGTCACAGCCGCTGCGTTCTCCGCTCGGGGGCGGGAACCATCCTTCTATCTGGGGCTCAACATCGGCCCATCGCTTCGTTCGGCTCTCCAGGGGCGCATAGCCTATCCCGGGGGACTCGGACCCGTGGGCCCAGCCCAGAAATTCAATGGATGCTCTCCCCTGTAACCGGTTCGCTTCTCCTTCATCAGGCCCGTCTTTGCGTGCGCTCCGCTCGACCCCACGCTCGCTGATCCGGGCCCGTTCTACTCCGTCGCTTCCAGTCTCTTCGGGTCGTACGGCTCGCCGCTGCGCCACACCGCCAGGGCGATCGCGGCGATCTGACGCGCCAGCGTGAGCTTCGCCAGGTTCGGCTTCGTTCCCCCGTCCAGCAGCCGCTCGTAGTGACGGTACAACGGCTCGTTCTCGCCTCGGCCGATCACCGTCGTCGCCGCACCCTTGAAGATCCGCTTCAACGTGTGGTTGAAGTTCCGGTTCAGGCCTCGCGTCCGCTGCACCGCCGTCTTCACCCACTCCCCGTTCGGCGCCCGCACCCAGTCCGACGAGCTCCGCATCACGATCCCCAGCCCACAGTACGCCCAGAAATGGCTCCGGCTCCGGAACCGGTACGGGGTCACCACCACCGGCAGCAACTCCGCCGTTCGGATCGGCCCCAGGCCCGGGCACGTCTTCACGAGGTGCCACTCCCGGTGCTTGCGCGCCTCCTTCAGGAGCGCCTTCTCGGCTCTCGCCTTCAGGCCCACCAGCGCGTCGTGCTCCTCGTACAGCAGCTCGGCCATCGGCCGCGTCGCCTCCGGCAGTTCCCCGAGCCACCGCTCCCGGTCCCGCTTCGCGTAGACTGAGCTCCCCGCTCCGTACCCCACGCCCCGTGAGCGCAGCACGCTCTTCAGCCGGTTCTTCACCCGCACCACGTCGCTCACCACGTGCCCGTGACCTCGCGCCAAACAGCCCAGCCTCCGGAACTTCCCCCGCCCCTTGTACACCCGCGTCTCCAGGGCCCCGATCCGCAGCTGCTCCGCCAGGGCGAACGCATCGCGCTTGTCGCTCTTCGGACCCCGACTCTTGCGCACCCCAGCCACCACCAGATCCTCCACGTGCGGCTCCAGCACCTCGTGCAACCACTCCGACAGCGTTCCCTCCTCCAGGCACACGTGTCGGTTCCGCGGGATGCCCCGCAACACCTCGATCAGCGCCCGCGCGTTCGTCTCCACCACGTGCGAGCCCAACCGCCTCCCGCTCGGGCCCACCACCGCCAGCGTGCAGCTTGACGCATGCGCGTCCAGCCCGATATACCTCTCCATGGGCGTTCTCCTCCTCGATCTGTGGGTACCTTGCTTGCGCTAATGAAAGCGCTCCCACTCCGAGAGGTGAACGCCCTTCCTCCTTTGGGCTGATTAGGTGCTTGCCGAGGCCAGTAGCGGACGCCATGCCCCTATGATGCCTATCCGTACAGCATCAAGGCGGATACGAACAGGCGCATGCCTGTGATACGATTGGAGGTGCAATGACGTGACGGAACGTTGGCTGGCCACCCGGCCCTGTCTTTCCTGTGCTTTACCGTCCGGTGCCTATGCGGACAAACGATGCGAACGCTCCGTCCCCACCTGGATCCACGGTCAACGCCACGGGGGGACCGCCCCGGGCAGGCACAAGGTGGATGTCCGGGTTACCGGAGCCCCAGGCCGTGAAGAGGACCGCGCGGCCGTCCGGGGCCCAAAAGCAGTTC
>JARRLD010000009.1:0-28215 GCA_037387345.1 Gemmatimonadota bacterium
GCGCGCGTCGTCCTTGCCGTGCAGGGATATGTGGGGAGTGGCGGCCCACTTGCGGTGGCGACGATCGGCTTGGGTCTTGGAAGGTGAACCCGTTGAGCGGAGCATCGGGGGGGCCAGGGGTGTGGGCCCACTGCTCAGAAGAGTGGCCTGCATCGAGCAGGCATCTCGTCGAGGCGCTCGGCCAAGCCGAGGTCGGCCACGATGTTGGCCCGGACCAGGGGATCGGGCACGGCCTCGGCAACGCCGATGCGGTTGCTTGGCTGATGGAATGCGGCTTTGGGCGTGGGCAGGTTGAGCTGATGGAAGATGCGAATATGGGTGAAGAGCTCGCTACGTCGTCGTACGAAGAGCAGCCGGTGACAAGATCGCGGGTGGCGCTCATGCCTCGGAAAACTCACCCCCACTCAATCACAATCCGTGTGTCGAGGTTCGAGTTCCTCCTCCGGCATCGTTGTAGCGCAACGAGTTAGGCCCCCCGGGTGTTTCCCGGGGGGCCTCTTTCGCGGCGAAATGTTGCCGGCTGGGGGGCCGAAGCCGCGGCACTCTCAGCCGGACGCCACCTCCGCGAGCGCCGCCCGCACGTCGGCAGACGTCATGGGCATGGTGAAGAGGCGGGCCCCGCAGGCATCGTAGATGGCGTTGGCGATGATCGCGCCCATGCACACGATGGCGGGCTCGCCGCCGCCCTGCGGCGGAAGGTCGTCGTTCTTCACCAGAACCGTCTCGATCTGGGGCAGATCCCCGAATCGAGGGAGTCGGTAGGTGTCGAAGTTGCGGTCGAGGATGTTGCCTCCCCGAAAGCGGATCTTCTCCATGAGGGAGAACCCGAGCCCCTGCGTGATGCACCCCTCCATCTGCATGGTCGCGCCTTCGGGATTCACGACGACCCCCATGTCCTGGGCGCAGACCACACGCTCGACCCGGACCTGGCCGTTGGACTCGTTCACGGAGACCTTCGCGGCGAGCGCCACGTAGGTACCGGCGTCCAGGCCGCACGCGATCCCCCACCCGCGGCCGCTGGGCGCAGGGGCGGGTGTCCAGCTGACCGCCTTCCTCAGCGCCTCGAGCACGCCGCGCAGGCGCTCGTCGCTGGCGTTCCTCAGGCGGAACTCGAGCGGATCGATGCCCGCGGCGGCCGCCATGATGTCGATCTGCGACTCGCGCGCGAACGTGTTCGTGTTCGCGCCCGGGGCCCGCCACGCCCCGGTGGCGAAAGGATGCGCGTCCGCCGAGTGGGAGACGACCGCACGGTTCGGAACGTCGTAGAGGACCTCGCTTCCCCGTGTACCCGCCATGTAGACGTGGTAGTCCCAGAGCTGAAGCCCGCCGGTCCCGTCGACGCCGGACCGGACCTTGACGAGGGCGGCTGAGTGGAACGTGTCGAAGAAGAACTCCTCGTCACGGGTCCACATGACCTGGACGGGACGTTCGGTGATCCACGCCAGCCGGGCGGCCTCGAGCGCCTGCCCGCTGGAGGCCTTGCCCCCGAACCCGCCTCCCACGTAGGGGGTGACGACCCGCACCTGCTCCGGCTCGAGACCGAGCGCCCCAGCCACGCGGCGCTGGTCGCCGAAGGGCGTCTGCGTAGAGGCCCACAGTGTGATGCTGTCCCCGGTGCGGGAGGCCAGCGCCGTGTGCGGCTCCATGGGCGCGTGAGCCACGTAGTTGTCGTAGTAGGTGTGCTCGAATACCCGGGTGCAGGCGCTCTCGCCTCGCTCCAGGCTTCCGTCTTCGTCCCGGGTGCGACCCTGTGGCGCGGCGGCCGCGAGGTAGTCCCAGACGGTGTCGTTGTCCACCTCGGGCTCCGGGACGTCGAAGTCAACGCGCACCAGGCCCAACGCCCGTTCGGCCTCTTCAGGGTCCTCGTGCAGCACCGCCACCAGGCCGTCCTCGTTCACCACGACTGCACCAGGCACGACCTCGGCCGCCGACGTGTCCACGCTCCGGAGCGTCGCACCGTGGACCGGCGGACGGAGGAGGCGGGCCCGCAGCATCCCGGGCAGGCGGATATCGCCCGCGTACTGGGCGGCTCCGGTGACCTTCGCGATCCGGTCGAGTCGCTTCGGTGACGTACCGATGACCTGGAACTGCGCCACGGCCTTCACCGCGGCCTCACCCTCGAGGCGGTGCTCGATCCGGCGCCCTCTCGCGAGCTCTGCGTAGGTCACGCGACGGGAGCCGTCGTCGACCGTGATCACTCCGTCCGAAGTCCGGAGCCGTTCCGCCGGTATCCCGAGCTGCTCCGACGCGAGCTCCACCAGCGAAGCGCGCGCCCTGGCCGCGGCGGCGCGGAGCGCCGGTCCGAAGACGCGGATGGTGAGGGAGCCCCACGTCCCGGCGTCCCAGACGCACCGGTCCGTGTCGCCCATGACCATGTCGATCTGGTCGAGCGGGATGTCCAGCTCCTCGGACACGAGCTGGGCCTGGGAGGTCTCCACCCCCTGCCCCATCTCGATCTTTCCGCTCAGCACCGTGACGCGCCCGTCCTCGCCGATCCGGAGGTAGGCGTTGAAGTCCTCGGGGTAGCCACGTTGCTGCTCCAGCCCTGCCGCCACGAGGTCCACATCCTTCAGCGTCACCAGGACGGCGATTCCGCCTCCGGTGAACTTGAAGAAGTCGCGGCGGTCCACCGCCATCGGGCCCAGGTCGTTCCTGTTCATGACACCCTCCTCACATCCGGGCCGCGGCGGCCTCGATGGCCTCCACGATCCGCTTGTGTGCGCCGCACCGGCACAGGCTTCGGTTCATACCCTCCACGATTTCCACGCGGGTGGGATGGGGATTCTCTGCCAGGAGCCCGAAGGCCTCCATGAGCATCCCGGGGGTGCAGTAGCCGCATTGGAAGGCGCCGCGCTCTGCGAACTCCTCCTGGAGGGGATGGAGGACGCCCTGGGAAGCGACCCCGCTCGGCCCAGGGGCGGGTGCCATGGCGGCAAGCCCCTCGATCGTGGTGACCTCGCGGCCTTCGATCTGTCCGACACGCCGACCGCAGGATCGTACCGGGCTTCCCTCGACCAGCACGGTACAGGCGCCGCACTGTGAGATTCCGCATCCGTACTTCGTCCCGGTGAGTCCGAGATCGGTGCGTAGCACCCAGAGGAGGCTACGGTTGGGGTCGGTGTCGAGCGTGATGTCCCGGCCGTTCAGCCGGAACCGGATGGTAGCGCGCATCGGGCATCCTCCGCCGATTCGGTGGGTTCCCCTACGCATAGCCCCGGAGCCGCGCGCGTCCAGTCGGGAGATCCCCACTGGGGCTTGTGGGGGAACGTTGGACCGCGCGGCCTCTTTCAAGGAGCCCCTGGCGGTTTGACCTCGACCCGTGCGGCCACGTACCCTCCGGCGTCATGAACGATGTCGTCTTCATCACCGGGGCTTCGTCGGGGTTCGGAGCGGGCTTCGCCCGGCGCTTCGCCCGGGACGGATACGCCGTGGCGCTGGCCGCCCGCCGCGTGGATCGGCTGGAAGCGCTCGCCGCGGAGATCCGCTCCGCCGGCGGAAACGCCCGGTCCTACCGCTGCGACGTCGCGGAGCCGGCTGACGTCCGGGCGGCCGTGGAGGCCACCGAAGCCGAGCTGGGACCGGTGGACGTCTTGATCAACAACGCAGGCATCTCCGGTCTGACCTACACGGCGGCCTTCGACGCCGAGGCGGTGGAGCGCATGATGCGCGTCAACTTCCTCGGCATGGTCTACGCGACGGAAGAAGTTCTTCCGGGAATGCTCGAACGGGGACGGGGGCAGATCGTGGCCATCGGGAGCCTGGCGGGGTACGGCGGCTTGCCCAAGACGGCCTCCTACTCCGCCAGCAAGGGAGCCGTCCACAACTTCTTCGAGAGCCTCCGCATCGACCTCCAGCGCAAGGGCATCGCGGTCACGGTAATCACGCCCGGGTACGTAAAAAGCGAGATGACCGACAAGAACGAGCACCGCATGCACTTCCTCGTGGACCTCGACGAGGGCGTGGACATCATGTACCGGGCGATCCGGCAGCGCCGGAAGGTGCTGGCGTTCCCGCGGCCGCTCTCGTCCCTGGTCTGGGCGGCCCAGGTGTTTCCGGCGTGGCTCTACGATTGGCTGGGCTCCGGCGTCAAGCGGCGGAAGCGCGCCGACTGACCGGCCCCCCCGTCAGCCCTCCGGCCCCCGCGCGACCTCGCCTCCCTTCATCACGAGGACGACGTCCCACAGTGCGGCGATGTCCACCGTCGGATCGCCCCGCACGGCGACGAGGTCGGCCAGGAGCCCCGGCCGCACCCGGCCCCGATCGGGGAGCTCCAGGATGTCCGCGTTGCCGGATGTGGCCGTCACCAGGACCGAGGTCGGCGCCATCCCGTACTCCACCAGGAGCTCCAGCTCGCGGACGTTCTCCCCGTGGGGGTAGACCCCGACGTCGCCGCCGAAGCAGATGTCCACGCCGGCTTGCAGTGCGGCCTCGAAGCTTCGCCGCTTCTGACGGATGCGTTCCGGCTCGGGGTCTGTGCCCCTTCGCCACCCGCCGTATCGGAGGATGGCGTCCCCGGCAGCCAGGGTCGGGCAAAGGGCCACGCCGCGTTCGGCCATGAGGCGGAACGTGTCCAGGGTTCCCCCGTCCCCGTGCTCGATGGTGCGCACACCTGCCAGCACCGCCCGTTCCATGCCCTCGGACGTGGAGGCGTGGGCCACCACCCGCCGACCGGAGCTCTCCGCGATCTGGACGACCAGCCCCAGCTCCTCCACGGTATAGGTGGGACGTGCCTCGCCGGAGGGGCCCCATCGGTAGTCGGCGTAGATCTTTACCCAGTCCGCCCCGTTTCCGATCTGGTCCCGAACAGCGCGCACGAGCTCGTCGTATCCGTCGGCCTCCTGGGCTCCCTTGGGGAGATCCCACTCGGGCGCACCCTTCGGATTGTAGCTCCCGGTGGCCACGAGGGCGGGGCCTGCCACCAGCATGCGCGGGCCGGGGATCACTCCTTTGTCCACGGCGGCCTTGAGTCCCACGTCGCTGTATCCGGCGCCCTCGGTTCCAAGATCTCGGACCGTGGTCACACCGGCCATCAGGGTGGCCCGGGCGTGCACCGTCGCTCGGGCGACGCGCTCGGCGAGGGGCTCGAGGAGCACCTGATCGGTCCACGGTGTCTCGTTGTACGGATGGAGCAGAAGGTGGCTGTGTCCTTCGATGAGGCCAGGGAGGAGCGTGGCTCCAGGCAGGACGATCTCCCGGCCGCCGGGAGGTGTGGGGATCGATGGGCCCGCAGACACGATCCGACCGCGCTCGACCAGCACCGCCCAGCCCTGGTGCAGGGCTTCCCCATCGAAGACCCGGTCGGGCCGGAGCACCACGGCCTCCTGGGCCGCGGCGGGTAGGGACAGGGCTGGCAGGAAGGCGAGGGCGATGCGTAAGCGTCTCATGGGGCACCTGGTGGTTCCACGGGGGGCGATTCGGAAAGGTCGGCGTCAGAAGCCGGCGGCGCCAGCGAGTTCCAGCGGCCCCGGTTCCCACGGGGCGACGGGCCCCGTATCTTGCTTGCCCGTCAGAGTGCATCCCCTGTCCGTGCCGCATGCCATGACCGACCGCGTAAGCACGCTCCTGGACGGCCGCCGGGAGCGCCTGGAGAGGCTTCTCGGCCGCAGCCTGGTGCCGCCCCAGACGAGCCCCTCCTCGGAGCTGAGGCCCAAGATGCGGGCGTTTCTGATGGAGGAGGCGGAGGACCTCTACTGGAACGACCTGGAGTGGGAGCATATCACCGACGAAGAGGCCCTCGAGGACGGTCCTCTGGCGGAGCTGACGTTTCCAGGCTTTCTCGCGTTCATCCGGGGGCTGCTCCTCACCGAGGTGATGCCGGACGCCCTGGCTCCCGCCGACCCCCGGCCCGAGGTGGTGGAGGATGTCCTCCGGTTCCTCGCCGCACGGGTGCTGGAGCTGGAGGACAATCTCCCCGACGAGGAGACCGACCGCCAGAATCGGACCCGGGCGGAGCTGGACATGACCAGTCGTCTGGTCGACCTGGTCATGTACCTGTTCTACGGTCTCGGCTCGGGAGATGTGGACAAGGTCGAGGCGGGTCGGGTCGCTTCGGGCTGACCAGGTCCTGGCACGGGCCTTTCCGGTGAGCCGGCGGTCACCCAGGCCCGGTAGGACCTACCTGGCAGGTCCCCCCCTGCTCGTTGCCCACCGGGGGGGAGCCCGACTGGCCCCCGAGAATACGCTGGAGGCGTTTCGCCGGGCTGTGGAATGGTGGCGGGCGGACATGCTCGAGATGGACGTACGCGCCACCCGGGACGGCGAAGTGGTTGTCATCCACGACGCCACCGTGGACCGGACCACCGACGGCACGGGTCCCGTCGCTGCCTTCACGTTCGACCAGCTCGCTCGCCTGGACGCGGGGTACCAGTATCGCGATTCGGCCGGTCGGCCGTCCTTCCGGGGGACAGGCGTGCGCATTCCACGTTTCGAGGACGTGCTCGAGGCGTTCCCCGGAGCGCGTCTGAACGTGGAGCTGAAGGAGCCCGAGGCCGCTCGTGGTCTCGTCGAGACCGTGCGAAGGCACGGTGCGGAGCACCGGGTCCTGATCGCCGCGGAGTTCGAGCGCTCGCGCCGTTCCGTTCGCGGATATCCGGGTCCGTGGGGGGCAAGCCGGCACCACGTCCTGGGCTTCGTGGTTCTGCACCGACTCCCTCAGGGGGGGCCCTACACGCCCGCCGCCGACGTGTTGCAGGTTCCCGAGCTGTGGAAGGGCGTGAGGATCGTGACACCGCGGTTCGTCGAGGAGGCACACCGTCGCAACCTTCCCGTGCAGGTATGGACCGTGGATGATCCCGACGACATGCGCCGACTGCTGAGCTGGGGAGTGGACGGAATCCAGACCGACCGACCCGATCTGCTTGCCGAGGTCCTGGAGCACGCGGTGGGGCGCCCCAGGGCGCCCGGTCCGACGCTCGGAGACGTCCGGTGACAGGGAGCGGAAGCCGACTTCCCCAGCTCTTTCTCCGGCACGTCAGGCGGTCCGGGATCATCCGCCGGGGGGACGTCCTGGTGGTGGCCCTGTCCGGAGGGCGGGACTCGGTGACCCTGGCTCACCTGCTTCGCTTCACCCCCGGGTTGCCGCGACTGACGCTGGTGGCGGCCCACGTGGATCACGGGATGCGGCCGGACAGCGAAGGTGACGCCGCGTGGGTGCGGGGCCTTGCCGCAGCGTGGTCCCTGAATCACAGGGCCACGCGTCTGGACCCCCCTTCGGCCTCCGAAGAGGAGGCGCGCCGTCGACGGTATGCCTTCCTGGAGGAAGTGCGCGTATCGGAGGGCGCGGTGGTGGTGGCCACGGCCCACCACGCTGATGACCAGGCGGAGACGGTGCTCTTTCGGGCGGCACGGGGATCCGGTCTCGCGGGCTTGCAGGGGATTCGAGAGCGGAAACCGGGGGTATGGCGGCCGCTCCTCCCGTTTTCCGGGGAGGAGCTCCGAGCCTACGCCGACGCGATGCGCCTGTCCTGGCGCGAGGACCCCACCAACCGCGAGCCCCTGCCGCGGAACGTGCTTCGCCGGGAGATCCTGCCCCGTCTCGGGCAGGCTGTCGCCCCGGGAGCTTCCCGGGCCCTGGCGAGGCTCGCCCGGTTGGCCCGGGACGACGAGGAGGGATGGGAGAGCCTGGTGCCGGGCCTCCTCGAGGGCGCGGATCTGAGGCGCGAGCCGGCCGGCTGGTCCCTGAACAGGGCGGCGTTGGAGTCGCTCCACCCTGCGGTTCGGGCGCGGCTCCTCCGGGCTCTCGCCCGGCGGGTCGACCTGACGCCGAGCGAGGCCGGAACCCGACTCGCCGTGGAGTTTACTAGCTCCGGCGCCAGCGGACGGTGGATTCCCATGGGCGGTAACGTCCGGCTCGTGAGGGACCTCGATCGGCTCCGGATCGAGCGGGTCGTCGAACACCCGCCCGACGAGAACGTGACGATTCCCGGTCCCGGTGAAGGCAGCGGTCGCGCGCTTCTCGGGGGCAGGGGCTTTCTGGTGACGTGGTCGAGGACAACGGACGCATCGGAGGGGGAGGGTGTGTTCGGCGCCGCGGGAGTGCGATTCCCGTTGACGGTACGGGGACCTCGGCCCGGAGACAGGATGGCCGTGGAGTACGGAACCAAGAAGGTGAAGAAGCTCCTGCTGGAGGCTCGGGTGCCGTCGGGAGAGCGACGGCGCACGCCGTTGCTGGTGGACGATGAAGGCGTCGTGCTGTGGGTGGCGGGCGTTCGTCGGGCCCGCCGGAGGGACGGGGGTGGTCAAGGCCGGATCTTCGTGAGGATCACGGATGCCGAATCTGACTGAGGATGCCAGGTTGGGTGGCACGGTGCTGAGGCGGACGGTCTTCAGCGAGCGGGAGATCCAGGAGCGCGTGCGGGCCCTGGGCGAGGAGATCTCCCGGAGCTACGCCGCGTCCGACCGCCTGCTGCTGTTGGGGCTCCTGAAGGGGTCGTTCCTCTTTCTCGCCGATCTCGTCCGGGCCGTCGACCTTCCCCTCCATGTCGATTTCCTCGTCGCCTCGAGCTACGGAGTGGGCCAGACGTCCACGGGCGACGTCCGGCTCCTGTACGACCCGGAAGCGCCGCTGAAGGATCGGGCCGTGATCCTGGTCGAGGACATCGTGGACAGCGGCACCACGCTGAATCGGCTGATCCCCCGACTGGAGGCCCGCGATCCGAGAAGCCTCCAGGTGTGCGCGCTGCTGCACAAGAGAAAGGCCCGGCTCGTACGGGAGCCCCGATGGGTGGGGTTCGATGCACCCAATGAGTTCCTTGTGGGGTATGGATTGGACTACGGGGAGGACTTCCGTCATCTGCCCTATATCGCCAGCCTTTAGATAGAGACCCGGCCTGTGCCCCGAGTAGAATCAAATGCCTGACAACGATCCCATCCGACCCAACAACGGCTCGCCCTGGGCCCGTCTTTCCAAGACCGCCGCGTTCTGGATCCTGATGGTGCTCATGTTCGTGGTGGCCCTTCAGCTCGTCCGCGGACCGGACGAGGGGGCGGCGGACTTGAATTATTCGGAGTTCCAGGCCCAGCTGGACCAGGGGAACGTCCACAAGGTGACCTTCAAGGGGAACCTCCTCGAGGGGGACCTTCGGGCTCCGGTGGTGAGGGAGGGATCCGAGTTCACCAGCTTTTCCGTGACGTTGCCGCCGGACATCCAGGCGATCGTGGTGGAGAACCTGCAGGCGAAGGACGTCATCATCGCCGCCGAGGAGCCGCAGGCCGGCTGGGGGACGTTCCTCCTTGGCGCCCTGCCGTGGCTACTGTTCATCGCCTTCTGGGTGTGGATCTTCCGCACCATGCAGGGCGGAGGGAATCGCGCGTTCCAGTTCGGCCGCTCCAAGGCGAAGCTCATCAGCCCGGATACGCCGAAGGTGACGTTCGCCGATGTGGCAGGAGCGGACGAGGCCAAGGAGGAGCTCCAGGAGATCATCGAATTCCTCAAGGACCCGGCGCGCTTCTCCCGGTTGGGCGGACGACTGCCCAAGGGCGTCCTGCTGGTGGGCCCCCCCGGAACGGGGAAGACGCTGCTCGCCAAGGCGGTGGCGGGAGAGGCCGGACGGCCGTTCTTCCAGATGTCCGGCTCGGACTTCGTGGAGATGTTCGTCGGAGTGGGCGCCAGTCGCGTCCGCGATCTCTTCGAGCAGGGCAAGGCCCACGCCCCGTGCATCATCTTCGTGGACGAGATCGATGCGGTGGGGCGTCACCGGGGCGCGGGGCTGGGAGGCGGGCACGACGAGCGTGAGCAGACCCTCAACGCGCTCCTCGTGGAGATGGATGGTTTCGAGTCGAACGAGGGAGTGATCCTGCTCGCCGCCACCAACCGGCCCGACGTCCTCGACCCGGCGCTGCTCCGGCCCGGGCGGTTCGATCGGCAGGTGATCGTGGACGCCCCCGACGTGAGGGGCCGTGAGGGCATACTCCGGGTGCACGCCAAGAAGCTCCCCCTGTCCGACGACGTGGACCTCGCCCTCATCGCCCGGGGCACTCCCGGGATGAGTGGGGCCGACCTCGCGAACGTCTGTAACGAGGCGGCCCTGCTCGCCGCGCGCAGGGGAGTGGACAAGGTGGCGATGGACGACTTCGAGCGCGCCAAGGACAAGGTCATGCTGGGCACGGAGCGGAAGAGCCTCGTCCTCGCGGAGCGCGAGCGGAAGCTCACTGCCTTCCACGAGGCGGGTCACGCCGTGCTGGGCCTCAAGATCCCGGGCCTCGACCCCGTCCACAAGGTGACGATCGTCCCCCGCGGACGGGCGCTCGGGATCACCGCCAGCCTGCCGGAGGAGGATCGTCACTCCTACACGAAGGAGTGGATTGAGGGGCAGCTGGCCATGCTGTTCGGTGGTCGCGTGGCAGAGGAGATCGTCTTCGGGGTGCACGACGTCACGACCGGGGCCAGCGACGACATCGCGCGAGCCTCGACGATGGCACGCCGCATGGTCACGACCTGGGGAATGAGCGAGGTCATCGGCCTGGTGGCCGTGGGGGACTCGGAGCAGGAGGTCTTCCTCGGCAGGGAGCTGGTGCAGCGCCGCCCGATATCGGAGCACACCGCCCGGCTCGTGGATCAGGAGGTGAAGCGCATCCTCGACGAGGCGCATGAGCGTGCCCGTACGGTTCTGGAGAAGAACGGGGACCTGCTGGAGCGCATCGCCGCGGCTCTTCTGGAGCGCGAGACCCTGGGCCGGGAGCAGATCGAGACCCTCGAGCGCGGCGACCCGCTTCCTCCCCTGCCGGCGGTGGAGCCCCTCGCCGAGGAGGTCCCGCAGCGGCAGCCCAAGGGTCTGGCGGCCAAGCCACTCCGGCTTCCCGGGGGAGAAGGACCTCTCCCCGGACCGGCGCCGGGCTTCACGGACGAGCGGAACGACGACCTGCCCTCGTGACGCCGACCCGACGAGCGATAGCGGTCCGCCCGTGAGCTGGCCCCGGCGTCGCCTGAAGGGAGGGAGGGAGTGAACAGGATCTGGGAGGAGCTCCAGTTCTTGACGCCCGGGTGGATGGATCTCGTGCAGATCCTCATCGTGGCGTTCGTCCTCTATCGCCTTCTGCTCGTCGTTCAGCGCACCCGGGCCATGCAGATTCTGCTGGGCCTGGTGTTCCTGGCGCTGGGTTACGGCGCCGCGAGACTGTTGGATCTCATCCTGATCCGGACGCTCCTGGAGACCCTGTTCCAGTATGGGGCCATCGCGGCGCTGGTGGTGTTTCAGCCGGAGCTACGCGCCGCCCTGGCCCGTCTCGGCCAGAGTCGGATGATCCGGGCGTTCCAGAGGATGGAGGGCAGCCAGGTGGCCGACGAGGTGGTCGAGGCCGCGCAGCGTCTGTCCCGGGCCCGGGTAGGCGCCATCATCGCCATCCAGCAGGAGGTGGGGCTGGACGAATACGCGGAGACCGGAAGCCCCGTGGAGGCACGGGTATCGGCGGAGATGCTCATGACGATCTTCACGCCATACTCTCCCCTCCACGACGGGGCGGTGCTCATCCGCGGGGACGTGATTCTCACGGCGGGGGCCATTCTCCCGCTGACGCAGACCTCGATCGTGGATCGGTCCCTGGGCACCCGCCACCGGGCCGCCCTCGGCCTGAGCGAAGAGACCGACGCCATCGTCATCGTGGTGAGCGAGGAGACGTCGCGTGTGTCGGTGGCTCAGTCGGGACGGCTGGAGCGGGGAGTCGATCCGGAGCGCCTCGGTCGGATCCTCCGGGGAACCCTGCCGGAGGGAGAGGCCGCCCTGGCCCCGTCTTCGTCCCAGGCCTGAAACCGAGGCTCTGAAGAGGCGTAACTTCAATTGACATCGGCGCGTTGACACGTTCGTCGGGCCTCCCGTAGATTCGGCAGTCCTCCTCAGGAGCGCGCCCCACCGGGCGTACGGAAAACGCTTGACAGGAGCAGGCCTTTCGTGGGCACCCAGTATCGATTGCTTACCCTCTTCGCGGACGGCGGGTGGATGATGTACCCGCTGATCCTGTGCTCCCTCATCGCCCTGGGCGTCATCATCGCCAAGTTCTGGACGCTGTGGGCGGCTCACCGCGGGACCACGAAGGTGCTTCGCGAGGTGGAGGAGGCCACCCTGGCCGGCGACATCCAGGGAGCCATCCAGCTCGCCTCCGACACGCCGGGCCCCGCCGCCGCCATTCTCCTGGTGGGACTGCGCCGGATCGCCAACAAGCGGATGGCCGCCGGCGAGATCGAGAAGGCCGTAGCGACCACGGGGGCCATCGAGCTGGGCTTCCTGGAGCGGGGGCTCGTGATTCTGGCCACCATCGCCAACGTGGCGCCTCTCATGGGCTTCCTGGGCACCGTGGCGGGCATGATCCTCGCCTTCGGCGCCATCGAGGCGGCCGGCGACGTGGATCCGAGTCTGGTGGCCGGAGGCATCAAGGTGGCCCTCCTGACCACCGCCGCAGGGCTGGTCATCGCCGTGCCGGTGAACATCGCCTACAACTTCTTCGTCACCCGGATCGACCAGCTCATCGTGGATATGGAGCAGGGGGCGCAGAAGGCGATCAACCTGGCGTGGGATCTCGACAAGGCGGGAGAGATCGAGATCATCCGGGCAGCCAAGTAGGAACCTTTTCGACGTTCCGTCTGTATTTTCAGCAAACCATCAGGGTCAGCGGACCATGGCCGTTCTGAACAACAAGAAGTCGAAGGTCAGCGACGAGATACCCACCGCGTCGATGGCCGACATCGCCTTCCTGCTCCTCATCTTCTTCCTCGTGACGACGGTGTTTCCCAAGGACAAGGGACTCGCCATCGTGCTCCCGGAGGAGTCCGAAGAGGTAGCGGTCAGCCAGAAGAACATCCTCCACCTCATCGTGCAGCCCAACGGGTTCGTCACCGTGAAGCGGGGGGAGAGCCAGCAGGAGCAGCAGATGCGGGCCCAGGAGGTCGAAGGGCTGTGGCGGCAGGAAGTCGCCACGAACCCGAATCTCATTGCGGCGGTGAAGACGCATCCCGACGCGCCGTACCGGTTCATGATGGACGTGCTGGACGCGTTGCACAGCGCCAACGCCGAGCGTATCTCCCTCCAGATCCTGGAGGGCTGAGCCATGGCGAAGAATGCTGGCTTTCAGAAGCGGTCCAAGGCATCCGAGGAGATTCCCTCGTCATCCCTGGCCGATATCGCCTTCCTGCTCCTGATCTTCTTCATGGTCTCGACGGTGTTCCCGACCGACCGGGAGCGTCCCATCGATTGGCCCGAGGCCGCGGCGGCCCAGAAGATCGACGAGAAGAAGAAGAACATCCTGAACGTCTGGCTGCAGGAGGACGGGGCGGTCTTCATCAACGACCAACAATACCAGATGACGGAGGTGTCACAGGTCGTGGCGCCCCTTTATGCAGCTTCTGAGCGAGCCCTGGTGATCTCCATTCGGGGAGACCGCGATACGCCGTACGTCCTCGTCGATCAGCTCCAGAAGGAGATGGTGGCGGCGGGTGTGGTCCGCGTGGTGTTCGCGGCGCAGTTGGAGCAGCGGATGCAGAGGGAAAGACGATGAGCGCAGCCGATGCGGTACCCGCCCCCGGAACGGTCGAGGTTGTGGAGACGGCGAACGAGCGGCTGAAGAAGTCGTTCAGCTCGGTGTTCTGGGGCTCCATGATCGTGGCGACCGTGATCCACTTCACTACCTTCGCCTTCTGGCCGGAGCTCACCGCGGAGGATGTGTCCTTCCAGATGGAGGACCTCGAGACCATCGATCTCCCGCCGGAGATCGAGATCCCGCCGCCGCCGCAGCAGATCGCGCGGCCGGCGACGCCCGTGATCGCCGAAGCGGACATCAACGAGGACATCACGATCGCTCCCACCACCTTCGAGGAAAACCCGGTGGAGGAGCTTCCGCCGCCCCCGGAGGAGGAGGTCGCCGACCTCTCGGCGGCTCCGACCTTCACGCCGTTTACCGTGGCTCCGTCGATCCTGAACCGCTCGGACGTGGTTCGCGCGATGGAGCGTGAGTATCCGCCACTGCTCCGGGACGCCGGCATCGGCGGGACGGTGCGGGTGTACTTCTTCATCGATGAGAACGGCACCGTGCAGGACACGCGCATCGACCAGACCTCGGGCCACCAAGCGCTGGATGACGCCGCGCTGAAGGTCGCGGACATCTACCGGTTCTCGCCGGCCCTGAACCGGGACAAGAAGGTTCCGGTCTGGGTGTCATTCCCGATTACCTTCCAGGTTCGCTAGCGCGGAGCCCGGGAGTCCCATCGATCCGAGGACCCCGCCGGTGCTCCGGCGGGGTCCTCGTCGTTTACCCTGGACAGGCGAAGCCGCCTGTGAACCTCCTCCACGAAGAGCTGGAATTCGGCCCCATGTACCGAGAGCGACTGTCCGAGTCCCTGCCCAGGGTCCGGGACCGGATTCGCGACGCAGCTATGGCGGCCGGTCGAGATCCGTCGCAGGTTCGATTAGTGGCCGTGACCAAGGGCCATCCGGTAGACGCCGCCGGGGCCGCCCTGGAGGCGGGCCTGCGGGACCTGGGGGAAAACCGGGTGGAGGAGCTCGACGAGAAGGTGACCGTTCTCGGGCGGGACGTGGCCGTCTGGCACATGATCGGCCACGTTCAACGAAGGAAGGCGGGGCGAGCGGTGGCTCTGGCCCACATGATCCACTCCGTCGATACGCTCAGGCTTGGACAGAGGATCTCGAGGGTGGCGGCGGAGGAGGGCAGGCGGGTCCGTGTCCTCGCTCAGGTGAACTCGTCAGGGGAGACAACCAAGAGCGGCTTCGCCGGGCCCTCCGCGGTGGAGGACATCCATCAGTTGGCGGAGATGCCCTGGATCGAGGTGGAGGGCCTGATGACCATGGCGCCTTTCGTGGATGACCAGAAGGTGCTCACTTTGACGTTCCGCCGCCTTCGAGAGACCCTGGAGGCGGTACGTCGCGTAGCACCCCGCGTGGGGCGGGAGCTGTCCATGGGCATGACCAACGACCTGGAGATCGCGATCCGAGAGGGGAGCACCATGGTCCGGATCGGTACCGCACTGTTTGGAGAGAGAATCCGATGATCGATCTCACACCGCTGGACGTACGGAACAAGCGTGGCGACTTCAGACGTGCCATGCGCGGGTACGAGCCCGACGAGGTGAACACGTTCCTGGAGCTCGTGGCGGAGCGGTTGGAGAATCTGGTACGAGAGAACCTCCAGCTCCGGGAGCGGACGGAGAATCTGGCATCGCAGGTCGACACCCAGGCCGGGCGGGAGAAGGCCGTGCAGGAGGCCCTCGTCACCGCCCAGGAGCTCAGGGCGGACATCCGCACGGCCGCGGAGAGGGAAGCGGAGCTGACGCTCTCGGAGGCCCGGTCCGCCGCCAAGCGCATCCTCACCGAGGCCGAGGGCGAAGCGAAGAACAAGGCCAGGGACATCGAGGAGCGGATCGAGCAGGGAAGGGATGCCCTGGAAGATCTGGAACGGACGCGCCTGCGCTTCCTCAAGAACTTCCGCCAGCTCCTGCAGCGTGAGCTCGACGTCGTCGAGATGGAGGTGTCCCGGATTCCCGAGAAGGAGGACTCCCCCATCGATCTCGATCTGGGAGCAAGGCGGCGCGAGCAACAGCGGGCCTCGGAAGCTCGAGCCGCGCAGGAGCAGGCCACGAAGGTGGACACGACCGAGCCCTCCGCTGTCCACGAGGAGGAGCCAAGGACGTCGGAACCGGTCTCGGCCAGCTCCGCGCCGGATCCCACCGACCAGGCGGTCGCCGACCTCGAGGCCATGCGGGAGGCGCTCGCCACGGCGGCCACGGATATCGGCCGGCTGGCTCCCGAATCCGAGGCTGAGCAGGCAGTCGGAGACGCCGAGGCGTCGGAGGATCACGAGCTGTTCGCCCTGCCTGATATCCCGTCGGGGGGAGAAGGGCGGCGCGAGGACCCCCGCCGGGGTTGATCCCGGGCGAGACACCTTGCCTGGGAGAGAGCACACGTGGCCCACGGTGGAGCCCTCGGTGAGCGCGCCGCCGCTGCCGTGGCGGCGGTGCGTTTACGGTCCGGATTTGAGCCCCGGGTGGGGATCGTGCTGGGAACCGGGCTCGGTGGATTGGCGGAAGAGATCGACGTCGAGACCTCCCTATCCTACGCGGAGATCCCGGGGTTCCCCGAACCCACGGTGGACTTCCACGAGGGGAGGCTGCTTCTCGGGACCCTTGCGGGCACGCCCGTGGCGGCACTGCAGGGTCGCCTCCACCGGTATGAGGGTCACGCCCTCCAGGACGTGGTCTTCCCGGTTCGTATCCTCTGGCGTCTGGGTGCCGGCGTGCTGCTCGTGTCCGGCGCCTGCGGCGGGTTGAACCTGGCCTGGGCCGAGGGTGATCTGGTACTCCTGGAGGACCACATCAACCTCATGGGGGAGAACCCTCTCGTCGGTCCCAACGACGAGGCGTGGGGCCCCCGGTTCCCCGACATGTCCGAGCCCTACGACAGGGCTCTGCAGGATGTCGCGCTGTCCATTGCCGAGGAGCAGCGCATCTCCCTGCGCCGGGGAGTCTACGCCGCGGTGACGGGCCCCAACCTGGAAACCCGGGCGGAGTACCGCATGCTTCGAACCCTGGGCGCCGACGTCGTCGGCATGTCCACGGTCCCGGAGGTCATCGTGGCTCGGCACATGGGAATGCGGGTCCTGGGCGTGAGCATCATCACCGATCGCTGCGATCCCGACGCCCTGGAGCCCGCGGACATCGACCGGATCCTGAGCATCGCCAGAAACGCCGAGCCCAACCTGACGCGCCTGCTGAGCCGCCTGGTGGGCCAGCTCTGAGAACCATGCCCTATCCCGAGCTTCCCGAGACGCTGATCGACCTGGAGCAGCAGACCCTCGACCGATGGCGGGAGGAGGATCTGTTTCGCCGTACGCTGGAGGCCAATGCCGGCGAAGAGCCCTTCGTCTTCTACGAGGGTCCGCCCACGGCCAACGGACGGCCCGGCCTTCACCACATCATCAGCCGAACCATCAAGGACCTGGTGTGCCGTCACCGCGCCATGGAGGGCCGTAGCGTCACACGCATCGCGGGGTGGGACACCCATGGCCTCCCGGTGGAGATCGAGGCGGAGAAGAAGCTCGGCATCAGCGGCAAGCCCGAGATCGAGGCGGTGGGGATCGAGCGGTTCAACGAGGTGTGCCGGGAGTCGGTGTTCACGTACAAGGAGGACTGGGAGAACCTCTCGGAGCGCATCGGCTACTGGCTGGAGTACTGGCGTCCCTACGTGACCTTCCACGCCGAATACATCGAATCCGTGTGGTGGATCCTCAAGGCGCTGGCCGAGAAGGGACTCCTCTACCGGGGCCACAAGAGCGTGCCCTACTGCCCTCGATGCGGGACGGCCCTGTCGTCCCACGAAGTGGCTCAGGGCTACCGGGACGTGGAGGATCCCTCCCTGACCTTTCTCGCTCCCGTGCTCGGCGACGACGGCCAGCCGGATCCCCAGGGAAGGACGTTCCTGGTGTGGACCACGACGCCGTGGACCGTACCCTCCAACGTCGGCCTCGCCGTTCATCCCCGCCTGAACTACGTGGACGTCGTGCACGACGGGCGTCGCCTCATCGTTGCCGAGGCCCTGGTGGATTCCATCTTCGGTGAGGCCGCCGAGATCGGGGCCCATTATCGAGGGACGGAGCTGGCCGGCCTGCGCTACCAGCGCCCGCTGGAGCTGGTGCCGCCCCCCGCCGATCCCATGAACGCCTGGACCGTGGTGGCCGAGGACTTCGTGAGCGCGGACGAAGGCACGGGCATCGTCCACATGGCGCCGGCCTTCGGATCCGACGACTACGCCGCCGGCCAGCGGCACGGGCTCCCGATGGTGAATCCCCTCGACGAGGCGGGACACTTCCTGGACGGCGTCCCCGTGGTGGGCGGCATGTTCGTCAAGGACGCTGATCCGGTGCTGGTGGATCAGCTCCGCGAGGGGGGGATGTTGTTCCGCGTGGGCACGGCGGTGCACAACTACCCCCATTGCTGGCGCTGCGACTCGCCGCTGCTTTACCTGGCCCGGGATTCCTGGTTCGCCGCCACCTCGAGCCTCAAGGACGAGATGATCGCCCACAACCAGGAGACGTCGTGGTTCCCTCCCGAGGTGGGCGAGAAGCGTTTCGGGGAGTGGCTGCGGGGCAACGTCGATTGGGCGCTGTCCCGAGACCGTTACTGGGGTACGCCGTTGCCGGTGTGGGTCTGTGAGACGGATGCGGAGCACACCCACTGGATCGGATCCCTGGAGGAGCTGGCCGAGGCTGCGGGGGGGCTGAGCGAGGGCTTCGATCCACATCGGCCCTTCATCGACGAGGTCACCTGGGACTGCCACCAGTGCGGCGGGACCATGCGCCGCAGCCCCGAGGTCATCGACGTCTGGTTCGATTCCGGGGCGATGCCCTACGCCCAATGGCACTATCCCTTCGAGAACCAGGACGAGTTCGAGGCGCATTTCCCGGCTGACTTCATCTGTGAGGGGCTGGATCAGACCCGAGGCTGGTTCTATTCCCTCATGGCGATCTCCACCATGCTGGGTCGGGGGCAGGCCTTCCGGAACGTGGTGGTAAACGACCTGATCCTCGACGCCGAGGGTCAGAAGATGTCAAAGTCCAAGGGCAACGCCGTGGATCCCTGGGACGCTATCGAGGCCCATGGCGCCGACGCGGTACGATGGTACTTCATCACGTCGTCCAACCCCTGGGTCCCCAAGCGGTATGATCCGGACGGGGTCAAGGAGTCGGCGCGGAAGCTCTTCGACACCCTGTTCAACACGTACCGGTTCTTCTCGCTGTACGCCGGGGTCGAGGGATGGACACCCTCGAGCTCGGATCCCCAGCCCGCGAACCGCCCCCTCATCGATCGATGGCTCCTTTCCCGTCTGGATACCGTGACCCGACAGGTGATGGACGAGCTCGACGGATACCAGCTCACCCGGGCATACCGCACCCTGGGTGACTTCGTGGTGGAGGATCTGTCCAACTGGTACGTCCGGCGCAGCCGCCCCCGGTTCTGGGGGAACACCGACAAGGATGACGGACGGGCGGCCTTCCGCACGCTGTACGACGCCCTGCGCACGGTCTCCCTGCTCGCGGCGCCCTGTCTCCCGTTCACCAGCGATTGGCTCCACCGCGCGCTGGCGGGCGAGAGCGTGCACCTCCAGCGCTATCCGGCCCGGCCGGATGGCGGCAGCCGCGGGCTCGAGTCCGACATGGCGGCAGCGCGCACACTGGTCTCCCTCGGACGTGCGGCCCGGGAGGAGGTGAAGATCCGGGTCCGGCAGCCCCTTCGCCGCCTCATCGCCGTCATCCCCGGGGGCCGAGTGCTCGACGGAGAGATGTCCGCCCTCATCCAGGAGGAGCTCAACGTCAAGCAGGTGGACTTCCTGGTGTCGGCGGACGACCTGGTGCGGTTGGTGCCGCGGCCCAACTACCGGGCGCTGGGACCCCGGTTCGGGAAGAAGACGCAGGACGCCGCCGACGCCATCCGGGAGCTGACCCGGGATCAGCTGGCCGCCTACGAAGCGGGCGACACCACGGCCATCCATGTCGACGGGTCGGACCACGCCCTGCAGCCAGGGGACCTCGAGGTCGTGCAGGAGGCCGCCGGAGACCTGGCGGTGAAGGGGGAGGGAGGATTTACCGTTGCGCTGGATCCCGCCCTGGACGACGATCTCCGCTCGGAGGGCCTGGCCCGTGAGCTCGTGAATCGGATCCAGAGGCTCCGGAGGGATGCGGGGCTGGAGATCACGGACCGCATCGATCTGTTCGTGGGGGGAGAAGAGGTGGTTCAGGGCGCTTCCCGGACGCACGAGACCTTCATCGCCAGTGAGACCCTGGCGGTCTCCGTGACCATCGGGGGGCTGAGCGAAGGCGGGGAACACGAGCACGGACGGAACGTGGACCTGGACGGCGCGCCTGCCCGCATTGCCTTGCGTCCGGCAGCGGGATGACGTGCACCCGACGCGGATGAGGGGAGGGCGTGATGCCCCACCCACCCCCACGAGGCACGTCCTCGAGGTGGGGCCGGAGGATGCGGATCGGCTCGATCGATTCGTCTCCGGTCGGCTCGGAGTGTCACGGACCCGCGCCCAGCGACTCATTGCCGACGGGCTCGTGGAAGTGGAGGGTCGCCAGGCACGGAAGTCGGAACACCTGCAGCCCGGAAGCCGTGTGCGCGTGGAGGTTCCGCCGCCCCGGCCGGTGGAGATCGTGGCGGAAGACATCCCGCTCACGGTCGTATACGAGGATGAGGCGCTCCTGGTGGTGGACAAGCCCGCCGGGATGGTGGTACACCCTGCGCCCGGGCATCGTCGTGGAACGATGGTCAACGCCCTGCTTCATCACGTGCACGATCTCTCCGGCGTGGGCGGTCGCCTGCGCCCCGGCATCGTGCATCGGCTGGACCGGGACACCTCGGGCCTCCTGGTCGTGGCCAAGAGCGATACCGCACACCACGTTCTTGCCGACGCGCTGAAGGAGCGCCGAGTGCGACGCCTCTACCAGGCGCTGGCCTGGGGCCATCTGGACCAGTCCCCGCTCACCATTGATGCGCCCATCGGGAGGGACCGCCGGAACCGAAAGAAGATGGCGGTGCTCGACGGGGGACGCCGCGCCATCACGCGGGTGCGCGTGCGTGAACGATGGCCTCGGGCCGAGCTGCTGGATGTGGCCCTGAAGACGGGCCGGACCCACCAGATCCGTGTCCACCTGGCCCATGTCGGCCACCCCGTCGTGGGGGATCCGGTATACGGCTCCGGCTGGGAACGGGGCATGGGAGGAGGCGGCGGCACCTGGCCGCGTGACCTGGCCCGGAGGGTGCCGCGACAGTTCCTCCACGCGGCGGAGCTGGCGTTCGACCACCCGCTGTCCGGCGAGCGGATGAGATTCCGGGCGCCGCTTCCCCCGGATCTCGCCGCGGTGGTGGAGTGGATCCGCGGCACGGCGCAAACCCCTTGAGGCGGGCTTTTTTTCCGGCGCCGCGAGGCCGATACTTACTGGTTCTGTCCGGCCACGGCCTGGTCAGGCCGTGAGGCGCGTCTCCGAAGAGCAGCAGGCATGACGGATCTCGATCCCAGGTTCACGTTCGACTCCTTCGTAGTGGGGCCGGCCAACCGGCTGGCCACCGCTGCGGCGCGGCGTGCCGCGGAGTCACCGGGGACGAGCTACAACCCGCTGTTCCTCTATTCCGCATCGGGCCTGGGAAAGACCCATATCCTCACGGCCGTCGCCCATCATGCCCTGAAGGGCGACGAGAGCCCGGAGGTGGAGTACCTGGCCCTGGAAGGATACCTGGATGGCTTGACCACGGCGCTGGAGATGGGAGCGCGCGACGGGTTCCGGGAACGGTACGGAGATCTGGACATCCTGTTGCTGGACGATGTCCAGTTCCTGGCAGGCCAGAGCGAAGCCCAGGAGATGCTTCTGCGGACGCTCGACCAGCTGTCGTCCAATGGGAGCCAGATCGTCCTCGCGTCGGACCGCGCCCCCGCAGAGATCGATGGTCTGGACGCCCGGCTCCTGTCCCGATTCTCCGGCGGCCTCATCGTCGACATCGGCGCCCCGGAGTACGAGACCCGGGTCGCCATCATTCGGAAGAAGACCTCCGAGCGGGCACAGGAGCTCGGCCCCGGGGTCGCCCAGGCCCTGGCCCGTTATCCGTTCCGGAACGTCCGCGAGCTGGGCGGGGCGCTCAACAAGATCTTCGCCAGGCAGGAGCTGGAGGGGAGTCGCGTCACCCCCGATGTGGTCGCTGAGCTCATGGGTGAAGAGGGGGCGACCCTGACGGCGCGGGGCAAGGACGAGTTCGGGACCTTTCTCGAAGACGTGGCCGGGGCTGTCGCCACAACCGTCGAGGCGCAGGAAAAGCCCTGGAGGAAGGCGGTGCGGGAGCAGATCGAAGCCGCCGAGCGGGAGGGCTTCGCGGTGCAGCGCCTCCGGGAGCTTCAGCGGGGGCAGGGCGTGGAGGACTGGGAGGAGCTGCTGGAGAGATTCCGCGCCGACATCCAGCGGCTCAGGGACATCGATGCCGCGCTGGACCGCCTGGGCAATCCCTGGCCGGAGGCGGAGGAGGGCGTGCTGAATGATCCGGATCGCCTGGGCGAGGCAGAGGCGCTGCTCACGTCGGTGCGGGAGCGGCAGAGGCCGTTTCCGAGGTTGGCGGACGGACCGCGGCTGGATGACCTGTCGGACTATCCCGCCATCGTGATCAAGGCCGCCCGGCAGCTTGTGGCGAAGCAGCGTCCGGAATACAACCCCCTCTACATGTGGTCGGAAAAGTCCGAGAGAGGGCGGGCGCTCCTCGGCGCGACCGGGCGGACCTACCAGACCGCCAACCCCGGCGCCCAGATGGCCGTGACGTCGGTCAAGGACTTCGCGTCCGACTTCATCCGCGCGCTGGGTGAAGGTGTGGCGGGCGCATGGCGGGAACGATGGTGGACCGTGGATCTGCTCCTCGTTCACGGAGTCGAGGAGCTGTCGCGGACGGAGCGGGCTCAGGACGAGTTCTTCCACCTCTTCGAGGCCCTGAAGCGCAGGGGAGCCCGGATCATGATGGTCGCCGACCGCATCCCGGCGGGAGTGGAACGGATCGACGAGCGGCTGCGCTCACGATTCGAGGGAGGACTGGTCCTGGAGATCGAGTCCGGCACGGGCCAGGACAAGCTGGAGCTTCTGCCCAGGGACGAAGTGGCTCCAGGGGAGGGCGACCGGTCCGGGATCCTGCCCGGGGGTGCGGAGGGCCTCACCATGGGGACCCTGGATGGTCTGCTGCCCGCCGCGCTCCAGGAACCGCCCCGTCGTCAAAGCGGAGCGTGGTTTCCGTCGCGGGAGAACGCGGTGATCCACTGGCCCGTGGTCGAGGATCTCATCCACGGGGAGATGGACTGATGGCCCTCGAAGGCGCCCTCCAGGACGTCGGTCTTGCCGACATCTGCCAACTTCTGGGCATGGGGCGCAAGACCGGATGTCTCAGCATCACCGACCGGTCGAACTTCGGCTACATCTACTTCCGTGAAGGGCGCGTCATCCATGCGTCGGTCCTCAATCGTCCGGACCGTCTGGGCGACCTTCTGGTCCGCAACCAGGTCATCACCCGGGACCACCTGGCGAAGGCGATCAAGCTGCAGGCGCTCGAGAAGCGGAGACGGCTGGGTGAGATCCTGATGGAGCTGGGAATCGTGACCGAAGACGTGGTCCAGCGGTACGTCAAGAGACAGACGGAGGAGGCGGTCTACCACCTCTTCACCTGGGGCCAGGGGTCGTTCCATTTCGATCCCGACCAGATGTCCGACGAGGAGTCGGTCTACCTGGTGGACATCCCACCGGAATCGCTCCTGATGGAAGGGGCACGCCGGGTCGACGAGTGGAAGCTCATCGAGAAGAAGATCCCTTCGTTCGACGTCGTCCTCCAGGTGGACAAGGATCCGACGGAGACGGACGACGAGATCGAGCTCACCGAGAACCAGAAGACCGTTCTCCCCCTCATCGACGGTGTCAGCACGGTCAACGAGATCGTGGCAACGTGCGGGCTCGTCGAATTCGACGTCGGGAAAGCTCTGTACGGCCTCATCCAGGCGGGCTACGTGAGTCCCGCGGGCGAACGCTCGGATTTCGCCGCGACCGTCGGCGACACCGAGGAGGTGGACCGCCTGAAGCTCGGCGTCGCGTTTCTCCGGTCGGGGATGATGGAGGACGCGGCGCGGGAGTTCGAGGCGGTGCTCGCGGCCGATCCGGACCGACCCAGAGCCCATTTCATGCTGGGGATGGTGGCCCTCCGGACAGGCAGGCCCGAAGAAGCGCTGGAGCGCTTCGACGCCATGGCCGAGGAGGCCCGGGAGAACTACGCCGTGCACCGGAACCGAGCGGTCGCGCTGGATCTGCTCGGACGGAGGGAGGAGGCCCTCGAAGCCCTGGAGGCTGCCGCGCAGGCCAGGCCGGACGATGCCGAGGTCCACCTCCTCCGGGGAATGCTGGGCCTGAAGTCCAGGGACGCGTTCCTGTCGCTCGAGGCCCTCAGGGAATACCGGACCTCACCTGCGGTCCGCAGACCGTCCCCCGTCTACTACGCCTATGCGGTCCTCGCCTCCGCCATGGCCGAGGATCTGGACAACGCCGTCTCCATGGGCCGGGAGGGGTTGGGCTTCTATCCGGAGTCGGGCCCGATTCTCGTGAATACCGGCGTGGTTCTGGAGCGCATGGGGGAGATCGAGGCGGCAGAGGCTCTGTTCAAACGCGCGGTGTCCATCTCCCAGCCGCCGGCCCAGGCCCACAAGAACCTGGGAGACCAGGCCTGGGCCCGGGGCGACTACAAGGGTGCGCGGGTCCAGTACGAGAAGTCCGTGAAGCTCGCCCCCCGGCTCGGGGACGACGTCTTCCTTCGTCTGGGCACCATCGCCTATCGGGAGGACGATCGGGACCTGGCCCTTCTCCTCTGGCGGCGGGCCCTGGACCTCAATCCGGGGAACGAGGCCGTTCGAGAGAATCTGGAGATGCTTCAGGGCAGGTGAATGCCATGGGGCGCGTGCTCTTCTCCTTCCTTTGGCCCCTGGGCGCCGCCCTCCTGGCGGCGTCGCAGGCGGATGCTGAGGCCCTCCAGCTTCCCGATACCCTCGCCGGGGTCGCGTACGGGGAGCTGGAGGGTGCGCGGGTGCGGGTGCGTTTTGAAGCGGAGGACACGCTGCTGGCGGAGCGTGTCCTGGGTCTCCTGGAGGCTCAGCCGAGGCTGCCGGGGCTCCCGGATTCGCTTCCCGTGGGTGTGACGGCGTACCTCGCCCATTCGGGCGAGGCGTTCGACGCCCTCACGGGGGGACGGGTCCCCGAGTGGCGAGCGGGCGTCGCGCTGCCGGAGATCGGGCTGATCGTGCTTCCCACGGGTGAGGGGAGAAGCCTCCTGGACTCCGAGGGCCGGCGGGTCCTCCGCCACGAGTGGGCCCATCTGGGGCTGTCTCAGACACTTCAAGGCCTCAGGGCGCCGCGATGGTTCGACGAGGGCTACGCGCAGTGGGCCTCGGGTGGCTTCGATGCGACGGAGGGTTGGAGGCTCCGCATCCTTCTCGCGCTTGGACGCACCCCACCCCTCGACTCCCTCACGCTGGCCTGGCCGCGGGACCGGCCCTCGGCGGACGCGGCCTACCTTCTGGCGGCCAGCGCGGTGACCTACCTCCTCGGAGCCAGCGGAGAGCGGGGGCTCGAGGTGTTCGTCGAGCGGTGGAAGGCGGAGCGTTCGTTCGAAGCGGGCCTCCGGGAGACGTTCGGGGTCACGACCAGCCAGTTCGAGGAGGACTGGCGCCGACATGTGCGGCGACAATACGGATGGCTCTTCGTGCTGTCCCACTCGGCGGTATTCTGGATGGCGCTGGCGCTCGTCCTGCTCGCCATGGTCCGGATCCGCCAGACGAGGAATCGCGAGCGGATGGCCCGATTGAGGGCTGGGGAGGGACCCGACCAGCCCGCGTTCTGGAGGTCCGAATCGGACGAAGGAGGACCTGGAGCCCGTCCAGGGGTAGATTAGAGGGTATGAGCGAGCGGATTCTCATCGTCGACGACGACACGGACGCGCTGGAGGTCTATCGGACGCGACTGACCCACGCCGGGTTCGAAGTCGAGACCGCGGAGAGCGCGGAGAACGCCCTGGCGAAGGTCAACGCATTCGGCCCCACGCTGGTAGTGACGGACGTCCGAATGTCCGGCATGAGCGGACTCGATCTCCTCGAGCGCCTGCGCTCGGACCTTGAGGGGGTCGAGGTCGTGGTGATGACCGGGCACGAGGACATGGACACGGCCGTCACCGCCATGAAGAGCGGCGCCTTCGACTTCCTGGTCAAGCCCGTGGACCCGAAGGCGCTGCAGTCCCTGGCGGAGCGCTGACTGCGGGAGCGGGCGCTGGAGGAACACGCCGACGGGGAGGCTGCCACGGACGACGTGGAGCTGACCCCGAGGAAGACCCTGGTGGGCAGCGACCCCAAGATGATCGAGATCTACAAGACCATCGGGGTCCTCTCCCGGAACCGCGCGACGGTGCTCGTCCGCGGCGAGACCGGCACGGGCAAGGAGGTCATCGCCCGTGCCATCCACACCCATTCCGCGTACAGCGACCAGCCCTTCATCGCCGTCAACTGCACGGCCCTGACCGACACCCTGCTCGAGTCGGAGCTCTTCGGCCACGTCAAAGGGGCGTACCCCGGGGCGGTGAACCACCGCAAGGGCTATTTCGAGTTGGCCGGCAGGGGGACCATCTTCCTGGACGAGATCGGCGATACCAGCCCCGAGTTCCAGACCAAGCTGCTGCGTGTGCTCCAGGAGCGACGCTTCTACCCGGTGGGAAGCGAGTCCGCGCGGGAGACGCAGGCTCGGGTCATCGCCGCCACCCACCAGCCGGTGGAGGACTTGGTGGTCGACGGGTCCTTCCGGGAGGACCTGTACTTCCGGTTGAAGGTGGTGGAGATACGGGTTCCGCCGCTGCGCGAACGACCGTCGGACATTGGGCTCATCGCCACCGCCCTCCTGGGGCGCATCCGTGTGGAGACGCATCGGGACGTACGCCGGATCTCCGACGACGCCATGCTGAAGTGGGGCGCATCCGGGTGGAGACGCATCGGGACGTGCGCCGGATCTCGGATGACGCCATGCAGAGGCTCATGGGCTACGCCTGGCCGGGAAACGTCCGGGAGCTGGAGAACGCGCTGCTGCGCGCGGCGATCCTGGCCCGGGGCACCGTCATCGGTCCCGATCACCTGGTGCTCGGCGCCGACGCCGACGAGGGGGAGGACCTGTCGCTGGCCGTGGCCATGAGCCGACATGTGCGCCGCGTCCTGGACCGGGCGTCCGGGAAGGAGGCCCAGGCGGCCAAGCTGCTGGGCATCACCAAGAAGGAGCTCAAGGAGCGCCTTCAGAGGGGAGAGGCAGGCTGAGCCTTCGGGAGGACCGGGCTCACCGGTTGACCTCGACCACCGCACCCCCTAGCATGGTGCCGCCATGGCGAAGAAGAAGAAGACCTCGGGTGCCAGCCAGACGGCCGCGTTGCGCTTCACGCGCGTCAACGGGATCCTGGGCCTCGCTGGGCTCGTCTGCATGACCCTGGGCTATTGGCTCCTGTCCCAGGGGTCCATCACCGCCGCGCCGATCCTTCTGGTTCTGGCCTATGTCGTGTTCCTGCCCCTGGCCATCATCCTGTGACGCACGGGCCCGAGACACGCACCTGTAACTTCCCTGCCGCAGCCGCTCCGTGCAATCGACCGGACGTACCTGACCCGCCCGTACGTTCGTACTATATTTCACTATCTGATCGAGAGGGGATCCGTGGCCTCCCACGCGGGTCGTCGAGACCGGCGTGAACCCGCCGGGGGGTGCCCGTGATTGACGTGATCGTGGCCGTAGCGGATCCCATTGCCGCCGCCGGTTTTCGCACGATCCTCGACGAGGCGCCGGATGTGGGGCATGTGGCGCAGGTAGACTCGCTGTCCGGCGTCCGGGAAGCCGTGGAGCACCAAAAGCCCCGTCTCGTTCTGCTGGACGTCGCGTACCGGCGTCAGGACCCTGAGCTGATTCCGGGCATCGTTCGCGATTTCCCCGGAACCCGGGTGATGGTGTTCGTGGATCACTCTCCTGATGAGTGTGTCATCCGGGAGATGCTCTCCCTGGGTGGCCGCGCGAGGCTGGCGCCCGACGCCCTCACCAAGCTCGATGACTGCTGCCTCACCTCCCTCAAGCAGCAGGCCACCGGGTGCATCGGAAGCGGATCCACGCCGGAGACCGTGCTGGAGGCGGTCCGCACCGTCGCCCGCGGGGAGGTCGCCGCGGCACCCTGGCTGTCGGGCGTGGTCCACACCCTCCAGGAGCCCGGCGGGGACGCGCTCAAGCCCATCAGCGCCAGGGAGCTCGACGTCATGAGCCTGCTCGCCCAGGGCCTCAACAACAAGCAGATCGCCCGTGAGCTGGACATCCGGGAGCAGACGGTGAAGAACCACGTCACCCGGCTCATGGAGAAGCTGGGCGTGAGGAGCCGTCTCGAGGTGGGGCTGCTCGCCGCCCGGCACCGGGTGAAGGTGGTCGAGGAGGGCTGAGGGCGGCGTCAAACGAAGAGCGCCTGCCCCGGGATCCCCGGGGCAGGCGCTCTTGCTGTGCGGCGACAGCCGCGTCGAGTCGCTCTCGCCTTACGGCGTGATGGCCTCGATGGTGTTGGTCAGGACCGCCTTCACGTACGGCGGGTTGTGCAGCCCGAGGCTGCGATCCTCGGCGAAGAGCTGCCAGTTCCGGAAGGCAGCCACCAGGTTGGCCGAG
>JARRLD010000010.1:0-25477 GCA_037387345.1 Gemmatimonadota bacterium
GATTCGCGCCGCCTCGGCCTTTGCGTTTCCATGGCTCGACAATACCACTTCGGACCACTCGGAGAGGGAAAGGGATGCGTATCGCCATCGTCGGTAGCGGCGTCTCGGGCCTGACGGCAGCACACCTCCTCCACCGCCTGCACGAGGTCACGGTGTTCGAGGCCAGGCACCAGGTAGGAGGCCACGTCAACACCGTCGAGATCGAAGGCCCCGATGGCCGCAGTCAGGCGGTCGATACGGGCTTCATCGTCTACAACGAGTCCAACTACCCCCTGTTTACGAAGCTCCTGCAACGTCTGAACGTCGCGACCCAGCCTTCCAACATGAGCTTCGGAGTGCGATGCGACGAGACGGGATTGGAGTACAGCAGCGCGACGCCGCGCACTCTGTTCGCCCAGCGTCGGAATCTGTTCGACCCGGGCTTCCATCGCATGCTGCGGGACATTCTGCGTTTCAACCGGGAAGCCTTGCCCGCCATCCAGAATGCGGCGAGTACCCTTTCACTCGGGGAGTATCTGGACTCCACGGAGTTCTCCCCTCGATTCGCCAAACATTACCTCCTGCCCATGGGCTCTGCGCTTTGGTCGATTCCCCAGGGTCAGGTCCTCGAGATGCCTGCGGAGTTCTTCGTTCGGTTCTTCGAGAACCACGGAATGCTCACGGTGAACGACCAGCCGGAGTGGAGGGTGATCCGCGGGGGCTCTGCCCGTTACGTGGAGGCGCTGGTAGCCCCCTTCCATGGAAGCATCCGGACGTCGACCCCGGTCAAGCGCGTGCAACGCCACCCTGCCCACGTGACCGTTGACGGGGAACGGTTCGACCATGTGATCTTCGCGTGCCACTCGGACCAGGCGCTGGCCGCACTGGTCGATTCTACCGGCCTCGAGCGGGAGATCCTGGATGCCCTCCCGTTCCAGAAGAATGAGGTGGTCCTCCACACCGACACGTCGGTGCTGCCCAGAGCCCGAAAAGCCTGGGCGTCGTGGAACTACCACGTTCGGCAAGAGGAGGGTGTGCCCGCGACGGTCACGTACAACATGAACCGGCTACAGACGCTGGACGCGACGCAGACGTACTGCGTAACGCTCAACGACACCGAATCCGTCGACCCGGAGGCGATCCTCTACCGAGCTCAGTTCAGCCACCCCACCTACACCGTGGCTGGCATGCAGGCCCAGCAGCGTCGCTGCGAGATCAGCGGCGTTGGGCGGACGCACTACTGCGGTGCCTACTGGGGGTTCGGATTCCATGAGGACGGGGTGAGAAGCGCCGTAGATGTGACGGAGAGGTTTGGAGGCGAGCTGTGAAGAGTTGCATCTACCGTGGCACGGTTCGGCACCGGAGACGAAGCCCGGTGGAGCACGCGTTCACCTATCCGCTCTTCATGATGTACCTGGACCTGGAGGAACTCCCAACGCTCTTCACACGTCGCTGGCTCTGGTCCGTCCGGGCGCCGGCCCCTGCCTGGTTCAGGCGTGCGGATTACCTCGGAGACAGCAACACCGATCTGTCTGAGGCGGTGCGGGGAGAGGCGATGCGGCTCACCGGGCATCGACCGGGAGGACCAATTCGCATGTTGACGCACCTCCGCTACTTCGGATTTGTCATGAACCCCGTGACGTTCTACTACTGCTTTGCCGAGGATGGTGAAGTCGTCGACGTCATTCTCGCGGAGATCACGAACACGCCGTGGAACGAGCGGCACACGTATGCGCTCCGTTCGGAGCAGGCCGGTGGAGGCGCGACCGGAAGAACACACCGCTTCGCGAAGGCCTTCCACGTGTCTCCGTTCATGCCCATGGACCAGGAATACACGTGGCGGTTCAGTGACCCTGGCCGCGGGCTGTTGGTGCACATGACGAACCATGTCGGAGCCGACAGCGTATTCGATGCCACCCTGCGTTTGCGGCGGGAGGAGATCTCCGGGGCCACGCTGGCCGGCGCACTCCTGCGATACCCGTGGATGACGGCCCGGGTCGCCGTGGCCATCTACTGGCAGGCCCTGCGCCTTCGCCTCAAGCGTGCTCCCTACCACGAACACCCTGACAGGCTCGCGGCATGAACCTCATGAACCGAATCTCCGAACGAGCCGTTCGGAACCGGATGGGCCAGCTGACTCACGGACGCCTGACGCTGCACTACGCTGGGAAGACCTACGACTATGGTCGTGGATCCGGACCCGTGGCCTCCATCACGGTCACAGATCCCCACTTCTTTCGATCCGCTGCGTTCGGTGGGCACATCGGGGCGGCGGAGTCGTACGTGAGAGGCGAGTGGACGTCGGAGAATCTCACGGACCTGATGCGTCTCTTCGCCCGCAACCGAAAGGCCCTCGACGGCCTGGAGACGGGGTGGGCCCGAGTCTCGCAGCCTTTCCTGGCCGCCCTTCGCGTCTGGAACAGGAACACTCGCAGAGGAAGTGCGCGCAACATTCAGGCCCATTATGACCTGGGCAACGAGTTCTTCCGGACGTTTCTCGACGACACCCTCACCTACTCCTGTGGCATCTTCCATGACGACCAGACCTCCATGCGCGACGCCTCCATTGCCAAGTACGACCGTCTGTGCAGAAAACTGGGGCTGCGTCGCGAGGACCACGTCCTCGAGATCGGCACGGGATGGGGCGGCTTCGCGATGCATGCCGCGTCGACCTACGGATGCCGGGTGACCACGACCACCATCTCCGGCGAGCAGCATCGCCTCGCGACCCAACGGGTCCGCGAGGCGGGCCTTCAGGATCGTGTCACCGTTCTCGAGAAGGACTACCGGGACCTGGAGGGTACGTACGACAAGCTGGTCTCCATCGAGATGATCGAAGCGGTGGGCCACCAATTCCTGCAAGCCTACTTCGAGAAGTGCGCCAGCCTTCTCAAGCCCGACGGCATATTGGCCGTACAGGCCATCACGGTGCGAGACGACTGGTACGACCCGCGCCAGCGCCAGGTGGATTTCATCAAGCGCTACATCTTTCCAGGGAGCTTCGTACCCGCCATCTCCGCGCTCAGCGGTGCGGCTGCCGGAACAGATCTGCGCATGGTTCACCTCGAGGATCAAACGCCGCACTACGCAGAGACGTTGAGGCGTTGGCGGCTGCGCTTCATGGAGAACTGGGACGAGGTTCAGGCGCTCGGTTTCGACGACGAGTTCCGTCGGCTATGGGAGTTCTACTTCTGTTACTGTGAGGGCGGATTCGCTGAGGCGATTCTGGGGAGCGTTCAGCTCGTTTGGGCGAAGCCCATGAGGAAGGGCTCTCTGCAGCGGCGTGTCCCCGAACCCGCGGTGGCCGTCGCATGACGGACCTCGTGCTGACCGGGTGGGCGGTCCTGGCCCTCGTGCTTGGGGCGCCCTGGCTTCGTCAGTTGTGGACCCAAGACGCGACCAGCGTCTTCGTTCCCTGGCCGCCGAAGGTGAACCGATGATGCGGTCCGCGGGTGTTTCGATGGCGGAAAAGGGCCTCGTCCCGCTCCCGCTTCTCCGTATGGGTGTGCGGGGACTTGTCCGCCAGCGTTTGCGTGAGGCCGCGGCTGGCCCCGACGTCGCGTCCTTCGTCCGGACTCTGGAGCAGAGTCCGCTCGCGCTGACGCCCGAGAAGGCGAACGAACAGCACTATGAGGTGCCCGCAGAGTTCTTCGAGCTGGTCCTGGGGCCACGCCTCAAGTACAGCGGAGCGTATTGGCCTGTTGGTGTCGCCAATCTGGAGCAGGCGGAGGACGCCATGCTCCGGCTCACCTGTGAACGCGCCCAGATCGAAAACGGTCAGGAGATCCTGGAGCTGGGATGTGGGTGGGGATCGCTGACCCTGCATATGGCGCGAGCGTATCCCGCGAGCCGGATCACGGCCGTATCCAACTCGACTGCGCAGCGTCACTTCATCGAAGGACGGGCGCCAGAAAACGTGCGGGTCATCACTGCGGACATGAACGACCTCGTCCTGGAGGACATGTTCGACCGCGTCGTGAGCGTCGAAATGTTTGAGCACATGCGGAACTATCGTGAGCTGCTGCGCCGAATCCGGAGTTGGATGCGGCCCGAGGCGAGGCTGTTCGTGCACATCTTCTGCCACCGGACGTATGCGTATCCATACGAAACGGAGGGAGCGGACAATTGGATGGGCCGTCACTTCTTCACGGGTGGCATCATGCCCTCGTTCGACCTTCTGTCGCGGTTCAACGAGGACCTCCGCATGGAAGCCGAATGGAAGTTGGATGGGCGCCACTACGGATTGACTGCCCGGGCCTGGCGAGAGAACCTCGAAAGCCGGCGAAGCGAAGTGCTCAGGGTGTTCGAAGGAACCTACGGAGAGAAGGCCCCTCGTTGGTATCAAAGGTGGCGCCTCTTCTTCCTGGCCTGCGAGGAGCTGTTCAACTACCGAGCCGGATCGGAGTGGGTGGTGGGCCACTACCGCCTGGCACCGGGGGGGTCACGGTGAACGCGTTCGTGCTCGAGCGGCGCCAGATCGTCCCGGGCGACGTGTCGACGGTCTTCGGCTTCTTCAAAGATCCTCACAACCTCGAGGCCATCACGCCCCCCTGGCTCCACTTCCGGGTCGTGTCGTCGTCTACACCGGTCGTGCGGAGGGGCACGGAAATCGACTACCGGCTCCGGTGGCAGGTCTTCCCGATGAGATGGCGGTCGCGGATCTCCGAGTACGTGGAGGGAGAACTCTTCGCCGACGAGATGTTGAGCGGACCTTACAGGCGGTGGTACCACCGTCACTTCTTCACCGCCGTACCGGACGGCGTCGAGGTCAGGGACGTGGTCCAGTACCAACTTCCCCTCGGCCCGTTGGGGCGGCTGGCCCACGTCATGACCGTGCGCGGCCAACTCGACGCCATCTTTGATTATCGGCATGGCGCGATCACCAGGATCTTCGGCCCTCCTCTTCCCGCAGGGACCCGTTCATGCTGACACCATGGTATTTGACCAGACTCTACCTTCTCACGGCCGTGGTGTTCTTCGCGGTGGATCTGGTGTGGATTCGCGTGGTGGTGTCCGGTCTGTATCAGAAACAGTTGGGCCACCTCCTCCGCGACCAACCGCTCGTCGGTCCTGCGCTGCTCTTCTACGCTGTTTACGTCCTGGGCATTCTGGTGTTCGCGGTGCTGCCGGGTTTGGAGGCCGACTCCATTCGGCGGGCAGCGACTTTGGGTGCGTTCCTCGGCTTTCTTGCCTACGCCACGTTCGACCTCACCTCCATGGCGGTCTTCAGGGACTTCTCGCTTGCGGTGGTGATCACCGACCTGGCGTGGGGAACGATCCTGACCGGGTCGATCGGAGCCGCAGGATTCGGCATCGGGAGATGGTTGGGATGAGTCCTTTTCGGTCGTCGCGGCTGTGTCGAATCCACGTTTTGACACGAGAGCGACATCATCCCCGACGGATGACAGATCCCGCAGCGGATGAGCGACCTCGCCCCTGCCGTGGATGACATGAGGCGCCAGGCATTCAACGTCCTGACGTTCGTCGCGGTCATGACCGCGAACGGGTTGGCCGGCGCAGGCGCGATCAGCGGTGAGTCCATCGGCGTGATCGCGAACCGGTATCGGTCCTACTTCCTGCCTGCTGACTACGTCTTCGCCATCTGGAGCCTCATCTATCTCATGCTTCTGGTGTTCATCGTGTATCAGGCCTTGCCGGGTAACCGAGCACGTCCCGTGCTCCGTCGCGTCGGATGGTGGTGGAGCGTCAACGGCGTGCTCAACATCGCCTGGGTCACGACGTTCTCTTTCGGGCTCTTCGGTCTCTCGCTGATCATCATGCTCGGGCTCCTGGGCACCCTGATCGGCATCCACGTGCGGGTGGGTCTCGACGAACACCTGACCTGGTCGGAAAGGGTGAGCGTGTCGTACCCCTTCGGCCTCTATCTTTCCTGGATCTGCATCGCGGTCATCGCCAACACATTTCAGTTCGTTACGTACATGGAGTGGAGTTGGCTGGGAATCCACCGACCCGTGTGGTCCGCCATCATGGCGGTAGTCGCGACGGCGGTCAGCATCGTCGTGGTCTGGAAACGGGGACTGTGGATCTTCCCGCTCGTGGTGGCGTGGGCCCTCGCCGGCATCGCCGTCCGCTTCGGGGACATCCCTGTCATCGCGCGCACGGGCTGGGCGATGGTCGCCTTGGCGCTCGTCACTGTTCCGGTGGCACTCCGCTTTCGGTGGGTGCGGCGGGCAAGTTCCGTAGCGATGGCGATCATCCTCATTTCAGGAGCAACCTCCGGGGCGACTGCCCAGAGCGCCGTCCTGCGAGGCCCGGTGGTCGACAACGCCGGATAGGTGCTCGTGGTCAGGACGATGCTCGGTCCGGGGCGGGAGTAGCCGTGCCTCCGACCGAAGCGAATCGAGTTGGGTTGTCGGAGCCGGGGTCCGTCGAGTCTGGAGGACTCGACAGATAGGTGAGGAGGATCGTCGACGTCACCGGGCACGGATAGGATGTGTCAGCATCGGGAAGGCGCGCTGGAAACGCTGGGTTTCTGCGTCAGGCGCGTTGGTCAGCGTCGGTGGGTGACGGCGCAGTTCTTGGCACAGTCTGTTGGACTGGCCTCGCGGACTTCGCCTCCGTTCAGCATCTTGACCGCGTGAACCCTCCTGCCATCACCCGCTTGAACGCGGCCCTCGAAGGCCGCTACCGCATCGAGCGCGAGCTCGGCGCCGGGGGCATGGCGACCGTCTACGTTGCGGCCGACCTGAAGCACAATCGCAAGGTCGCGATCAAGGTGCTGCGTCCGGAGCTGGCCGCCGTGGTGGGTGCGGAGCGCTTCCTGGCCGAGATCGAAACGACCGCCAACCTGCAGCACCCGCACGTCCTCCCGCTCTTCGACAGCGGCGAGAGTGACGGTCTGCTGTGGTATGCGATGCCGTACATCGAGGGCGAGTCGCTCCGCGATCGGCTCGATCGGGAGGGGCAGCTTCCCGTGGCGGAGGCGGTCTCGCTCACCGGGAAGGTCGCGTCGGCCCTCGGCCGTGCCCACGAAGCGGGCGTCCTGCACCGCGACATCAAGCCTGCCAACATCCTGCTCACCCGCGGTGAGCCGCTGGTCGCGGACTTCGGGATCGCGCTCGCACTCGGTGCGGCCGGTGGTGGTCGGCTCACCGAGACCGGCCTCAGCGTCGGAACGCCCTATTACATGAGCCCGGAGCAGGCGACCGGCGAGCAGCATGTCGGTCCTCCGAGCGACGTATACGCGCTCGGGTGCGTGCTTTATGAAATGTTGGTCGGTGAGCCTCCCTACTCGGGCGGGTCGGCGCAGGCCGTGCTGGGGAAGATCATCGCGGGGGCGCCGGTCACCCCGAGCGCAGAGCGCCCGACCATCCCGAGGAATGTGGACGCGGCGATCCGGTGCGCGCTGGAGAAGGTCCCGGCCGATCGATTCCCGAGCGCGGATACCTTCGTGCAGGCGCTGAACGACCCGGCCTTCCGGCACGGGCCGGATGCGGACTCGGCGGACGCCCGGGACCGGGGCCCATGGAAGGCGGTGGCGATCGGATCGTCGGTCGTAGCCGTCGCCGCCATCGCCTTCGCCGCCGCCGGCGGGACCGGCTCGGCGGCGGGCCCGCGAGACGTAGGGCTCCCGCACGACGCACCGATGGTGGTCGGCCGAATCCTTCCGTCCATGGCGGTGTCCCCGGACGGCAGCTTCGTTGTGTACGAGGCGGACCGGGGCGACTTCCAGGAGCTCTGGGTGCGCAGCCTGGAGTCCATGGACGCCCGCCCGATCCCGGAGACGCGGGGCACCTTCGGCACCCCCATCCTTTCTCCCGACGGCTCGCGGGTGGCGTTCTTCGTGGGCGGTGAGCTCCGGGTCACGCGCGTCGACGGCGAAGGGAGCCCCAGCGTGATCGGCTCTACGAACGCCCCGGCCGGGGGGCGCTGGCTGGAGGACGGCACCATCGTCTATTCGGATCAGGACGGACGACTGCTCCGCTGGACGGACCCGGATTCCGGGCCGTTGCGCGACCTGGCGGTCGAGTACTGCCTGTACCCGAGCTTCATCGCCGACGAGACCGAGATCCTGTGCGGTGGCGGTGCGTGGAAGTTCGCCTTCAGTCGCGCGATGGATGCGCCGATCGACCTCCACTTCTGGACACGGTCCGCCTCCACAACCCAACCCGGTGCGACTGTCCGCGGGTCGCAGTTCCGCATGGTCGACGACGAGTGGCTGGTCTATCTCGCCATCGATGGCACGCTCATGGCCGCGCGGATCGAGGACCTCGAGGCTCGCACCCTGGGGCGGTCGGTGTCGTTCTTCCGCGATATCCGGCGTGAGGCGTACACCGGAGCCGGGCAGTGGGACCTCACTCCGGACGGGACGCTCGTCTTTGCCATGGGCCGGAATGCCGAAGTCGGGCGACTGGTCGAGGCCACACGCGACGGTGAGGTGGTTCCGCTGAATGCGGGGGAGGCGGCGTATCTCCGGTTCGAACCGAGCCCCGACGGGACTCGACTCGCGACCGTCGTCGAGGCCATCCGGGGCCAGGAGCTGCGGCTTCACGATCTCCGCACCGGCACATTCGAGGTCATCGACGAGGGGTTCTTCATCGGCTATGCGGCGTGGAGCCCGGACGGGCGGAGTCTGGTCTACACGCGCAAGGTCGCGACGGACGACGGCTACACCCTGGTGCGTCGGGAGCTCGATGGGATGAGCGAGCCGATCGAGCTCCTGACGGTCGGCGACGGGTTCACCTACCAACAGCCCTCGAACTACCTGTCGGCCGACTCGCTGCTTCTCGGAGTCGCGTCGGAAGGAGACGCCGCACTACTGATCGATCCCCGAACGGCCCCGGCCCGGGTCGAGGCCCTCCCGATCGACCCCTTCTTCCTGGCCATCTCTCCCGACCGACGATGGATCGCCTGGTCGCCGCAGGGTGAAGACCGCGTCATCCTGCAGAGCTGGCCCGACTTCGGCCGCCGGTACGCGTTGTCGAACGAGGGAGCCGAGGGCCGGTGGCTCGCCGACGGCCGTCTCGTCTACTACGGGACGTTCGGAGACGATGGGTCGGAGGTCGAGTCTGGCGGCGGTCGACCGTTCTACGTGGTCGAGATGAACCCGGACGGGCAGGGACCGCCGAGCGCTCCGGAGATTCTGCTCTCGGATCCACGGTGGTCGGACACGCCGGGCTGGTCCCACACGCCTACCCGGGACGGGGGAATCGTCTACCTGCAGTCATCGGACGAGACCCGGATCCACTACCTGCGGGTGATCCCGGGGTGGGTGGAGGAGATGAAAGCCGCCGTGGAAGAGGCGAACCGATAGGAACTCCGCATGATCGACCGCCTCGACGCCGCACTCGAAGGCCGCGACCGCATCGAGCTCGGCGAGGGCCGGATGCTCGAGACCCGGACGGCGTGACGGGTGGACCGGCACAGCCCCGCGCGTTCCACCCTAACCGCATGAAACAGAGGCGGGACGTTTCGTGAAACGAGGGCCGGGGGACCGACGGCGACTCAACCAGCGTTCCAACGTCATGCAGGGCAGCGTCTTGCCAGGTCAGCCATCCGCCCCTGGCGCTCCTGGTACGGCGTCTGCACCCCACGGTGTCCCATGAGCATTGGCCGGTCATGCCCTCGCAGCGGCCGTGTAATCGCCGGGAGCACCCCGCGGTAAATCAGTTGGCGGACTCGATCAGAGGGACGGGCGGGGGCCGTGTCGGTCGCCCACATCGTTGGGCGACCCATGAGGAGGGGATGTGGCGAGTCGAGTGGTGGTGATGGACCAGGCCGGAGGCATCGCGGCACAGATCCGGGAGGCCCTCAAGGATCGCAGATGTTTTGTCAGGCAGGTGGTGAGCGAGGAGGAGGGTCAGGCGGCCATCAGTGACGAGACGTCGCTCCTGGTGCTCAACCCTTGCGTCGGGCCCGATACGGACTTCGCGAGTCTCGAGCGGTTGGTCCGGGAAGTCGGAGACGTTCCAGTCGTCATCCTGGCGGGCTGTACGCCGGTGGAGGCGGCGTCCCGGGTGCTCTTTCCCGGGGCCGCCCGGGTGCTTCGCTATCCCCTGTCCCCCGCCGTGCTCCGCCAGGGGCTCCTCGGGGTGATGGCGAACGGGAATGGGAACGGGAATCGACGGCAGCAGGCGAGCCTGTCCGGGCTCGGCGAGATCGTCGGCGGTGGGGCGTCCATGCAGGAAGTCTACAGCCTCATCGTTCGGGCTGCCCGTTCCCAGGCCACGGTTCTCCTCACCGGGGAGACCGGGACGGGCAAAGACCTCGTGGCCCGTACCATCCACGATCTGTCGTCTCGGCGGGACGGTCCGTTCGTGGTGGTGAGCTGTGCCGACCTCACCGAGAGTCTGATCGAGTCGGAGCTCTTCGGACATGTGAGAGGTTCGTTCACCGGCGCCACCCGTGACAAGGTGGGTCTGTTCGAGGCAGCACGAGGGGGCACGGTCTTCCTCGACGAGGTGGCGGACGCCTCTCCCGCCGTGCAGGCTCGCCTGCTGAGGGCCGTGGAAGAGCGATGTATCCGCCGCGTGGGAAGCGTGGAGAGCCGCCCTCTCGACATCCGCTTCATTGCCGCCTCGCAGGTGAACCTGAGGCGCCTGGTGGAGCAGGGGCGCATTCGAGAAGACCTCTTCTACCGACTGCGAGTGCTCAACATTCCCCTTCCACCGCTCCGTGAGCGGTCCGAGGACATCCCCGCCCTGGTGGCCCGTCGCTTCGAGTTGTTGCCGGGACAGGACGGATCGCCCCGCGTTTGTTCTCCCTTCGCGATCGAGATGCTCCGCGGCTACCCCTGGCCGGGCAATGTCCGAGAGCTCTTCGCGGCGCTCGAGGCCGCGGCTACACTCAAGCCGTCTGGGACGATCACGGACGAGGATCTTCCGGAAGAGATCAGGAGCGCCTGGTCACGCGGAGCCTCGGACGAAGGCGACCTCGACGTGATCCTGCAGGCCCTCGAAGAGGCGGACGGCAGGAGGCGTAGGGCAGCGGAAATCCTGGGGATCAGCCGAACGACTCTCTGGAGGCGCATGCGCGAGCTCGGGATCGCCTGAGTCGAAGCCCTCCCCCCGGCTCGAGGGGAGGGCAATTGGCACGTGGTCGTCTCGTAGCCTTCTCTCCTCGCTAGAAGGTGTCCGGGAAGGACGGGAAGTCCTCCGACAGCTCGGTGTTGCCCGGCGCCTCGGCACCCTCCTCCGAGATGACGGGGCAGAGCACAACGACGCCCGGATGCTCTATCGTGACGAGGCCGGCGGCCTGGGCATCGAGGATGTCCTCCACGTCGTCGAAGAGCGCCTCCGGATAGTGAGCCGACGCGTAGGGGCTGGCGAGGATATCGGCGAGGGTCACGCCCTCCGCAGTGTGGACCTTGTTCACGTTCCAGTGGGGCGTGTAGCCCGGCTCTCCGGGGATGAACTCGGCCACGTTGGCCTGGTAGGCTCGATCATCGCCGATGAGATAAAGGTCGTTCTCACCCTTCTGGGTCACGCCGTCCTCGACGCCCCCGAGGATGTAGTAGATCTCCTCTGCCTCGTACCATCCGTTGGCCGTCAACACGCCGCCACCTACATCCGTGGGCGCGACCGTGGTCATCTGGGCTGAGGCATCGACATCGGAAACCGGCTGCGGGCTCATGGCGTCCGTGCATCCGATGACAACGAGCAGGACAGCAAACGTAGTGATGCGACTCATCGTACTCCTCCAGTGAATGCTGTGAATACGCGGCGTGGCTCACCGCGGGTATTCAGCCACTCGCACGGAGCATGCCACGATCACAACGGGTTCGCTTCCCGCGTAAGTATATGCTGGTTATTGTCTTATGGCTTCGTCACCCGCGGGTGCCAACGCGACGATTCGGTGAACGTCTCAACGCCGTCCGTTTCGTGGAACGCTCTGGACGGACTACTCATCAGCAACCGGAGCGCCGTGCACCCCATCGGGGCAGCGTGCGGGTCGAGCTCTCCTGGCCGGCTCCTGCGCCCGCCAACATCAACGTGCCCTACTGCACGATGATGGTCCCGGTCATGCCCAGGGACCGATGAGGAATGCAGAAATACAGGTATGTCCCTGCCTGATCGAACCGGACGTCGAAGGTCTCTCCCACGCCCGCTGTCTGCCACTCGCTCCACTGCGTGTGACCATCGGGGGTCACGGTGTGGAACGTGGTGGTGGTATTACGCCAGCGCACGGTCGTTCCAGGTGCGACGCGGAGCTCGGATGTGGAGAACTCGAAGTTGCGGATCTCGATCTCCACGACCTCTCCGGGAGGTGGTCCGGTGAGCTCCTGGTGCTCGCTGCACGCGCCGACACAGAAGACGGCGCCCGCGGTGAGGAGGCGGAGGAGGGTATGCCTTGCCCCGATCAAGTCGTTCATCGTCTCTCCTCCATCATTTCCCGCACCACGACCCGTCCCTGCATGAAGGGGTGCGGCGTGCAGTGGTAGGCGTACGTACCCGGGGCGTCGAAGGTCAGCGCGAACGAGCCCCTTGGATCGATGAGGTCGGAGTCGAAGCCGCCCTCCTCGGCGGTCACGCTATGGTGGAGCGGGTCGCGGTTCGTCCAGACGACCGTCGTTCCGACATCGACCATGACGTCCGCCTGGCTGAAGTTGAGGTTCGCGATGTCGATCCGGACGGTGTCCGCCGAAGCCATCATGTCATCCACCGGCTCGACGCGGCTCGTTTCCGTGGGCACCGTGATGTCGGAGGTGCGCATCTGGCTCGAGGCGGCGGCGTCCTCGTGGTCGTCTCCTCCCCCTCGGGGCAGATACCGACGTGGCGTGATGGGTACCGTGTATTCGAAGCCCCACCGCGTGCGCGTGCCCCGGGACGCCCCCTCCAGAGAGGCCGTTCCCACGTTCGTCGCATGGATCGAGACGCTGTGCGGCGTGAAGGGCACGCCGAGCTGGATCCCTGCACCCCACGCCGCAGGCTCATCTCCGACCCGGTCGAGCAAGACTCCGTAGTCGGCGCCCAGAGACACGGAGGAGGTGAGCCTGAGCGAAGCGCCTCCGGCCACCGCATACCGGGTCCTGGAGCCTTCGTATCCCTCTGAGAACGCTCGCCCGGCAGCGAGGAGCTTCAAGCGACCGAGGCCCCGGGCGACGAGGATCTCTCCGTCCACGCTCTCCGAGGCCAGGTTGTATCCCGCCTGCGCAGAGACGTCCACGGGGGCCCCCTTCGTCCTGGACAGCGGCAGGGCCCGAGCGTACAGCTCCCACTCGTTGGGATACGCCGGCACCAGGGCCGAGTTGGACCCGTACGTGAAGCCGGCCATGAGCCAATCCGCGATCCCGGTGCCTACCATGAAGGTGGGGGTGTTGGTGATCTTGCGGAGCGGGGCGTCGCTCATGGAGTAGCGGTGCAGGAAGTTGAACTGTACGACCCCCGGGGGAGCGGTCCAACCTCCGGTGAGATTGGGGGTGCGGGTGGCCACGGATTGAGCGGCCACCGAATCGAGTGAGAGAGCCATGGCCAGGGCGACGAGTATGCAGAGGATCATCTTCTTCATGACCGGTCTGTCCTTTGGGGCGGAGCCCAGGAGGCCGCAGCCCCCGGGCTCCGCCATGGTGGCGGCGATAGGTCCTCGACCTACTGGACGAACACGACTGGGCAATTGACGTTGGCCACGTGGCCGAAGTTCTCGATGGCCGCGGCGGACGTCAGATCGAGCACCTGATCGAAGAATTGGTTGTCATAGGGGTGGACGCCCCACAGCGGTGAGTAGCCCTGGTCACCGGGAGCGGTGGCGAGAACGTTGTGGGTCTGGTCCGTCCCGGGCTCGGTCATGAAGCCCGACGGGGGTCCGCCGCCCGGTTGGTCCGGATTGATGTTGAACGTCACGAAGATGGGTGACGTGGGGACCGTGCCGGCGTCGCTCAGGGTGAGCGGGGCCTCGACGAAATTGAAGTAGAAGACGAGCTCGCCCTTGTACCAACCCTGAACCAGACCGGTGTCGCCGCCACCCAACCGCATGCTCGCCGTGGAGCCCTCGGGTACGATGGGACAGTTCACCACGATGTCCGTGAACTCGGTCGTGTACCCGGCTTCGACGAGCTCCTGCGCGCCGGTGATGGTGTTGGCCACGTATTCATCCGGCACCGTGACCTTCACCACCTGCCAGAAGTCGTTGTAGCCATCGTCACCAGGCACGACATCCACGATGTTCAGCTGGTTCGGCACCGCATCTCCGCTCTCGTAGAAGAACGCGAAGATGGGTGCGGCCGCCGTGGGCATGACGTCGAAGTTGTAGTACCGCGCGACCTGTCCACCGGGACCGAAGCCCTGGGTGATGAAGGGACCGGTGTCGAAGTCGATGGGCTCACCGGGCATGGGAAGACTCGCGTTCGCGCTGCGAACGAAGAGGCTGCCGGCAGCATCGCTGAAGCGGTCGACCACGGTCTTGGCGGCTACCGCCGGGTTGCCCGGTGGGTCGCCCACGAAGACGACGGGGCAGTTCACGTTCGCAACGTGGCCGAAGTTCTCGATCGCCTGGGCAGACTCGAGGTTGAAGACCTGGTCGAAGTACTGGTTGCGATACGGATGGACTCCCCAAAGCGGCGAATACCCAGCGTCCGTGGGGATCGTGGCCACCACGTTGTGGGTCTGCTCGGAGCTTCCCTGTGTCATGAACCCCGACCCGGGCCCACCGCCCTCCTGATCGGGATCGACGTTGAACGACACGAAGATGGGCGAAGTGGGCACCGTCCCGTCCGCGGCGGCCCTCACTGGAGCTTCGTCGAAGTCGAAGTAGAAGACCACCTGGTCCCTGCGCCATCCCATGGTCAGCCCGTTGGCACCGGGTCCTTCCCGTGCGACGGAGCCCTCCGGCACCACGGGGCAGTTCACCACCATGTCGGTGACCTCGACCAAGAACCCGGCGCCGATGATGCCCTGGATGCTGGTCACCGTGTTCGGGACGTAGTCCGCGGGCACCGTGACCTTCATGACCTGCCAGAAGTCACTGTAGCCGTCGTCCCCAGGGATGACGTCGATGACGTTCAGCTGGCCCGCCAACGGGGTGCTGCTCCCCTCGGCGAAGAAGACCCAGATCGGCGCCGGAGCCGTGGGCATGACGTCGAAGTTGTAATAGCGGACGACCTGGCCGTCGGGGCCCAGCCCCTGCGTTATGAACGGGGCCTGGTCGAAGTCGATGGCTGCACCAGCTGCAGGGAGTCCTGAGCTCGCGCTTCGTACGAACAGGGTACCGGCGGCGTCGCTGAACCGATCGATGGTCGCCCGAGGAGCCGTTGCGGGGTCCAGCGGCTGCATGCCCTCCGGTTCCACGGGGTCGTCGCATGCCGACAGGACCGTGAGCAGCGCAGCGACCCACAGGGATGGTCGAACGAGGAACCTCATGGTCTTCCTCTCCTGGTCTTGGGTAGACGTACAAACTCGGAACACAAAGTCCGTGCCATCAGGCCAGGGAGATCGACGTTTATTTATCTTGTTGTCACCATGTGACTTACGCGGATGTCAGTCGATTGGCTCGTCGGGGTGCGGCGTTTCACGAAACACGTTTCGTCCTCCCACCCCAGACCTCTGAAACACCTTCGAGATCGAGGTCACCCTTCACCGAGCCCGAACTCCTTCATGCGTCTCCACAACGTGGTGCGACTCATTCCGAGGATGTACGCAGCCCGGGTTCGCACGCCTCCCGCTTCCTCGAGCGCCGCGACGATCGCGTTCCGCTCGTCCTCCGGTGACGTGGCTCGGTATTGCCCCTTCTGTCCCGGCGCGGCTCCGCTTCTGCGGGAGTCCCGGAGGCGCGCCGGCAGGTGCTCGGCCCGGATGCGGGCCCCCCCGGCCCGGAGCGCAGCGCTCTCTACCACGCTGAAGAGCTCTCTCACGTTCCCGGGCCAGTCGTAGGCACGCAGAAGCCGAATGGCGAGGGGGGAGAACGAGACATCGTCGGGTCGAACGCTCCGCTGGCGCACTCGTCTCAGGGCTGCTTCCACAAGGGGAGGGATGTCGGCAACACGCTCGCGCAGGGGCGGGACGGCGATTGGGAAGACACTGAGGCGGTAGTGTAGATCTTCTCGGAACCGCCCATGGCTGACCTCGGCCCCGAGATTCCGGCGCGTCGCCGCCACGATCCGGACGTCCACGGGAATGGGTTGCACGGCACCCACGGGAGTCACCTTCCACTCCTCGAGCGCGCGCAGCAGACGCTTCTGCAACGCTGTGCCGAGATCGCCCACTTCGTCCAGGAAGATGGTTCCGCCCCGCGCGGCTGCGAACAACCCCGTACGGTCTGTCACGGCCCCGGTGAAGGCTCCGCGCACGTGGCCGAAGAGCTCGCTCTCCAGGGTGCCGTCAGCCAACGCTGTGCAGCTCACCGGAAGGAACGGGCCTGACACTCGGCCCGAGAGGTCGTGGAGAGCACGGGCCAGCATCTCCTTGCCCGTGCCGGTCTCCCCGGTGATCAGTACCGTGGCCTCTGTGGGCGCGACTCGCCGAACAGCCTCAAAGACCTCCTGCATGGCGCGCGAACGGCCCACCATGGTCCTCAAGCCCCGCCGGTAGAATTGGTCCACAGCCCGGCGCCGCTCCACCAACTCTGTCACCGTCGTGGTCAGTGCCTCCGGATCGAAGGGCATGGGCAGGACATGGTCCGCCTTCTCGTGACGCGGTCCCGCCGCATCGATCGTTCGGCGGCCGCCGATCTTGAGGACCGGTACACGCAGTCCCGGCGTGCGCAGGACCTCCACCGGTGAACCTGCCTCCGCGCCGGAGGGGCACGTTCCCAGCACGACGAGGTCGAAGGCCTCGGCCTCCAGCAGGGCCAGTGCCCCGGCTGCGTCCTCCGCGACGTCGACGTCGTGGCCGTCCCGGCGGAGGAGCTCGGCTGTAGCGAGCCGAAACCGTCGATCACCGTCGACCACGAGGATACGCCCCGCGCTCGCACCACGCGCTTCCACCGGGCCCTGCACCTCCATTCCGTCCCTCCACAAGCACGGCTTCGGTCCCAGGCTCGCAGGAGTCTGGATCACGCACGGTCGTAGGTGACACACAACTGTCGTGCCATCCTCACGGCCGCCGGTGCCGTGCGGCCCAAGGCCAGGCACGGCGGGGGGAAAGACCAGTCCGCCCATTCGAGATGGCGCCCGGATTCCTGTTTCACGAAACGACGTCCGGGAAGCCCTCGAAACGCAGGACGGAACCAAAGGCGTCCTGGAACCGAATCCTCTTCTGCGATCCGCGGACCTCGGACTCCGGTCAGGGAATGCGTGAGGATCGCCACGACCTGATGAGAGGGCGGCCCTGTCCCCCGTGGCCGGATTCATCCTATCATGGCCCCTTGCCCGACGGTCCCGAGGCCCTGCCCATGCCCGATACCACAACGCGCCTGAACGCGGCCCTGGAGGGCCGCTACCGCATCGAGCGCGAGCTCGGCGCTGGGGGCATGGCCACCGTGTACCTCGCCGGAGACCTGAAGCACGACCGGAAGGTGGCGCTCAAGGTGCTCCGGCCGGAGTTGGCGGCCGTGCTGGGCGCCGAACGGTTCGTGCAGGAGATCAAGACCACCGCATCGCTACAGCACCCGCACATCCTGCCGCTCTTCGATTCGGGCACGGCGGACGGTTTCCTGTTCTACGTCATGCCGTACGTCGAGGGCGAAACGCTTCGCGACAAGCTCGATCGCGAGACGCAGCTCTCGATCGACGAGGCTGTGCGGATCACCAGGGACGTGGCCGACGCGCTCGACTACGCGCACCGAAACGGCATCATCCACCGCGACATCAAGCCGGAGAACATCCTGGTGCACGACGGCCGGCCTGTGGTGGCGGACTTCGGGATCGCGCTCGCGGTGAGTGCCGCGGCCGGTGGGCGCATGACGGAGACGGGGACGAGCATCGGCACGCCGCACTACATGAGCCCGGAGCAGGCAACGGCGGACCGGGAGCTCACGGGTCGCGCGGACGTGTATTCGTTGGCGAGCGTGCTGTACGAGATGCTGGCGGGGGAGCCACCGCACACGGGGAGCACGGCGCAGGCGGTGATCTTCAAGATCGTCGCGGAGCCGGTGCAGCCAGTGCGGGAGCTGCGGAAATCGGTGCCGCCGAACGTGGCGGCGGCAGTGATGATGGCGCTGGAGAAGTTGCCGGCGGACCGGTTCCCGACGGCCGCGGCGTTCGCGGACGCGCTCGCGGACCCGGGGTTCAAGGGAATCGGGGTGAGTGGCGCGTCGCCGCAGCCACCCCTGCGCGCCGCTATCTCTCCCCCGGTCCTCGTCGCCCTGGGCGTTCTGGCCGTCCTCGCCCTGTGGGGGTGGCTCCGGCCCGGACCCGCCGCCGACACTCCCGTCCGACGATACGTGATGCAGCTGTCCGCCGGGCAGGAGGTCGGCGGGTGGTTCCGGCGCGTGGCGCTGTCACCCGACGGCTCCCGTCTCGCGTACCTGCATGAAGGGGAGGCAGGAGAGCGGCGACTGTTCGTCCTCCCGCGGGATCAGCTGCGGGCGACCGAACTGTCGGGGACGGGGGGCGCCGAGGTGCCGTTCTTCTCACCCGACGGCGGCATGATCGGGTTCATCAGCCCACGCGGAACCATCAAGGTCGTACCGGCGACGGGCGGGCAGGTGGTGCCCGTGGCGACGAGCGGCATCGGCTACGCGGGCGCGACCTGGTCGGAGGACGGGTTCATCTACGCCGACGGTACGGGGGACGTCGGCCTGATGCGTGTGCCGGCTGCCGGAGGGAACCCCGTCCCGTTCACGATGCTCGACTCCGCCTCGGGCGAGAGCGACCATATTTGGCCCTATGCCCTTCCGGGCGGTCGGGGCATCCTCTTCGTCATCAAGCACGAGCAGCAGGAAGGACTGAGCGAGGGTGAGATCGCGGTGGCCGACGCGGCCACCGGGGAGGTTCGCGTCCTGACGGAGGGTCTGTACGCCGAGTACGTGCGCGGGCACCTCATCTTCGCCCGGGAGGTCTCCGCACCCCTGATGATCCAGTCCTTCGACGAACGGAGCCTGGAACTGGTCGGTCAAGCTCGGGTGATCGCCGAGGGCGTTGCCTACGGGGGGCCCGGTGCACCTGACTATGTACCGGACTTCACGACGTCGAGAGACGGCACGCTGATCTACACGACGAGCAGCGACACGCGAGACACCACGGACGTCGTGTGGGTGACGAGAGACGGCGTAGTGCGCCCGGTCGACCCCGCATGGACGGATCAGCTCACCCTCAATGGCGCCTTGATGCTCTCGCCCGACGGGCGTCGGCTCGCCCTGACCCTGGATGGCCAGATCTGGATCCGGGAGCTCGACAACGGCCAGATGACCCAGCTGAGCTTCGAGGGAGGTATGCGCCCCGAGTGGACGCCGGACGGGAGCCACCTGGCATACGTGGCGGACCGGGGCAGTCCGACTCACCGCGGGACCTATATCCGCCGCGCCGACGGCACCGAGGCGGAAAGGCCATTGGTGTTCGACCCGGCGCACGTCATCGAGGTGGTCTTCTCGCCGGATGGCCGCTGGATCGTCTACCGCACCGGCGGCGCGGGCGTGAGCGATCTGTATGCGCTTCGGAGCGACGGCGACACGACCCGCGTCCCTCTTGTGGTCACGCCGGTCCAGGAGGCCCAGCCCGTGGTCTCGCCGGACAGTCGATGGCTGGCCTACGTCACCCTCCAGACGGGCCGTCCACAGGTGCGGGTACGACCGTTCCCGAACACGAACGAAGGGAACTGGCTGGTCTCACCCCATGGCGGGACGGAACCCGCCTGGGGCCACACCGGGCGTGAGCTGTTCTACCGAGACGGAGATGGGAACCTCGTGAGCGTACCGATCACGCCCGGACCCACGTTCGTCTTCGGCGAGCCCCGTGTGCTCTTTTCGGCGAGCCGCTTCCACTCGAGCTACTTTCATCGCGAATATGCCGTGGGCCCGGACGACCAACAGTTCGTTTTCGTCCGATTGTTGAATCCCCGAGAGCCCGACAGGATCGTCGTGATCGAGAACGTGACCCGCTAGGTCATCTCCCGAGGCGCCTTCGCAGCTCCTCCACCCAGTTGATGACGATGTGGGTCTCGGTGCCCTGAGGAGCTTCGATGAACAAGAAGGTCTTGCCGTCGGGCATGAGGTCGTAAGCCGTGTGGTTGGTATTCCCGCTCAGGCCGACGGTGGAGAAGAGCTCAACGGGCTCCGAGAGCCGACGGAATGTGGGCTCGATCTCGACGGAAACGGCCATCAGCACGCCCGACCGGCGGTAGAACAATTCCGTTCCGTCGTGACTCCACAGAGGTTCGTTTCCACCGTCCTGATCAGAGATCTGCCAGCGCTCCCGCGGATCTTCGATGGACCGGACGAACACCTGCTGCGTCGGACCCAGCTCGTCCGTGGCATAGGCCACGTACCGCCCGTCCGGGGAGAGTCGGGGCGCGACCTCGTTGCCGCCTCCGGAAGTGATGGCCCGGCCCGAGTCCGGCTCCCCGATCCGATAGACCCAGAGGTCGGTCCCGTCCGCCGCGGATCGGTCGCCCTGCCGCACCAGGATTCGCTCGCCGTCCGGGAAGAACCGTACCTCGATCTCGCGGCCCGGGCCGTCGAGGAGAACCTCTTCCACGCCGGAGCCGTCCCAGGGCCGCCAGAACAGCCCGTACTCACCGTCGACGACACGGTAATAGGCGACCCGTGAGCCGTCCGGACTCCAGGTGGGGTAGACAGCACCCGCCCCGAAGGTCAGCCGGGTCTTGAGACCTCGGGCCAGATCGACCACGTACACGTCGCCGAGGTTGTCGGGACGCTCTTCGAAGGTGACGCGATCGCCCTGCGGGGAGATCGTGAGGCCGAGATCGCTCCTGACCGAGATGTTTCGGGTCGCCCGCACGCCGTCGCGCGAGACGACGACGAGATTCTCCGAATCCTGCTCAGGGTTGCCGGGGACGAAGACCAGTGTTCCGGATCGGGAGACGGCGATCAACGGGACGCCGACGTATCTCGTCAGGGCGATCCCGCCCAGGAGGTCCACCGCCGTGCCGCTCACCGCACCCGACTTCGGGTCGAGCCGCTGCCCGAGAAGCCGACCGTCATCGACCCAGACCAGGTATTCGTCCTCGACGACCCAGGCTTCACGACCTGCGTGGATGCGGGTCAGCTCACCGGACGCGAGGTCCAGGAAGCCCATGGACTGGTCCAGCGGACTCTCGACGATCAGTCCGTTCGCCTCGGGCAGGTCAGCCTGGGGGAAGACGAGCTCCACGCCCTCCGCGAGTGAGATCGTCTCGGGCTCCGATCCGTCCGGGCGGATGCGCTGGAGGGACCCGTCGAGATCGGTGTAGTAGATCCAGTTGTCCCGGCTCCACAGAACGGTGGAGATCTGCTGGACGTTCGAGGCGAGGATCGCCGCCCCGCCTCCTTCGCGGCCCAATACGCGGAGATTCGCTCCGTCGTGCAGCAGGACCTGTTCCGAGCTCGGGGAGAACGCGGCCTGCGCGATCTGAGCCTCGAAGATCCGGCGTGACTGGTCGGACGCCAGATCGCGAGCGTAGGTGCGCAGGGACCCCGACACGTCGTCCTGCATGTAGATGAGGGTCCGGCCGTCGGGGCTGATGGCCAGCGAGCGTGGGAGGTTCTCGGCGAGCCCCGCCTCGTTCCCCGTGGGAATGACGAGTCGGGTGACCTGCCGCTCCGGCTCACTCCGCCCCGTCCACCCCAGCACCGCCGCCACCGTCATCACGGCGGCGATCCCCGGCCACACCAGCTGCTTCCGTCGCACGGCGCTCCCGCCCGGCGCCGCCCGAGCCCCACTCGCCGCGCGCCTCGCCTCGGTCGCCCCGGGGTCCCGCAGGGCCTTCCCGAACGCCTCGGCCGTGCTGAACCGGTCGGCCGGCAGCTTCTCCAACGCCTTGGCGAGCGCGGCCTCCACGTGCGGTGGTACCGACTTTCGAACGGCCGTTACCGGCTTGGCGTCTTCGGTCAAGATCTGCATGAGGACGGCCTGCGCCGTGGACGCCGTGAAGGGCGGGGCGCCGGTGAGCATCTCGTAGGTCACGCACGCGAGCGCGTAGATATCCGACTGGGCGTTGAGCTCCCGATCCGCCGTCGCCTGCTCGGGGCTCATGTAGTGCGGTGTGCCCAGGCTGAGGCCTGTCTCGGTGAGTCGGCCTCCCCCCGCATTGCTCACGGCCAGCGCGATCCCGAAGTCCGCCACCACCGGCTCGCCGTCGTGGAGCAGAATGTTGGCCGGCTTGATGTCGCGGTGGATGACCCCTTGCCGGTGCGCGTAGTCCAGCGCGCTCGCCACGTGGACCGAAATCCGCACAGCTTCATCCACGGGAAGCTGCTTCTGCTGGTCGATCCGGTCACGGAGCGACTCTCCCTCTACGTACGGCATCACGTAGAAGAGGAAGGAACCCGCCGCGCCCGAGTCGAAGAGCGCCAGAATGTGCGGGTGCTGAAGATTGGCGGTCGTCTTGATCTCGGCGAGAAAGCGCTCGGCGCCGATGACGGCGCTCAATTCGGGCTTCAGCACCTTGATCGCGACCCTGCGGTCGTGCCTGAGGTCGTCCGCAAGGTAGACGGTGGCCATGCCACCCTCGCCGAGGGGGCGCTGGATCCGATAGCGACCCTCGAGGGCCGTGTTCAGGCGATGGACCGGATCGTCGGGCATTGGCGGAACCGTGGTTTCATGGAGCGTGGCCTACGATAGGGTGGGTGGGTCGGTTCGGATAGGTTTCCCTTATTGGCCTGCCGTGCGCTGTCCTCGGCTCGACAGCGTCCGTAGATGTCCTATCCTTCTCCTGGTCCCACCGCCGTCGTCGGCTTCCGATCCCAGCCATCCGCCCATGCTCACGAACGAAGAAAAGAGAGCGCTCCGGGGGACGCTGTTCCGCCATCTGGACGGCATCGTCACCGCGCCGACGGCCCACGCGCTGGCCGAGAAGGGAGTGCTGGCGGCGCTGACGGACGCAGGCACGGTGGCGCTATCGGAGCTGGAACGCCGGTTCAGCGCCAACGGAGGCTACCTGAACGTCGCGCTTCGGGTCCTGGCATCGCAGGGCTGGATCGTGCAGGAGCTCGACCGCGGGGGGGACGATGTCCGGTACGCGCCGACGGAGGCCGGGCGGATCGCGTTCGAGCATGTTGGGCTCTACCGCGACGTGGTCGACTTCATGCGGTTCACCGGCGGATTCCATCCGCGGAGGTTCGAGAAGGAGCCGTTCCGGCGGATGGAGACGGTGTATCGCGGGTATGCCGAGCGCTACGGCGTGAAGCTGCCTCGAGGTGGGGAGGCCGGTCGCGTCCTCGAGCAGATCTTCGCGCACATTGAAGGCGCGCTCTTAGGGCCCACCATCGTCCGCCTCGGCATGAGCGGCATGTTCCACAAGTACTTCATGGAGGCGTCGTTTCGGCCCGAGGAGTTCCACCGCGACGCCGACAGCTTCGGCCGGCTCCTCTCGATGTTCACCGACCTGGGGTGGTTCACGGAACGGAACGGAACCCTGAGCTTCACCGAGAAGGGCCTCTTCTTCGCTCGACGGGCGAGCGCCTATGGAGTCACGGTCTCATACATCCCGACGCTGCGGCGTCTCGACGACCTGCTGTTCGGCGACCCTGAGGCGCTCCGCCCCGAGCGGCCGGGAGGGCCGGAGCGGCACGTCGACCGGGAGGTGAACGTGTGGGGCAGCGGCGGGGCGCACGCGGCGTACTTCAGGGCGATCGACGAGGTGATCGTCGAGCTGTTCAACCGGCCCATCGCAGACCAGCCGAAAGGCATCGTCGACGTGGGTTGCGGGAACGGAGCGCTCCTCGAGCACCTCTTCGGCGTGATCGAGAATCAGACGACGCGCGGGGCAATGCTGGAAGACCACCCGCTCTTCCTGGTCGGCGTCGACTTCAACGAGACGGCGCTCCGGGTGACCCGCACGAACCTCACCCACGCGGACATCTGGGCGAAGGTGATTCAGGGCGACGTTGGTCGTCCCGACCAGCTGGCCCGGGACCTGATGGACGACTACCGAATCGATATGAGGGACCTGTTGAACGTGAGGACCTTCCTCGATCACAATCGGCCGTGGAGGGCTCCGTCGAACGGCTCAGGCGATAGGGTGAGCACCTCGACAGGCGCTTTCGCCAGCATGGGAAGGCGCCTGAGAAACGAGGACGTCGAGGAGTCCCTGAAGGAGCACCTGAGCCGCTGGGCGCCCTACATCGACCGTTTCGGGCTCCTGGTGATCGAGCTCCATACGCTGCCTCCGGAAGTCGGGGCGGCCAACCTGGGCCGCACCCCGGTGACCGCCTACGATGCGACGCACGGGTACTCGGACCAGTACATCCTGGAGATCGACGTGTTCGAAAGGGTGGCGGCCGAGGCCGGCCTATCGCCGACCCGCGCCTACTCTCGTCGATACCCCGATTCGGAGCTGGCCACGGTCTCCATCAATCTGTTGAGGGGATAGCGGCCGGGTCCGGCGGACGAAGCGATACCCTGTCCGGATCGGCCTGCCACACCCTATCATGGAAGTCGCCTTCAATTTGCCCCCGAGACCCTCCCGATGTCGGATCCCATCGCCCCACTGAACGCCGCCCTCGAAGGCCGCTACCATCTGGAGCGTCAGCTCGGCCAGGGCGGGATGGCCACCGTCTATCTGGCGGACGATCTGAAGCATGGCCGCAAGGTGGCCATCAAGGTGTTGAAGCCGGAGCTGGCGGCGGTCATCGGCGGCGAGCGGTTCGTCACCGAGATCAGGACCACGGCCTCGCTCCAACACCCCAACATCCTCCCCCTGTTCGACTCGGGCGAAGCTGACGGATTCCTCTACTACGTCATGCCGTTCGTGGAGGGCGAATCGCTCCGGGACCGGCTGGACCGTGAGCGACAGCTCTCGGTGGACGAGTCCGTGAGCATCGCCCGGGCGGTGGCCGGCGCACTGCAGTACGCGCACGAGCGGGACGTCATTCACCGGGACATCAAGCCAGAGAACATCCTGCTGCATGCGGGGCAGCCGGTGGTGGCGGACTTCGGGATCGCCCTGGCCATCAGCGCGGCGGGCGGGGGGCGGATGACCGAGACGGGCCTGTCGCTGGGGACGCCCCACTACATGAGCCCGGAGCAGGCTACGGCGGACCGCGACCTCAGCGCTCGCTCGGATGTGTACAGCCTGGCCTGCGTGCTGTACGAGATGCTGGCCGGCGACCCGCCCCACACGGGCCCGTCCGCCCAGGCGATCCTCGTGCGGATCCTTACCGAGACTCCGCGGCCGGTCACCGATACCCGCACCGCGGTCCCGCCCCATGTGGCCTCCGTTCTGGCGAAGGCGTTGGAGAAGCTCCCGGCGGATCGCTTCGAGAGCGCCGTCCAGTTCCGGGAGGCGCTGGACCAGCCCGGCTTCAGCTACACGCCTGCCCGACGCGGCCCGGCCGCCGGGCGGCTGCCCGCCGCGGAGCCGGCAGGGGGTGGATCGGCCAGGCCACCGTCCTCCGCCGCCCACCTCGCACCCGGGGCCGTGGCGGCTGTGGCGGTGATCCTGGCGCTGGGCGCGTGGCTTACGCGGGGAGGGGTGGGTGCTTTCTCCGAAACCCCGGCCGTGCGATCCAT
>JARRLD010000011.1:0-32079 GCA_037387345.1 Gemmatimonadota bacterium
CGGAAGCGCCGAATGTCTCCTGGACACAGGAGCCCGTGCCGTCGAGACCGGTGACGCTCCGAGGGTGGAGGCGACCCGCCAGGGCTTCCAGGGGGGCCTCGCGGAGGCGGAGGAGCAGGGTAACGAGGGGTGGGCGGCCTGGCTGCAGGCCGGGAGCGACGCCCTGGACGCCTATGCGGCCTGGCAGAACGGTGATCTCGGCGGTGCCGACCGAGCCATGCGCGCGATCCAGCTGCGTCCCGAGGCCATGTTCGGACTGTCCGGCCGGCTACGTCTGTGGCTCGGAACGCTGGCCGCTCAGGAGGGCCGCTTCGAGGACGCCAGCCAGTACTTCGCTTCCCTGGCAAATACGGAACTCGGATGGTACGGCGTGCTCCAGGAGGCCCGGGCCCTCCGGGATTCCGGTGACGACCAGGCCGCGTCGGACGCCTACCGCCGCTTCCTCGATCTGTGGTCCGAAGCCCCAGTCGACCACGTCTTCGTCGTGGAGGCGCGCCAGGCCACAGGCGGGTAGAGGAGGAGACGTTCGGGGTCGCGTCTACCTTCCTCCCCCCACGGCCATCAGGCTCCGGGGATCCACGCTGGTCGAGCCGTAGCGCACCACCCAGTGCAGGTGTGGGCCCGTGACCCGTCCGGTGGCGCCCACCCGTCCGATGGGCGTTCCCGCCTCCACGGTGTCACCCTCCAAGACCAGCTGCTGGCTCAGGTGGAAGTAGCCGCTCAGCAGGCCGGCGCCGTGGTTCAGGTACACGATCTTCCCGGCGAGCAGGAACTCGTCCACCAGGGCCACCACACCCCGGGCCACGGCCCTCACCGTGTCACCGGGCTGTCCGTCCAGGTCGAGGCCCATGTGGCGACTGGAGATCTGGCCATTGAACTCCCGGCCGTCGCCGAACCCGCTGGTGACCCGGGCGTTCCGGGGCATCACCAGCTCGTCGGTCCAGATGCGGGAGGTGCGGTGGGCCGCTTGGGAGACCTCGGCGGCCTTCGCCCGGTCCCGAGCCAGTCGGGCGCGGTCCGCCGAGTCCGGCGGCGCTCCGAAGCGCGGCGCCACCGTGAGCTGCTCGTGGACGTACGCGCCGGATCCGACGGGCACGTCGGGGGTGAGCGTGTCCTCCCGACCGTCGGCGTAGTGCACCGTGATCTCGAGGCCGAGGCTTCCGCTCGCGTCGATGGGCACCGGCGCCAGGCTCTCGAACGCCCCTCCCCCGGTCTCCTGGAAGTGCAGGGTCTCCCCACCGCCCGTTCCCTCCACGGAGACGGGTCGCCCCTCCGGGCCCGGCGTGACCCGGAGAACGAAGAGGTGCCCCTGCACCGGGCGCTCGGGCCGCCACGTGACCGTGGGTGCCCCGGCTCGCCGTCCCGGCCCCGCTCCCAGAAGTCCCCAGACCAGAAGGATCGCTCCCAGGCCCACGAGGCCCTGCCGCCTCGTCCTCGTTCTCATCGCTTCTCGAGACATGTCAGCTGATCACCTTCTTCGTGCCGGTGCCGTCCTTCCCCTTCTCGAGGAACGGGATCCCCGTGTGCATCCACTCCGGGGCCTCGGCGTCCATGAGGTAGTGGTCGAAGAACTGCTTCATCCGGATCTGGAAGTCCTTCTGGTTGGGTTCCTTGCTCAAGTGATGGGGCTCGTCCGGATACGAAAGGAGAATGACCTCCTTGCCCAGCCGGCGTGCAGCGGTGTAGAGCTCGAGACCCTGGTTCCAGTCTACCGCTCCGTCCGCCGTGCCGTGAAGGATGAGGAACGGCGTGGAGATCTCCGGGGCGTGGTGCACCGGCGACTGGCTGACCCACCGCTCGAAATCGTCCCAGGGCTGATCGCCCATGCGGCCCTGGCTCCACTGGAGGATGGGTCCGTTCTGGCTGCCCGTCCGCTTGTAGAGGATGTTGTTCATGGACATGAGGTTGGTCAGAGGCGCCCCCGTGACGATGGCGGCGAACATGTCCGTCTGGGTGAGGATGAAGGACGTCTCGTACCCGCCCCAGGAGTGTCCCTGAAGCGCTATGCGGTCGGGATCGGCGTAGCCCAGATCGATGGCCCTCCTCGCCGCCGCCGTGACGTCGTCCAGCGCGGAGCTTCCCGGGTATCCGTCGTCATAGACGATGTCGGGCATGAGCACCAGGTAGCCGTTGCTGGCGTAGGTGGACATGTGGGGCCTGTCGTCGTAGACGGGCATGGAGAACTGGTGGTGCCGCTGGCTCATCTTCTCGTAGAAGTAGATGATCATGGGATACCGCTCACCCTCCTGGTATCCTGCGGGCAGCGCCAGGGTGGCCTGCAGCTGGTTGCCCCGCTCGTCCACGTAGTCCAAAAGCACCCGCCGCCCCCAGGCGAACTCGGCGATCTGGGGGTTGGCGTCGGTGACCCGTCGCGGGTCGCGGAAACGCAGGTCGCTGGTCCAGTAGTCGGGGAACTGCTGGAACGTCTGCCGGGTGAACACCACCCGGTCCTCGTCGGCGGCCTTCCTGACCTGTCCGATCATCTCGTCCCGGAAGAAGAGCTCCTGGGGATCACCGCCGGGACGGGCGCGGAAGTAGCCCGACCTCTTGGTCCACTCGCCGTACGCCGACAGCAACGCTCCGTCGGGCTCCACCCAATCCTCGTCGGGGTCGAGGCGAACGACGCGGAAGCGGATCTCCTCCCGGCCTCCCATGTCGCCTGTCAGAGCCTGCGCCGGCCCGCCCGCCAGCGGGACGACGTAGGCGTCGTAACGGGTGTACAGGATGACGCCCCCGTCCTCCGTCCACCCCCCCACTCCATACGCGGGGCGCTCGGCCACCCGATCGAACTCGGCGTCCATGAAGTCGATGCCGGTGGACGTCGACAGGTTCGTGGTCTCCAGGGACTCCAGGTTCGTCGCGTGCACGGCCCCGTCCTTCACGTATAGGAACCACTCACCGTCCGGGGACGTCCCCACGGGGCGCCGGATCCCGGAGACGACCACGCGTGCGTCCCCGGTCCCCGGGTCGAGGCGGACGTAGTCCGCCCGACCGCCCTCCGTCGTCAGGTCACCGCGGTAGGCCTCGTCGTTGCGTCCGATCGCCCAGCGGCCATCGTCGGTGACGTCCACCCGGCGCATGGCGTCGGTGGCCAGACGGACGAAGTGGTCGGCCTCGACGCTGTACGCCGACAGATACGTGTACCGGCGGTCCGCGTCGGCCTGAACCTTCTGGACCGACTGGAGGCGGTCGTCGGCCCAGTGCCAGACATCCACATCGGCCGTCTCCTCGTCGCCCTCCTCGACTTCCTGCTCCTGCGCCTTGATGCCCACGAGCACCCTGGCTCCATCCTCGGTCCATCGGGTGTCGGCCAGCTCGGACAGGACGTAGTCCTCCGGAAAGGACGCGTCGGTGGCCGGGTCGTACGTGGCGACCCGGGGGGCAGCCGAGGGGACGTCCACTGCCACCACCAGGACGTTGGCCCGCCGCACGGAGCCCTCCGGCTCCGTGCCCCGAAGGACAGCCAGGGCATCACCCGCCTCGTTCCACGCGAGATCCTCGAATCGGTCGGGCCCGGTGCTCATCGGTCGTATGCGGCCATCCGCCGCGGTCACCACGTACACGCCGTTCCCTGCCTTCCCGGCGGCGTCCACCAGGTACGCCAGATGGCTCCCGGCGTCATTGAACCCGTACTCCGAGACGTTCCCGAAGCTCAGCACGGTGCTGGCCCGCAGGTCACGGAGGAGCAGGTCGGAGCCCGCGTGGTCGGCATCGGGATCGGACCGGTCGCGGTGGATGGCGAGGAAGCGTCCGTCACCCGAGAAGGTGAAGGAGCGGACCCCGGCCTCCTCGCTTCTGTCTCCACTGCGCAGGTCGATCACGTGGAGCGTCCGCGGAACGGGAGTCCGGCTCTCGCGCATCCCCTCGGCCTCCTCCTCCGGAGGCGTCGTCAGGAAGGCCACCCAGCGACCGTCGTCCGAGAACTCCGCTCCAACTCCGTTCACGGCCTCATGGGCCCGGTCGCCGTCGAGCTCACGCACCCGGAATCTGGCGTCGCCGTCGTTGGGCCGTTCGGCGTACGCGAGCCACAGCCCGTCGGGGGAGAGCACCACCTGGTTGATTCGGCTCCAGGGTCCGTAGTCCTCCAGGGTCAGCGGGCGGGGGTCCTGTCCCACGGCGCCGGCGGGAACGAGGGCCAGCGGGAGCAGGAACACGGCCAGGAGCGCGAGCAAACTGCGCATGAGAGCCTCTCCGATGAAATTCTGTCCGGAATCGGTGGGAACTCCGAGGATGCTGCCCTGCCGCGGCGCGGGGCACAAGCCCTTCACCCGCCCGGGGCCCCACGTCGTTTCTGGCGCCCGTAGCGTCAGGGCTCCGATCCCTCCGTCAGTCGAGCCAGCTCATCCACCGCTCTCTGGAGCTTTGCGGACTCCCCACCCACGATCTTCGAGAAGATGGTGCGGAGGATCGGGTAGAGGATGGGAACGACGAGAAGGCACAGGACGAGGCCGACCTGACTTCCGTCCTGGACGAACTTGATGAGGCCGACGAGCGACGTGAAGAGACCGACGATCCCCGCCGGCAAATAGGTGAGGACGGCGGAATTGGTGAGGTTCGCCGAGCCACGGATGGCGGTATGGCCATCCCGCGAGGAAAGGGTGATGTACCGTTCCCCGGAGTCGCCCTTCGCGCTCCACTCGAGGGAGCCGTGGACCTCGTTCACCTCCCCCTGGGTCCCCATGGTCCGGCGGATGAGGGAGAGGACGTCCGGGGTGTCCTCCGGGTTCACCTCCCCGTCCACTCTTCGCTCGAAGTCGACCACCGTCGGGGCGCCGAGGATGGAGGCTGCTCGATGGATACCCCTTGCGGCCACCGTCCGGGCGGCGTCTTCCAGACGGGCCGGCTCGATGCCCACCTCTTCGCCGATGGCCTTCAGCTCCGTGAGGGAGAGCCCCTCGCTCTTCACCAGAGACCCCGACGGCGGCTTCTCCCGGGACGGCGCCTTCTGTACCGCCAGCTTCAGGATCTCACGAATCTCCTCGTCCGTGAACCTCCTCTCGTCGATAGGCTCCTGAGTCATCCGCTCCCGTCCGCGTCAGGAGGATACCACATCCGGCGCGATCTCCAGGCGCTCCGCCAGCCGAACCAGGTGCGGGTCGGGATCGTCCGCTTCGGCGAGGGCGCGGGCCAGGGTGGTCTGTACGTCGAAGAGATCCGCACCATCGGCACCGTCGACGGCCGTGAGGGCCCCTTCCACCGTGTCCCGTGACGGATCCCGGAGCGCTCGGGCCACGGCCTGGGTGATGGCAGACGATCCGACCCGCGCCCGGTGCTCCTCCCCGCGAGGAGGCGCGCGGTCCGCCCCGGGGGTCGTGACCACCTTCTCCCGCGACGCGGGACGGACCTTTCGACGCCACAGCCGCGCTCCGTCTCCGGCCGCAGGGTCGTTGGACACGGCGCTCGCCAGTCGGCGAACCAGCGTGTCCTCGAGTTCCTGCCCCCCGGGACCCAGAAGGTCCCGGGCGTGGGCGGCGTAGTAGAGGCTCTGCAGGGGCTCCAACCTCGCGATATCGTCGAAGAACCAGGCGCAGGACGTGTCCATTCTGAGCACGTCGCGCTCCATCTCGAGGAGCGCCACCGTGCGGGAAAGGGCGGCGGCGTCCAGAGGGACCGCGGTGTGTCGCTCCAGGTAGGCAGCCCTCTCCTCGCTGCTCCCCTCCAACACGGTGCCGTATTCGTCCCGGGCTGCCCACGGATCCAGGAGCAGGGTACGCCCCTCCCGTTCGAACCGGACGTGCAGAGCGTCGGCGAGCTCCGCCAGCGCCTCGCGAAGGACTGCCCGCCAGGCCTGCGACGTCGGGCGCGTGGGATCGCTCTTGCATCCACAGTCCCGGCGCCAGCGGTCCACTCCGTGGATGCACGACCAGGAGCTGGGAGCGACCACAGTGATGTCCTCGCGGGGAGGATGCCGAGCGAGGAACGACGCGAAGTTGTCCAGCCGAAGGTCCGGGTGTGCCGCGACCCCCTGCAGCGTCGCAGCCAGGGCCATGTCACCCCAGGTGTGGTGATGTCCGAACGTCTCCCCGTCGGTGGCCACGGCCACCACTTCCCGTCCCTTCGAGGCCTCGGCGAGTCGCTGCGTCCATCGAGCCGAGTCCTTCAGCAGGCTTCCGAAGCCCACGTCATGGGACACCGACCCGTCATATACGAAGACCGCGATGCTCCGCCCGCCTCCGAGGTCCACGCGCCCGGGTAGCCCCCCCTCGGGCGCCGCCTCGACCTGCCGTGGCGCCAGCACCGTGAAGGCGATCCCCTCCTGTGCCAGCACCTCCAGCGTCTCCATGTCCACCGCCGTCTCGGGCAGCCACATGCCCACCGGAGTCCGCCGGAAGCGGCGCTCGAAGTCGGCGATGCCCCAGCGCACCTCGGTGACCTTCTCCCTGCGGGACGTCAGGGGAAGGATCACATGGTGGTAGGGCGTGGCCATGGCTCCCCCGTGCCCCACGCGGGTGACGGAGGCGACGTCGGCATCGAGAAAACCCTGATACGTGTCAGGCCTTTCCCGCTCCATCCAGCGGAGGAGGGTCGGGCCGGCATCCCAGCTCATCAACTCCAGGGCGTTCATCACCCGGGTGATCCGGCCCCTGCCGTCGAGAATGCGGGCGGCCACGACGGCGCGATAGCACTCGTCGTGGATACGCTCGTTCCAATCGTGGTAGGGAGCCGCAGAGGGCTGACGGGGAATCTCGTCCGTCCACGGGTTCTCCCGCGGAGGCTGATAGAAGTGTCCGTGGATGACGACGGAACGGGAATTCATGTGGCCGAGGAATCAGGATGAACGTTTGCTGCGGCGGATCTCGCCGGCTCGGTGGTAGACTTCCTGGTACCGACGTACCCCGGCCCTCCACGAGAAGTCCCGCGACATGGCCTCGCGGACGTGCTCCTCCCAGGACTTGCGATTCCGATGGAGATCGATGGCGTACTGCACCGCCTCCTCGAGAGCCCACGGTTGATACTCGTCGAACAGGAATCCCGTGACGCGGTCCTCTACGGTATCGGCGAGCCCCCCGACGCGACGGGCTACCGGGAGCGCGCCGTACCGTTGCGAGCGCATCTGTGTCAGGCCACAGGGCTCGTACTGCGAGGGCATGAGAAGGAAGTCGGCTCCCGCGAGAAGCCTGTGCTCCCGATCCTCGGTGAACTCGAAGAACGCCCTCACCCGGTCCGGATGCTCCTCGGATGCGAGCCTCAGCGCGTCTTCGTAACGCTTCTCTCCCTCGCCGAGGAACACCCATTGCGCATCCAGGCGGCCGAGGATCCCCGACGCGAGCAGGATGTCGAATCCCTTTTGTTGAGCGAGGCGAGCGGTCATGCCGAACACGGGCAGGTCGGAACGGATGGGCAACCCCACCGACTCCTGGAGCCAGGCCTTGCAGCGCGCTTTCCCACACAGGTCGTCTTTCGAGAACGGGGCCGCGATCTCCGGGTCCTGCTCGGGGTCCCACAAATCGTAGTCGATGCCGTTGAGAATCCCGACGAACCGGTCCTGAAGCACGTTGAAGGTGTCGTGCAGGCCAAAGCCCCCTGTCCGCGTCCGAAGCTCTCGGGCGTGGGTGGGCGACACCGTGGTCACCATATCGGAGAACACGAGGCCACCCTTGAGGAAATTCACCAGGCCGTACCATTCCAGATAGTTCTGGTGGAAGAGCCCGTCATCCAGTCCCAGCTCCACCAGGATCTCCGAGCCGTAGTGGCCCTGGTAGCCGGCGTTGTGCACCGTCAGGACCGAGGATGTGTCATCGTAGTAGGGCCGCCCCCGCCGCGCGGTGCGCAGGTAGACCGACGCCATGGCCGCGTGCCAGTCGTGGGCGTGGAGAATGGTGCGGTCTGGGGAGATCCGGGGTAACCACTCGAGCACGGCCTGACAGAAGAAGGCGAACCGCAGATGGTTGTCGCTGTAGTCGCCGTGCCCATGACCGTAGAGACCATCCCTCCCGAAGTAGCCGTCGTTCTCGATGAAGAGGACCCGCGGGTTCTTCTGACCTTCGGGGTCGTGGTAGACCCGCGCCGACTCTGTGCGTGGGCCCACCCGGACGGGGAAGGAGTCCGAGCACGGCTCGAGGGAGGGAAACCCCTCACGCACCACCTTGTACAGGGGCATGAACACCCGCGTCTCGGATCCGGCGGCGGCCTGATATCGAGCAATGCCGCGCACCGCCTCGGCCAGTCCTCCGGTGCGGGCGTACGGCCAGTACTCCGTCGCCAGGTGGACGACGGTCTCGTCGTGGTCCGGTGCGGGAAGGCCCTCGGCAGAGGGGAGCTGGAACGGGTCGCTGTTCATCTCGTGGCTGGACTTGGGGCGGGCCGGAGTGCAACCTGAACATACGAGATCCTGGGCCGCCCGCGAGGTGACCCGAAGCGATCGATGCTTTTTATCCATCCTGGACCTGCCGAGTCGCCGTCCCGTGCCCACGCGTTCCTCTCCCGGAGCTTCCCCCGAGGTCGTCCGGACGCTGATCGAAGGCCGATGCCGCGAACCCTTCGACGTACTCGGTCTCCATCCGGTCCCCGAGGGAGGCTGGGTCGTGCGTGTCTTCGTCCCGTGGGCCCGCACCGTGACGCTGGTTCGCGAAGGCTCGGGGCTCACCATGGACCGGGTCGGTGAGTCCGGGCTGTTCCAGACCTACTTCCCCGACGCCGAGGGCCCCTTCCCCTATCGGATCTCCCTCGAGGACCCCGACGGGCGCCAATGGGAGGTGGAGGATCCCTACCGATTCCAGCCCACGCTGGACGAGACGAGGGTCCGGGCGTTCCTGTCCGGAGGCGAGCGGAGGATCCATGAGGTGTTGGGCGCGCTTCCGACCGAGCATCAGGGCGTGCCCGGTACGCGCTTCGCGGTCTGGGCTCCCCACGCCCAGGCGGTGAATCTCATGGGGGACATGAACCACTGGGAAGGTCGGTGCCATCCCATGCGCCCGAGGGGTGCCACCGGAGTCTGGGAGCTGTTCGTTCCCGGTGTACAGGTGGGCGCGCGCTACAAGTACGAGATCGTCTCCTCGACGGGCGAGCGGACCGAGCGTGCAGATCCCTGCGGACGGGCCGCCGAGCTGCGGCCCGCCACCGCGTCGGAGGTGTGGGACCCGGGGCGTTACCAGTGGGGCGACGGCGAATGGATGCGCCAGCGAGCCTCGTGGAACCCGGACGTAGCCCCCATCAGCGTGTACGAGGTGCACGCCGGTTCATGGCGTCGGGCGAGCCAGGACGAGGGGAAGCGGCCCCGTGGCTGGCTCACCTATCGGGAGCTTGCCGAAGACCTCCTGCCCTACGTCAGGGATATGGGGTTCACCCACGTCGAGCTTCTCCCGGTGGTGGAGCATCCCCTGGACGAGAGCTGGGGCTACCAGCCGCTGGGGTTCTTCGCTCCGACCTCACGCTATGGCAACCCCGACGACTTCCGCCATTTCGTGGACCGGGCGCATCAAATGGGGCTGGGCGTGATCCTGGACTGGGTGCCCGGGCACTTCCCCGCGGACCGCCACGGCCTCGCCCTGTTCGACGGCACACCCCTGTACGAGCACGCGGACCCGAAGCAGGCCCACCACCCGGACTGGGGCACGCTGGTGTTCGACTACGGCAAGCCGGCCGTCGCGTCGTTCCTCATCTCCAGTGCCCTGCACTGGCTGGAGGACTACCACGTCGACGGGCTGCGGGTGGATGCGGTGGCGTCGATGCTCTACCTCGACTACTCGCGGGAGGAAGGATCATGGACCCCCAACGAGTTCGGCGGCCGTGAGAACCTGCCTGCCGTGGCCTTCGTCGAGCGACTCAACGACGCCGTCCATCAGGAGGTTCCGGGCGCCATCATGATCGCGGAGGAATCCACTTCGTGGCCCCGGGTCTCCCACGGCACGGATCGGGGTGGGCTGGGATTCAGTCAGAAGTGGAACATGGGTTGGATGAACGACACTCTGGAGCTCATGAGCTCCGACCCGGTCCACCGATCCTACAAGTACGACCATCTCACCTTCTCGATCCTGTACGCGTTCAGTGAGCGCTTCATGCTCCCGCTCAGCCACGACGAGGTGGTCCACGGCAAAGGAGCGCTCCTCAGCAAGATGCCCGGCCCGGACGAGGAGAAGTTCGCGAACCTGAGGTTGCTCTACGGCTACCAGTGGACGCACCCCGGGAAGAAGCTCCTCTTCATGGGCGGAGAGATTGCACAGTGGACCGAATGGAGCGAGGCCACCCAGTTGGACTGGGCCCTCGAGTCCTGGGGAAGCCACGCCGGAGTGCGACAGCTGGTGACGGACCTCAACCGGCTCTACCGGAGCGAGCCGGCGCTGCACGTGCAGGATTTCCTACCCGGCGGATTCGAGTGGCTGGACTGCCACGACGCGGACCGAACGATTCTCTCGTTCCTGCGGTGGGCCCCGGACTGGGACGACCTCGCCGTGGTGGCGGCAAACTTCACACCCGTCCACCGAGGCGACTTCCGGCTGGCGGTCCCATGGCCTGGACGCTACCGCGTCATCTTGAACACCGATGCACCCGTCTACGGAGGCCACGGGGCTATCGTCCCCTCGGTGCTGGACGCACAGGCGGGAGTCCTGCACGGCAGGGACCAGTACATCGAGTTGCCCCTTCCCGGCCTTTCCCTGGTGGTTCTCAAGCCAGAGCGGTAGGAGCGGCCGTCTTCCGCGAGGACGACGACGACGCCTAGGCGGTGGCGTCCTCCGGACCGGCCGGCGAGGCCGATCCCTCCCTGGACTCGTCGTCGTCCGACCCGGCGCTCTCCTCCGGCCCATACCCGGTCATGGAGTCCGCGGGCGGCTCGAAGGCGGCGGCCATGCGGTCGTCGGTGGGCGGATCGTCGCCTTCGGTGGTCCCCCGCACCGCCGGAACGTAGAAGTGCTCGACGTACTCCTTCACCATGCGCTGCGTGGTGAACTGCCGGCCGGCCACGCGCAGCGCCTCCTTCATGCGCTCCACCCACGCCGTGGGGATCCCGTTCTCGTCACGCTTGTAGTACGCCGGCACCACCTCGCGCTCCAGGAGATCGAAGAGGTTCGCGTAATCGGCGGCGTCGACCTCCTCGTCCGTGCCCTCGGTGGTGGGGATCGCCCATCCGTTGCGACCGTTGAAGCCCTCGGCCCACCATCCATCCAGCGTGCTCAGCTGCGGCACGCAGTTCAGGGCCGCCTTCATGCCGCTGGTGCCGGAAGCTTCCATGGGCACTCTCGGCAGGTTGAGCCACAGGTCCACGCCCTGCGCGAGTCGGTGGGCCACGTGCATATCGTAGTCCTCGACGAAGGCGATGCGACCCTCGAAGCGCGCGTCTCGCGTGGCGCGCCACACCCGCTGGATCGTCGCCTTGGCCTCATCGTCGGCGGGGTGGGCCTTGCCCGCGAAGACGAGCTGCACCGGCCTCCTGGGATTCGTCAGGAGGCGACGAAGCCGCTCCTCGTTCCGGAAGAGCAGATACCCCCGCTTGTATGTGGCGAAGCGTCGGGCAAACCCGATGGTGAGAGGCTCCGGGCTGAGCAAGGTGCCCGCTCCGACGAGGTGCGCTGCCTCCTTCCAGAGCGTTATCCAGCGCTCGCGGGACTGCTCGCGGCAGAAGGCGAGGAGCGTCCTCTTGAGGAGCTGGTGGACCCTCCAGAGCCAGGCGTCGTCGATATCCATGACCCGATCCCAGCCCTCGTAGCTCGGCGGCGAGTTCTCCCATCCCTCTCCGAAGGTCGCCTCGAGGAGCTCCACGTACCGGTGGTTCATCCAACTCCCGAGGTGGACCCCGTTGGTGACGGACTCGACCGGGACGTGGGTCACTTCGCGTCCAGGCCAGAGGGAGGTCCATAACCCCTGGGTCACCCGCCCGTGCCGCTTGGAGACGCCATTGACGTGACGCGCCAGCCGGATGGCCGTGACGGTCATGTGGAAACGCCCGTGGTCGAGCTCCGGGTGCCTGCCCAGGCTCAGGAACGTGGCCCGGTCCATTCCCATGCTCTCGTAGTCCCCGCACACGGCATCCACGAGCTGCAGAGCAAACATGTCGTGTCCGGCGGGCACCGGCGTATGGGTCGTGAAGACGGAATGGGCCCGCACCTCCTGGATCGCCGTGTCGAGGTCGAGTCCCTCGGCCAGGTGCTCGCGCAGCCGCTCCACCATCATGAACGCGGCGTGCCCCTCGTTGGCGTGCCACGCCCCGGGCGAGATCCCCAGGGCCCGGATCACTCTCACGCCGCCGACACCCAGGATCCACTCCTGCTTCAGCCGGTGCTCCTTCCCGCCCGAGTAGAGCTGGTACGTCAGCTCACGGTCCTCCGGGTGGTTCTCCGGAAGGTTGGTGTCCAGGAGACAGAGCTGGACACGCCCCACGTCCAGCCTCCAGGCCCCGACGTGGACGGGACGCCCCGCCGTCTCCAGGACGGTGATGCTGTGGGAACGGTCCGGGCCCGTGAGCCTGACGAGGGGCATGATACGCGGGTCGAAGATCTCGTCGCTGCCCTCCTGCCATCCGTCCAGATTCAGCTTCTGATCGAAGTACCCCTTGGAGTACAGAAGGCCCACGCCGATGAGCGGCACTCCCAGGTCCGAGGCTGCCTTGCAGTGATCTCCGGCGAGCACGCCGAGGCCGCCGGAGTAGATGGGGATGGAGTTGTGAAGGCCGAACTCGGCGCAGAAATAGGCGATGGTGCGATCACCCAGGTCCGGGAACTTGTCATGATACCAGCCGTGGCCGGGGGCGAGGGCCTCCTCCATCTCGGCCATGACCGTGTCGTACCTCGCCTGGAAGACGGGGTCCCGAGCCAGGTGGGCCAGCCGATTCGGATCCACCTGGCGGAGCATGGACACCGGGTTATGCCGGGTGGACCCCCAGAGTGTCCGATCCACGTCTTTGAGAAGCCGGCGAGCCCGCCGGTTCCATCGCCACCAGAGGTTCAGGGCGACGCGCTCCAGCCCGGCGATGCGCTCGGGGAGATACGGGATTTTGCCGGAATCGATCGTCATGTCCCAGTCAGCAGGTGTTTGCGGCGGTCAATGCACCGAAGCGGCTCAATCTCGCTTCCGGCGGGGTGGATGTGAAGAACCACGTTCAGTCCTGCCGGCCCTTCGCCCCATACGGAGGACGTACGCGGTCAGGGGAGCCAGCATCTGGACGGGAACCTCGGCCTGCAGGCTGCCGTCCGGCCCGACCCGAAGCAGCCCGCCACCGGCGTCACCTACCAGGTCGACGAGCACATGGACACCCCCGGGAAGCGTTCCCTCGTCCGAGGACAGGGCGACACCCTCCAGGGGCGTTTCCCCGAGGTTGGCGACGATCAGCAGTGTCTCGGCTTCCGAACGCCGCAGGTATGCGGCTACCTGCGGGGACCCCGCGCTCAGCGGAACGAAATCGCCCTCGCCCAGGGCGGAGGACGCAGCCCTGAGGTGAATCAGGCGGCGATAGTGGTTCAGCAACGAGGTGGCGTCCCCGGCCATGGCCTCGACGTTGGCCGACAAGGAATCCGGCTGGAGGGGCTCCCAGGGTGTGCCCTCTGTGAAGCCCGCAGCGGGGCCGAGGCTCCAGTGCATGGGCGTACGGATGCGCGGATCCGGCTTGTCCCCGGTCATGCCGATCTCTTCCCCGTAGTACACGAAGGGAAGGCCGGGGATCGTCAGGAGGAGGCTGGCCGCCAGCTTTGCCCGGGCCATGTCTCCTCCGAGCTCCGTCATGGTGCGGGTTTGATCGTGATTGCGCAGGAAAGGCGCCCACCGGTGGTCCGGCACGGCCCGCTCGAGCTCTGTCACGGAGGCGAGCAGCCCCGCGGCAGACCCCCTCCTCACGGCGTCCACGATGGCATTGGCCACTTGAAAGGCGAAATAGGAATCCAGCTGATCCGGGTAGTACGCCAGAAGCACGTCGGTGCTGTCGAACACCTCGCCGACCGTGAAGGCCTCCGGCGCAACGGCCCGCACGTGCGTGGCGTATCCTCTGAGCATGTCGTGCGTCCGCGGGACGTTGGTGGTGTGCCCGTCTTCCTCCATGAGGTGACGCACGGCGTCCAGCCGAAAGCCATCGGCACCCATCTCGGTCAGCCAGAACGTGGTGACCTCCTTCATCTCCCGGCGCAGAGCCTCGGACTCCCAGTTCAGGTCGGGCATCGTGCGCGAGAAGAAGCCGTAGTAGTACTCATCGCGGACGGGAGAGCGGTGCCAGTTGTTGTCCCCCCATTCGTTGGGCGGCCCCGGAACGGGCGACCATCTGAACCATTCCCGATAGGGTGAATCCGGATCGGCCAGGGCCTCCTGGAAGAACGGGTGCTCGCTGGAGACATGGTTGACCACCATATCCACGAGCACCCGGATTCCCCTGCGGTGGGCCTCTCGGACGAGGTACCTGAAGTCCTCGTTCGTGCCCAGCAGGGGATCCACCCGGTAGAAGTCGATGACGTCGTACCCGTGATAGCTGGGCGAGGCCGTCACCGGCATCAGCCAGATGCAGTTCGCGCCGAGGTCGCCGTGCTCCCGCGGGCTGCCGTCATTCACGTAGTCCAGCTTCCGGATCAGGCCGGGCAGGTCCCCGACTCCGTCGCCGTCGCTGTCGGAGAATGAGCGTACGAAGATCTCGTAGCAGGTCCCACCCTTCCACCAGGGGTCACCGTCCGACGGGGGAGACTGGGCCACGAGGGATTCGCTCACCATCGCGGTCACCATGAGCGCAGCGGCGAGCGCGACGCCGAATCGACCGGTGGAGCGGGCTGGTGCGGTCGTCATGTCCGGGCAGCGGTCGGGCCACCGACTGCCTCGACCCATACGTCGCGATCCTCCAGGGCCGCCGCACAACCCAGGAGGCCGGGGTACTCGACCCTGATCCAGGCCACGGGAACCGTCTCGCAGAAGTGCGTGAAGCGTCCCTTGTCCTCGAAGCGCGCCCGGAATCGCAGCGGGTCGAGGAAGTGGATGAGTCGGCGCGTCACGCCCCCGGACAGGTAGATCCCTCCGTCGGTCCACGCCAAAAGCGCCAGATCGCCCGCGAACGCCGCGAGGATATCGAAAAAGTCATGCACGCTCCGGAGCGCGAGCGCATCCCCCTGAGCCGCCAGCTCGGCCACTTCGGGCGCCGACCGCCTCAGCCCGATGCCTTCCTCGACGCCGTGCTCCAGCGTCCGGTTGGCCCAGTAGAGGTTCTCCAGGCCTGGTCCGGACAGAAGACGCTCGAACGAGACCCGCCGAAAGCGGGAGCGCAGCACCCTCAGGACGTCGCTCTCGTGGTCGTCTGTGGGGGCAAAGCCCACGTGTCCGCCCTCGGACGGGAGCACCTCGCCCGTGGGCGTCCGAATGGCTACGCCCAGGCCCGTACCCGGTCCCAGGACGCCCCGGGCCCCTCGGCCGGCGGGGCGGGGCGCCCCCAGCCACAGAAGCTGGTCCTGGGAGAGCCGATCGATGCTCAGGGCCTGCGCGGTGAAGTCGTTGATCACCAACAGGGGCGCCCCCAGCCCGGCTTCGAGCTCCCGGCGGCTGAACTCCCAGTGGTTGTTGGGAAGGTCCACCCGGTCTCGATCGACGGGTCCCGCCACGGCGAGGCAGACCGCCGCCACGTCCCCGATGGCCTGCTTCTCCCGGTACGCCGCAATGGCGTCCTCGACCCTCGCATAGTCGGCGCACGCCAGAACTTCGATGCGGCCGAGAATCCCCGAGGGATCCAGCGTCGCGAGCCTGGCGTGCGTTCCACCCAGATCGCCGACGACACGCGCGCCGCTCTCGGTGTCCACAGGAGCGCTCATCGTTCGGGCCTCAGGCGGATGGCCTGCCCGCCCCCGGGAGCGAGCTCCACAGTGAGCGTCGTCCCCGGGTCGACCCTGGCCTCGGAGATGTCCAGGGCCAAGGGGTTGCTCAGCCAGTGTGCGTCTGCCCCGTCGGCGTAGATCTCCGCCACGTACCGCCGCCCCGGGGAAAGGAAATCGAGCGGAACCCGGAACGTCCGGGCCTCCTCGTCGGTGATGGCCCCGATGAACCACTCGTCGCCTCCCCGCTCCTGCCGCGCCAACACCACGTAGTCGCCAATCCTCCCCTGGAGGACCTGCGTCTGCTCCCAGTCCATCGCCACGTCCCGAATGAACTGGAACGCGGGATGCCCCTGGTAGTTCTCCGGAAGGTCCGCGGCCATCTGGAACGGCGAAAAGAGAACCACGTACAGGGCGAGCTGCTTCGCCAGGGTGGTACGGACACGCGGGGCGTCCGGTGGGGGCGGCCGCCCGTCGGGGCCGGGACGAAGGATGTCGAAGATTCCCGGTGTGTAGTCCATGGGGCCGGACAGGAGCCTCGTGAAGAAGAGAATGGTCTCGTGCTCCGGCGGGTTACCGCCATCGCCCGACCAGGCGTTGTACTCCTGCCCCCTGGAGCCCTCCCGGGTCATCATGTTCGGGTAGGTGCGGCGCTCCCCGGTGTCGTGCACCGGCTCGTGCACATCCATCAAGATCTGGTACCGGGCCGCCGTCTCCATCACCTTTCGGTGGTGCCGCACCATCTCCTGGGAGTAGTGCGAGTGACCCCCGGGGATGGTGTCCACCACGTAGCCCGACTTGATGGCCCGGATGCCGAGCGACCGGTAGAGCGCGAAAGCCTCGTCCATCTGGGCTTCGTAGTTGGCGATCCCCCCCGAGGTCTCGTTGTGGGCGATGAGGTCCACACCCCGCTCCCGGGCATAGGCGGCCAGACCGGGCAGGTCGTAGTCCGGATACGGCTCGGTGAACGAGAAGACGTTGCCGTTGGCGATCCAGTCGCCGTCCCATCCCGTGTTCCATCCCTCCACCAGCACACCGCCGATCCCGTTGGCAGCGGCAAAGTCGATGTATCGGCGGGTATTCTCGGTGGTCGCCCCGTGGCGGGGGCCCGACCCCCAGGTCATGACACCGATGTGCATCCCCCACCAGATACCCACGTACTTCATGGGCTCGATCCAGCCCGTGTCCTCGATGACGCTCGGCGGGTTCAGGTTCAACCCCAGCACCGACGGTGCCAGGTCCTCGGCTCGATCGGCGAGCTGGATGGTGCGCCACGGCGTGGCGAAGGGCGTGCGTCCGTGCGCCTTCACGCCGTCGGCCATGGGAGCCAGGGCTGCATGGAGGGTGCGGTTCTCCAACGCACCACTGGCCAGGAACATGCGCGGATAGTCCACCAGATGTGCCTCGTGGATCACGATGAAGGTGCCCCCGTCCCGGCCCTCCAGCGTGAGGGGGGTCTGTACGCTGTCCAGCACGCTCACGGGCGACTGGGAGTAGAGCATCTCCGAGCGGTCCTTGCGGGGCCGGTCGGAGGGGATCCACCACGCTCTGGCGTTGTCCGCGAACGCGAATTCGGTGAGCTCCTCCTGGATCTCGAAGCTCGTCAGGGCCGGCTGCTCCGGCAGCTCGTATCGAAACGCCACCCCGTCGTCGAACGCACGAAAGACGACGTGCACGCGTCGCGAAGGTCCTGACGACTCCACCACCGACACCCTCAGCTCGTTGTGGTGGTCCCGCACCCGGGCCACCTCTCCCCAGGGCTGCTCCCAGGTCTGGTCCACGGAGCTCCGTTCCGAGCCTGTCATCCGGAGTCCTTCGGCGAGGGGCGGGGCGCCGCGGAACTCGAACCCCAGCCTCGACGGGAGGAGGACACGACGGCCGTCCCGATCCACGGAGTACACCAGGCGTCCGCCCATGACCTCGACCGTGACGACGTTCCGGCCGTCGGGCGACGCCAGCGTCAGCGGGCCCTGAGCCCCCAAGGGCGAACACCCTGGTGCCATCGCCCACGAAAGCGCCAAGGCCTGAACTGCCCAGCGTCGTACCCACGGGTGCTTCATGTCAGAATCTCCCATCGTACGCCCGACCTCGTCGCGCACGGCCAGAGGCGGTCGTCACGGTTGAGCCACCACGTGAATGGCGACGGCGTCGTCGGGCTCCAGCTCCAGCCGGACATGACCGTCTTCGGCGACCTCCACGAGCCGGCCCGAGCAGCCCGTCGCCGTGGGGATCCCCGTCAGCACGTCACAGTAGCCCCCGGGGGGAAGGGTCGTGGGCACGTCCAGGGCGAGGGCTGCGGCCCCCCGGTTCAGCGCTACGAAGCCACGGTCCCCGCGGGAGAACGCGACGGCGTTGGAGCCGTCGTCCCACCAGTCCTCGGTCTCGGTCCCCGCAACCGTCCGACGGAACGACACCATCGCACCGATGGCCCGGTCCCGGTGCTCACAGACCCAGTCGCCGGGCCGGGCGTCTTCCATGCGCTCCGGGCACTCGACCGGGGCCGTGTGGCCATCCTGGTCCGAAGGCGGCCCCAGGTCCCGGCTATTGAACGCGTAGCCCGACATCACCTTCGGATAGCCGTAGGGCTGGGCCAGCATCCAGACGTTGGCCAGGCGATAGGCATCGCCGTCGTCGTAGTCCACCACGGGGCTTGTCCCATCCCGCTGGGTGTCGTGGTTCTGGATGAAGACCACCGCCTTGTCCGACGGGAGGAGCCCCCAGGAGCCCGGAAACTGGGCCAGGTCGGCCAGGCGTTGTCCATCCGCCGCCGCGAACTTCTCTCCCGCGCCTCTGAAGCGGAACTCCGTGAGGTCCGAGGCCCCTCCGGACGCGTACCCGAGGCCGAGGTAGTCGGACGCGTGGACCGCCTCGAGGCCGCCGTAGTCGATGACCTCGCCGAATACATACGGAAGCGGGCGCCCCTCCAGACTCGCGGCTCCGTTGACCAGGCCGAGGATGGAGTCCAGCTCCACCGGCTGGATGTGCTTGGCCGCATCGATACGGAAGCCGGCGACGCCCATCCGGCCGAGCTCGGTAAGGTAGCCGGCGATGCGCTGCCTGACGTCCACCCGCCCCGTGTGCAGGTCAGCGAGCCCGAAGAGCTCGCAATCCTGGACATTGGCCTCGTTCTGGTAGTCGTCCACTTCGCACGGCGGATGAAAGTCGACCGACGTGTACAGCCCAGGGTATTCGTACTTCGTATAGACCGTGCCGCCGCTGCCGGTCCCCTCGGAGCCCGTCATGTGGTTCACGATGGCATCCACGTAGACGTCCACGCCGGCAGCGCCGCAGCGCTGCACCATGTCCCGGAACTCCGCCTCCGTGCCGGAGCGGCTCTCCAGCCGGTAGCTCACCGCCTGGTACCGCTGATGCCAGGGGAAGCCCGGGGTGATCCCGTGCTCCTGCGGCGGTGACACCTGCACCGCGCGCCACCCCTGAGGTCCCAGCACGTCCTCACATTCCGCGGCGACGTCGGCCCAGGTCCACTCGAACAGGTGGACGAACACGTCTCCGGCGGCAGCGTGTCCCGTGGGCCGATACGTCTGCGGCAGGGACGGACGCGTTGCCAGGGGCCCCGTCGAGTGCTCGGGAGGTCCCGTGGGCTCCTGACCGCATCCCGCCAGGCCCAGGAACCCCAGCCCGCCGAGGATCGATAGGGTACGGATGACCACGAACATGAGACGGTCGGCGCGGAAGGCCCACGGGGAGCCCGTCGGGCCGGTCGCCACGGAGGACGACCGGCCCCGGGGAGAGACACAGTCGGGGGGTTGCCCGCGGGCCACCCCCTGCCCGTCAATAGCCGGGGTTCTGCGTCAGGTTCGGGTTGGCTACCAGCTCCGACGCGGGAAGCGGGTAGAGGTCCCGGAAGTCCTCCGTGGCCTTCCCCGCCTGGACGCCACCCTTCCAGGCCCAGATGTAGCTGCCGCCGGTGAAGAGGCCGTACCGGATCAGGTCCGTCCGGCGGTGGCCCTCCCACAGCAGCTCACGTCCACGCTCGTCCAGGATGAAGTCCAGCGTGAGCTCCGCGTCCGTGATGTTCCCCGACGCATCCCCGAAGGCCCGCTCACGCAGGTCGTTCACGTAGGCGAGGGCCTGGGACCGCGAGCCGCCGCCGCCCCGCAGCACGGCTTCCGCGTACATGAGGTACGCGTCCCCCAGGCGGAAGATCGGGAAGTCCGTGTCCACGTGCGTCGCGTGGGAACCCGACTGACCCGTGGACGTCTTGTTCGTGAACTTCGGCGCGGCGATGCCGTCGTTCCAGTTACCGATGGCGGCGACCTCGACGTTCTGGCCGTCCGTGTAGAAGTAATCGTCACGGCCGTCTCCGGCGCCAAACAGCCCATAGGCCTGGGGCTTCAAGCGGAGGCCCCACCAGCAGCCGTCGATCCCGTAGTCGGCGTTGCTCATGCTCCCGCCACACGACGCGTGGACGAGGAAGGTCATCCCGCCCCACGTCTGCGTCCTGAGTCCGTCCTGCGGCACGACGAAGATGAGCTCGGGCGACGTGTGGTTGTCGGCCATGAAGTTGAGGCGATAGTCGGATGCCAGGCTGTGCGACCCTGAGTTGATCACCTGGTCGACCGCGGTGAGGGCACCTGACCAGTTGGGCGAGCCCGTGTAGACCTCGGCGTTCATGTACAGCTTGGCCAGGAGCATGGAGGCGGCGGGACCGGTGGCCCGGCCGTACGCGCTGGGTCCCGGATCCGGCAGCTGATTCTGGATCTCCGTGAGCTCGGCCACCACGAAGTCGTAGAGCTGCTGACGGGTCGCCTGCTCGGGTGGCGTCGAGCCGAGCTCGTCCTCCTCGGTGACCAGGGGGACGCCGCCGAAGAGATCGATGGCGTTCCAGTAGCTGAAGGCCCGCAGGAAGCGCGCCTCGGCGCGATACTCCTGGATCTGCGAAGCAAGCGCCCCGGTGACCCCCCGGTCCGCCAGCTTGGCGTCCGTCGTCTCGCGCAGGAACTCGTTCGCCATGGCCACCTGGAAGAAGATCCGGTAATACATGGCGACCACGAACGAGTTCGACGACGCCCAGAGCTGCGTGTTCATCTCGGGGAGGCCGACGTCACCCCACCCGATGACGGCCTCGTCGGTGGGGAGCGTCTCGGCTTCCCACAGGAGGCGGAGGTACTGGGAGAAGCCCTCGTCGATGCCCTGGATGTCGGGCTGCCCGGCGGCGCCCTGCTGACCGCTCACGGCGAGTCCGGCGTAGACCCTGGCGATGAAGGCTTTGTACGAGCCGGCGTCATTGAAGACGTTGGCGCCGGTGATGGTACTCTTCGGCTCCACCACCGTGTCCGTGCAGGCGGACACGGCGAGGATCAGGAGACCGACGGTGGCGACGAGCGCCTTGTGCATTCTGATCTTCATTGTCTGTCCTTCTCGAGTCTTCGAGTCCATGGCCGCGTGCGTCAGAACCGGATGTTCAGGCCGCCGGTGAACGTGCGCGAACGGGGATAGAGGTTGTTGTCCAGGCCGTTCAGACCGGCCGTGGGATCCACGCCGCTGTATCCGGTCAGCGTGAAGGCGCTCTGGATCGTCCCGAAGATCCGCGCCGGCCGACCCCGATACTCGAAGGAATAGCCGAGGGTGATGTTGTCCATCCGCAGGAAGGACGCATCCTCCACGTAGTAGTCGGACAGGTACTGCGGGGTCTCGAAGCCCGTCTCCAGGACCGACGCGTGGAGGTTGTAGGGTGAGGCGCGCGTAACCTCGGAGTAGGTGCCCAGGTTCGAGGCCACGTTGTTGTAGACGTAGTTCCCCATGTACGCGCGCAGCGTGAAGTTGAGGTCGAAGGCGCCGTAGGTCATGTTCGACGTGTGCCCCAGGATCCACTTGGGCGCCGGGTCCTCGAAGGCGCGACGGTCGGCCACATTGACCACGCCGTCTCCGTCCTGATCGACGTAGAGGTCCTGCTCGTTGATGGTGCCGTCGCCGTTGGTGTCGGCCCAGACGGGGGATCCGTCGGCGTTGCGCTTGTGCTCGTACACGAAGAACGAGTTGATGGGGCTGCCCGGCTCCAGGACCTGGATCAGGGTCCCCACGCCGCCGGCGACACCACCCACCAGGATCTGCTGCGCCGAGCCTGCGAAGGGGTTGATGCTCACCAGCTCGTTCGTGTTGCGGGAGGCGTTGAACGAGGCGCTCCAGGTCAGCCCGTCGCTTGTGACCAGGTCACCGAAGAGGCTGAGCTCCAGCCCGTTGTTCTTCATGCTCCCGATGTTCGTGGTGAGGAAGTTCGACAGGTTGGTGCCCGCGGCGACCGGTACGGTGAAGATCAGGTCCTTCGTGTCCTTCACGTAGTAGTCGATGGCCCCGCTGAGTCGGCCGTCGAGGAGACTGTAGTCGATGCCGACGTCCCAGGAGCGGGTCTCTTCCCACTTGATGCCGGGATCCGAGGCGCTGGGACGGATCGTGCTCACGTACTCGTCGCCGAACAGCGCCCGCGCCTGGTCGTTCGACACCAGATAGGTCGAGTACTGCTGATAGTTGTCGAAGGACTGGTTCCCGGTCTTGCCCCAGGACGCCCGGAGCTTCAGGTCGGAGAAGGGCGTGTTGTCCCCGAAGAAGGACTCCTCGGAGATGCGCCACGCGATCGAGGCAGCTGGGAACACGCCCCAGGCGTTGCTCGGCCCGAACCGGGACGAGCCGTCACGGCGGACGCTCAGCCCCAGCAGGTACTTGTCGTTGAGGTTTTAGTTTAGCCGCCCGAAGAACGAGATGAGTCGGCTCTCCTGGATGTCCTTCCGGTTCTGGGAGGTCTGCGACCCCGGCACGCCGTAGATGTCCAGGAGGTCGGTGCTCAGCCCCGAGGCGGAGAACCAGGGGTATTCCGCGTGGGAGTTGGTGTAGGAGTATCCACCCGTGAGATCGACCCAACCCGGGAGGGTGTTCAGCGGCGTCGTGTAATTCACGTACGTCTCCAGCACCTTGTTCAGCATGGAGGGGTTGCGCCGATAGACGTTGCCCCCTCCCCCGGACTTGAGCTGGCTGTGGAGCTGCTTCGGGCTGAAGGTCTCACGCTGGGCATTGGTGAGGTCGTACCCCATGTTCAGGTGCGCCTTGAGGGCGCTGAGGAACGGCAGGTCGTACTCCACCTGGATGTTGCCGACGCTCCGGTCGGTCCTCCCCTGGTCGGTGGCGAGGTCCAGGATGGCCACGGGGTTGTCCGCGGATTGGAGCGTGTTGCCGGGCCACTCGTAGTATCCGGTGGGGTTGGTCCCGTCCATCACGGGCTGCGTCGGGCCCATCTGCGCCGCGTTGGACACCACGCCACCCGGCGTGAAGAAGTCCTCGGCCCGGGAAGCCTTGACGTTCACCTCGATGTCGAGGACGTCGCCGAAGAACCGCTGGTCGTAGTTCGCCCCGAAGGACAGCCTCTGCAGCCGGGTCCCCTCGATGACGCCGCGTTGATCCAGGTAGCCCACCGAAAAGCGGTAGTCCATGGTGGTGCCTGCGCCGGCCAGCGACAGGTTGTGCTCCTGGCCGACTCCCGTCTGGCCGACCTGGTCGAACCAGTCGGTGCTCGCGTTGGAGAGCTGGCCGGTGCTCTGAGGAGCATACTGCTGGACGGCAGTCGCGAACTGTCCGGCGTCCAGCATGTCGGGCAGCTTCGTGATCCTGGACGCCGATACGCTACCGCTGTATTCGAGGTCCGGAGCGCCCCGCCCCGACTTCGTGGTGATGATGATGACCCCGTTGGCTGCGTTGGAGCCATACATCGCCGCCGAAGAGGCGTCCTTGAGAACGGTGATGCTCTCGATATCCTCAGGGTTGATGAAGTTGAGGGGGTTGCGACCGGCCGACAGGCCGCCGCCGGCCCCCGTCCCCATGGGCATCCCGTCGATGACGTACAGGGGGTCACTGCTGGCGTTGATGGACGTGGCGCCACGGATCCGGACGGAGGTTCCGCCTCCGGGCTCGTTGTTGTCCACGATCTGCACGCCGGAGACCTTGCTCGTGAGGAGCTCCTCGGGACTCACGATGCGGCCCCTGTTGAACTCCGTCGGCGAGACCTGCTTCACCGACCCGGTGATGTTCCCCGCCCGTTGCTGCCCGTAGGCGGTGACCACGATCTCGCTCAGGCCAACCGCCTCCACCGTCATCTCGAGGTTGACGGTGGCGGTCTGACCGCTCGAGACGGTCACCTGCTCGGTGATCGTCGCGTACCCGATCATCCGGGCTTCCAGCGTGTGTGTGCCCGCGGGAACGCCCGGGACGGCGAAGGCCCCGTTGGTCTGGGAAAGGGCTCCACGGTTCCCCACGCTGACCTGGACGCCGGACAGTGGCTGTCTCGTGACAGCGTCCACGACTCGCCCGGCAACTGTGCCCGACTGCGCCTGCAACTGGGTGGCACCCAGTAGCAGAGCACCGAGCACCACAAGAGATCTTCCTACCCTGCTCATGGCATAGCCCTCCCCGTCGGTCGGTTGTCTCTTTTCCCCCACTCCGCCATTCCTGGGGACATTCGGCCAGGGAATTGCACGCGAGACGACGCTCCAGTAGCTTGAGCGGTGATTTTGTCACGCTAACGAACAATCGTCCTTTCCAGACGGACTTCACGTGCGGAAGATCAATACCCGCCAATTCCAGCGAGCGACCCGGGATACCCCCCGGGAGGTCAACCGGCGCATCCTCCTCAACCTCGTGCGAGAGCATCAACCCATTTCCCGCGCGGATCTCGCGCGCCGACTCGGGATGAGCCGCGGAATGGTGAGCTCCATCGTGAAGGAGCTCATCGACCTCGGGCTGGTGGAGGAGGGCGCCACGGGTGCCGTCCCGCGGGGCCGGAAGCCGAAGCTCCTTCACATACGAGGGCATGACCGACTCGCCTTGGGCATCGACGTCCGCCGCCGCCACACGCATGTCCTGCTCAGCGACTTCGGGGGCAGCGAGATCGCGGTGGAGATGTTCCGCACGCCCGCGGTGCTGGACGAGCTTCTCGACGAGCTGCAGCGACGAGTGGTCAGGCTCATCGAGGCGCATTCCGATCTCGGGGAGTGCAAGGGAATCGGCCTGGTGGTCCCGGGCCTGGTGGACGTCGATTCCGGCGAGGTCCTCCACGCCCCTACCCTGGGATGGAAGCATGTGGACGTGAGAGCCAGGCTCGCGGAGCGCGTGCCGGTACCGGTCCACATCGAACGCGACACGGTGGCTTGCGCCCTGGCCAAGATCTGGATGAGCCGCCAGGAGCGGCACCGAGGGAACTTCGTCTATGTGACCGTCTCGGACGGCGTCGGGGCGGGATTGGTGGTCAACGGCGAGGTGGTGCGCGGGCGCGGGCACGCGGCGGGGGAGTTCGGACATCTGCCGCTCAACCTGGACGGCCCGCGATGCTTCTGCGGGAATCGGGGTTGCTGGGAAGCCTATGCCTCGAACCGAGCCACGGTTGGGCGATACCTGGGCCGCGATCTCACGGCGCACCAGAACGGGGACCCCCCCTCGGAGTCCGAAGTCGTGGTCGAGGACATCATCGCCCGGATGGGCTCCGGAGACGCCGCGGCGCGGAGGGCGCTCGAGGAGACGGGACGGTATCTGGGCATTGGCATCGCGGGAATCGTGAACGCCCTGAGCCCCGAGGAGATCATCGTCGGGGGGGAGGTCACGGCGGCCTGGGACGTGGTCGGCCCCGGGGTCGAGCGGGAGCTCGCCGCGCGGGTTCTGACGGAGTCCTCCGCGCGCACGCCGGTCACCCCCGAGCCGTCGGACCGGGATACTCGCCTCAAGGGCGCGGTCATGCTGGTGGTGGGCCCGGCCTTCGCGGCGCCGGAGATCGCGTAGGAGGCCCAGATCGAGACGCGTCCGGTCGCCGCTGGCCACGAGCTGGAAGCTCTGGCCTCTCTCGCCCAGGCCATGGGGGTCAGGGTCGCCTACGTCGACGGCCTCGAACGCCCGGTCGAGGTGGCGCCGGAGACCCTCGTACGGGTCTGCGCCGCCCTTGGAGCCGAGATCGCGCGACCCGCGGACGCCCGTGAGGCGTTGCAGGCCCATCAGGCTTTGCGCGCCGAAGAGACCATCGCACCAATCGTGGTCGCCTGGGACGGCGTCCTGCCCCCCCTGCAGATCCAGAACGGCGTCGCGACCCACGCCGAGCTCCGTCTCGAGGATAACGGCGTCGTTCCCCTCGACATCTCGGGAAGCGAGGTGCGCGCCGGCTACCCGCTTCCATTCGGCTACCACCGACTCACCCTCGAGGTGGGCGGAAGGCAAGAATCGAGCACGGTCATCGCAGCCCCCACACATGCCTGGCGCAGAGAGGGTTCCGGCCGCAGCTGGGGCCTGGGGGTGCATCTGGCCGCCCTGCGCAGAAGGGGCAGCCGTTCCCTGGGAGACCTGAAGGACCTGGAGTACGCGTGCCGCTGGGTGGGCGCACACGGCGGTGACCTGGTCACGGTCCTTCCCCTGCTCCCCACCTTCAACCAACTCCCCTCCGAGCCCAGCCCCTACTCCCCGGTGAGTCGGCTCTTCTGGTCGGAGCTGATCCTGGACCTGGGCGTCCATCACCACCCGGTACCGCCTCCGGATACGCTGGACGTCAGTCGGGCTGACGCCGAGGTCCGAGCTGTCCTCGCGGCGCTCCCGCTACCCGACCGAGCGGCTCTGGACGCCGAGCTGCTGCGGTACGCCCGCTTTCGCGGCGCCCAGGCCCGTCTCGGCCGGGACTGGAGGAGTTGGCCCGAGGGACCACGGGCCGGAAGGCTCACGCCCGCCGACGTCGACCAGGACGAGGAGCGCTTTCACCTGGTCGCCCAGACCAGGGTACGAGGACAGTTGGAGAGCCTGCAGCGTCACCTCGACGTGGCGGGGGTCCGACTGGGCCTCGACCTGGCCGTGGGCGTGCACCCCGATGGCTACGACCCCTGGTCCCGGCGGCATCTCTTCGCCGGCAACATGTCCGTGGGCGCCCCACCGGATCCGGGCTTCCCCAGCGGACAGGACTGGGGGTTCTCTCCGGTCCTGCCCCAGGCGTCGCGTCGGGAGGGACACCGGTATCTGGCCGCGTGTATCGCACACCAGGCTTCCCTCGCCGGAGTGCTGCGGGTCGACCACGTCATGGCCCTCACCCGTCTCTACTGGATCCCACACGGCTTCGGGCTTCACGAAGGCACGTACGTCGACTACCCCGCTGAAGAGCTGTTCGCCATCCTGACCCTGGAATCGCATCGTAACCGCTGCGAGATTGTCGGAGAGAACCTGGGCACGGTGCCGGTGGAGATCGACGAGGCGCTTCCCCGCCATCGCATCTGGGGGATGTTCCTGGCGGAGTTCGAGGCCATGGGCACGATCATCAGGTCCCCCACCCGGAACGAAGCGGCCCTCATCGGCACCCACGACACACCGACGTTGGCGGGCTGGGTCGCCGGCATCGACATCCGCGAGCGCGTGAGGTGCGGCCTGCTGAGCGAGGACGCTGCGCCGGCGGCGACCGAGGCCCGGGCCGAAGGTGCGCACCGGCTGGCGCAGACGCTCGACAGCGACCTCGACGACCTTCCCGCGCTCCTGGGAGAGGTCCTCGAGTGGCTCGGGCGCTCCCCGAGCCCGCTGGTGATCCCCTGGATCGAAGACCTCTGGCTCGAGGTCGAGCAGGTGAACCTCCCCGGCACACGCTCCTCCGAGCGACGGAACTGGCAGCGCCCCATGTCCCGGCTGCTCGACGAGGCCCTCGCCGATCCCTCCGTGTCCGTTCTGGTGCGCCGTCTCCACGAGGCCCGAACGGCGCTGCCGACGGCTCCGAGCGATCCCACGGCATCCGCACCCATACTCCCCGGCTGATCCGGAGACGGCCCTCCATGGAACCGCACTCTAGCCCGCCCACCTCCACGCTGCGCCCCAAGCCCCGCCTCACGTTCTGGCAGATCTGGACCATGAGCTTCGGCTTCCTGGGCATCCAGTTCGGGTTCGCGCTGCAGAACGCCAACGTGAGCCGGATCTTCGAGACCCTCGGGGCGGCCGTGGAGGACATCCCCATCCTGTGGATCGCGGCGCCGGTAACCGGGCTGCTGGTGCAGCCCGTCATCGGATACTTCAGCGACCGCACGTGGAACCGTCTGGGGCGTCGGAGGCCCTACTTCCTGGGCGGGGCGATCCTGGCGTCCCTCGCGCTGATCCTCATGCCCAACTCCCCCACGCTGTGGGTGGCGGCAGGCATGCTCTGGATCATGGACGCCTCCATCAACATCTCGATGGAGCCCTTCCGCGCCTTCGTCGGGGACAACCTCCCCTCGGAGCAGCGTACCAGCGGCTTCGCCATGCAGAGCTTCTTCATCGGCACCGGTGCGGTGGTGGCCTCGGTGATGCCCTGGGTGTTGACGGAGCAGTTCGGCGTGAGCAACGAAGCACCGCGAGGAATGATCCCCGACTCGGTCCGCCTTTCTTTCTACCTCGGGGCGGCCGTCTTCTTCGTGGCCGTCCTCTGGACGGTGATCCGTTCGTTCGAGTACGCGCCGGAGGAGATGGCCACGTTCACCGAGAACCAGGATCGGGATGGCTTCGTCCAGGACGCCCGGACGGCCGCCGAGCACGCGTCCCACGGTGGAAGGCAGATCCGCCTGGGCTCGGTCTTCCTCGCGCTGGGAGCGGCGTTCACGTTCTTGCTCGCTCGGCTGGAGATCTACCAGGTCATGGTTCTGTCCGCCGGGCTGATCTTCGTCGGGCTGCTCCTCATCCTGTCCGGGGTGATGCAGCGAGGGGGTCGGTACGACAACGGCTTCGTGACCATCCTCAACGACTTTCAGGAAATGCCCCGGACCATGAGACAGCTGGCCTGGGTACAGTTTTTTTCCTGGTTCGCATTGTTCGCCATGTGGATCTACACGACCGCGGCGGTCACCAGCCACGTCTACGGCACCACGGACACCACCTCGGGGCTGTACAACGAGGGAGCGAACTGGGTCGGGGTGTGCTTCGGCGCCTACAACGGCGTCGCCGCGCTGGTGGCCTTCGCCATTCCCGTGCTGGCCAGGAGGACCAGTCGAAAGGTGGCCCACGCCATCTGTCTCGTCCTGGGCGCCCTCGGGCTGCTCTCCGTCTTCCTGATCCGGGATCCCCTGCTTCTCCTGGGCTCCATGGTGGGCGTGGGAATCGCGTGGGCGAGCATCCTGTCCATGCCGTACGCCATCCTCACCGGCGCCTTGCCTCCCTCCAAGATGGGATACTACATGGGCGTCTTTAACTTCTTCATCGTGATCCCGCAGATCGTGGCCGCAGCCATCCTGGGGTTCTTCGTCGGGCGGTTCTTCGGCGGTGAGGCCATCTTCGCCCTCCTCATCGGGGGCGTCTCTCTGGTCCTGGCCGCCCTGCTGACGCTGCGCGTCGAGGATCAGGACGACGTGGCGGCCGCCGTCTCGGTCTGAAACCCGGTTGGGGAACCCCCATGAACACGTGTGCCCGTGACCGTGCGCTCCTGGTTCTGCTCGTCCTCCTCTGGACCGCCTGCTCGGGACCGAGCCCGGACGCGGGCGTGCCGGCGGCGCCTGACGTCGCCACGCCGTCATCGCCCGACACCTTCTGGAACGGCGCCACCCTGTACTTCCTCCTGACGGACCGCTTCCGCAATGGCGACCCGGGCAACGATCTCGCCCTGGGCCGACTCCGGGACGGCGCGGTCCTTCGGGGCTTCCAGGGAGGCGACCTCGCCGGTGTCCTCGAAGAGCTGCGTGGCGGCTACTTCGACTCTCTGGGAGTGAACGCCCTCTGGATGACGCCTTTTGTGGAGCAGAACCGGGGGCCCACCGACGAGGGCACCGGGCGCACCTACGGCTACCACGGGTACTGGACCCGCGATTGGACCGCCGTGGATCCTGCCCTGGGCACCGAGGACGACCTCCGCGCCGTGGTGCGGGCTGCTCACGCCCGCGGCATCCGGGTCATCATGGACGCGGTGCTCCAACACACGGGACCGGTGACGGAGGAGGATCCCGAGTGGCCCGACACCTGGGTCCGCACGGAACCCCGGTGCCGGTTCCAATCCTACGCCACCACCGTCGACTGCACGCTGGTGGCCAACCTCCCGGACATCCGGACGGACAGCGACGAGCCGGTGGACCTGCCGGATTTCCTGGTGGAGAAGTGGAACGAGGAAGGACGCCTGGATCAGGAGCGGTCCGAGCTCGACGCCTTCTTCGGGCGGACGGGTCACCCCAGGGCGCCGCGGTTCTATGTCATCAAGTGGCTCACCGATTGGGTGCGGGAGATGGGGTTCGACGGATACCGGGTGGACACCGCGAAGCACTTCGAGGAGCGCGTCTCCCTGGAGCTGAGACGGGAGGCGGAGGTCGCGTTCGCCGACTGGAAGGCCGCCAACCCCGACCAGGTCCTGGACGACCTCCCCTTCTATATGCTGGGCGAGGTGTACAACTACGATATCGCCAACGGAAGGGGCTTCGATTTCGGCGATCGGACCGTGGATTTCTTCTCCCACGGCTATGACGGTCTCATCAACTTCGGATTCAAGCGGGATGCGGCCGGCGATCTGGACCCGCTCTTCTCCCGGTACGCGGCCACGCTACGGGACGGCGCGCTGCGGGGACGTTCGGTGGTCAACTACGTCAGCTCCCACGACGACGGCGCGCCGTACGACCCGGATCGGGAAGACCCTCTCGGCACCGGGACCCGCCTCCTGCTGGCGCCCGGCACCGCGCAGATCTACTACGGCGACGAGGTGGCGAGGCCGCTCCGCATCCCCGGCGCCGAGGGGGACGCAAACCTGCGATCCGTGATGGACTGGGGGTCCCTCGACGAGGGTGCCACGGCCACTCGGCACGTTCTCGAGCACTGGCGCAAGCTGGGTCGCTTCCGGAGCGCACATCCTGCCGTGGGGGCCGGCGCCCACGCGAGGCTGCAGGCCGACCCCTATGTCTTCAGCCGCGTCCTGACCGGAAGCGAGGGAAGCGACCGCGTGGTCGTCGCCCTGGACGTCCCCACGGGGGTCAAGACCATCCCGGTGGGAGGCGTGTTCGCTGACGGCACGACTCTGACGGACGCCTACTCCGGCACCTCTGCCGTGGTCACCGGAGGTTCCCTCATCCTGGACACGCCCTTCGTCCTCGTCCTCCTCGCGGAAGCCGGCTGAGGCCCGGGGCTACCGAGGACGGAGCAGCCAGGCCAGCTGGTCACCCACCCCCCTCGTGCGCGTCACTCCCGGATCCAGATGCCTGCGCTCAGGGGTGGCAACGCCACGACGAGGGATCCCCCGGAGACCGTCACGGTCTCCGGAAGGGACCACGAGCCCGCGGCATACGCCACCGCATAGGTCCCGTCCACCAGAGGCAGCTCCCGCGCGGCTTCGCTCTCCGAACGGTTGAAGAGCACCACGGCCCGTCGCGCATCCGCCCCTTCGCCGAGCACACGCTCATACGCCAGCACGGCCCCCTCGGGGTCCGCCAGCAGGACCCGCACGTCGCCGTCAACGAAGAGCTCGAGGTTCGCCTTGCGGAGAACGATGAGGCGCCGGTATGTGTCCCGTAGCTCCAGGTCCTGGCCGACGGGATCCGGCCGACGACGACGCCCCAGGGGATCCGAGGCCTCGTCCTCGTACGCCACGTCCGGCCACACCATCGGCTTGCGGGGATCCGGATCGTCGGGACCCCACATCCCCACCTCGTCTCCGTACCAGACGTGGGGCGCCCCAATCCAGGTGAATTGCTGCGCCAGGACCAGCCGCTGCAGGCGCCGGGTACGGTCGTCCGGGCGGCCCAGCCGGTAATCGGGGTTGCCCGCCACCCCCACGTTGAACTTGTACCGCCCCGGGTTGTACAGCGACGTGCCGATGCGTGGCGTGTCGTGGCTGGCGGTGAGGTTCATCTGCGCCTTCACGTGATCCGTCGGGATCCCCGCCTCGATGGCGTCGAGCGCGGCGAGATAGGCGTCGGGCTCGTATCCCGGGGGGGCTCCGATGAAGAAGGAGCGCGTGGGTGCGAACCACCGATAGTTCATGACGGCGTCGAACACGTCTCCCTGGAGCCAGGGAGCCGGGTCGTACATTCGGTCGGGCCACACTTCCCACCACACTTCCCCCACGAGATAGGCTTCCGGGTTGATGCTCCGGACGAACGTCCGGTAGTCCCGCCAGAAGCCCAGGGGGACCATCTCCGCCACGTCCAGGCGGAACCCGTCTACCCCGTCGCTCGGGTCGCCGTCTCCGTTGGGATCCAGCCACCGGCGCGTGACGTTGAAGACGTGGGCCCGCACCGCAGGGTACAGAGTTCCCTCGATGGCCCCGTGGGTTTCCCCCTCCCGCCGTCCTACCTTCCTCAGCTCCGGAAGGTTGGGTACTCCCGCCCACCCACGGTACGTGAACTCGCTGGTATCGGGGGTGGCGGGGTCATCGAAGCGCTCGATCTCGTACCAGTCGGCGAAGGCCGACTCCGCCTGGTTC
>JARRLD010000012.1:0-30259 GCA_037387345.1 Gemmatimonadota bacterium
AGAAACGAGCCCCCGCGGTAGTTCAGGAGCCATTCCGCCTTTTCGCCCTTGGTCAGAGTCCAGTAGGTCAGGCCGTAGGCGCGGAGGTGGTTTTGCTGTGACCGGTCCATGGGAACCAGAAGCCACTGGGCGCGGGCCCGGCCCGGAGCCATGGCGCCCACGGCGCCCAGGAGGAGCAGGGTGGTGAGCCACCGTCGCGACGACGAGATCCGGGTGCCGTTGCTCACGTGCCCCCCCTCAGGCGCTCCAGCTCCCTCCGCGCATCGGGGACCACCGCGGCGTTGGGAGCCGCGACCAGGAGCTCCTCGAGGAGCCGGATGGCGTCCTGCCTGCCCCCCGGGGTGCGGCTCCGGTAGCGGGCCAGCAGAAGCGCTGCTTCGGCCATCTCCGGCGCATCCGGGTAGTCCCGGACCAGGCGGGCCCGGAGCTCCGCCGCCTGGACTTCCGACGCGCTTCCCTCTGCCATGCGGGCCGCCTCGGCGAGAAGCGGCGCCTGGTCCTCCGCCGGCAGGGACTCCAGCGCTGCCTCGATGGCTGCCGCCGCGGCGCCACCTTGCCCCCTCTGGGACAGGACCCCGGCCTCGGCGAGCGCGACCGCGCCCCGGTCCGAGAGGCGGCCCAGCAGACCCACGAGCTGGATCACCCCGGTGGCATCCGAGGGCGTCAGGCCGGGAACAGCCATCAGAAGGGCCCTCCGGCCGTCGGCCACCGCCCCTTCGCCCAAGAGGAGGTATCCCCGCTGCATCGAGCTCCTGGGGCCCGTGACCCCCTCCAGGACGCGGCTCGCCCCCTCAGGGTCGCCGCGCGCCAGAAGAGCCCCGGCTACCGAGGCCGTCAGCTCGTCCACCTCCGGAGCTTCGGGATACGCCTCCCGAAACCGGCCCAGGGCCTCCTCCAGGCCTTCGGGAGAGGTCTCGATGCCACTCATCCGGATGAGTCGGGCCGTGGCGCGCCGGTGGTCGGCCGACCCCGGCGTAAAGGACTCCACGATCCGGCGCTGGGCCTCGACAGCCGCCGCCGTGTCTCCCTCGGCCAGCGACAGCTCCGCGATACGCTGATCGAATTGCCTCCGCTCGGCCGGGGACGCCGCTTCCTGACCAAGCTCGCCATACGCCCACGAGGCCAGACCGCCCAGGTCCGTGCTGCGGGCCCGGCGTGCCACATCTGCCAGGAAGCTCGCTCGGGCTCGCCCGGGCAGCTCTGCGGCCACGTCCTGAGCCAGCGCCAGGGCCTCCTGCTCCAGGCCCATGTCCAGTGCGATCTGTGCCCCCGCCCGGCGTCGCCCCACGTCCTGGTCCCGACCGAGGATGGATACCAGCGCCCTCGCCGATTCCCGGGGCTCGGACGGCAACCCGGCCAGGCGACGGCTGATGGTGGCCGCCTGAGCTCCGCCGGAACCGATGGCGCGGGCCCATTCCTCGAGCGCTTCGTCACGGCGACCCGCCTGGGCGAGCAGGTCGCCCATCTCGAGCGCGAGGGCGTCGTCCTCGGCCACGGCCCGTCGCCCCCGTTGGAGGACGCCGAGGGCCGCTTCGGAGCCGAACGCTCGCTCGAAGACTCGGGCTGTCTCCCGGTAGGGCGTCTCCGAGTCCGGCTCGATTCGGAACCAGGCCTCGGCCTCGCGCCGAAGGGCATCGAGGGAATCGACCTCGGCCAACACTCTCAGCTTCAGGTACCGGACCCCGGTCGAGGTCGGATCGTGCCCCAGGAAGGTCTCCGCCGCGGCGAGGATGGCCACGGTCTCGCCCTTGGCCCGAAGGACCCGCTCCAAAGCGAACAGGCCGCCCGAGGAGCCGGGGCGAGCGGCGAGCAGACGACGGAGCACGTCCTCGGCTCCATCGAAGTCCCCGCGGGACTCCAGGGCCGCAGCCTCGCGGAGGAGCCTGGACTCCTGAACGGTCTGGGCAGGCAGGCGCGGCGGCGCCCCCGCCGAGGACAGCAGCGCGAGGGCGACGGCGACCCACGTCAGCCGGACCCTCACCCCCTTCCTCCCGGGCTCGACCCGGATTCCCCGCGCCGGTTGAGGCGTTCGAAGTACTGGATGACGAGCTGGCGGACCGCCGGAGGCAGACGCTGCAGTCCTTCGGCGTCAGGGATGCGGTATCGCAGGACACCGAGCTCCCCGGGGCCCAGGGGAAGCACGTCTGCCCGTTCGAAGAATCCGGGCGTCTCGGACTCGCGCTCGTCCGAGATCTCCTCGTCGTCCTCCAGGCTGCGACCCGCGTCCAGAAGTCGATGGAAGAGGCGCTCCTGGCGCTGCATCATGTCGGGCGTCAGCCTGCCCTGGGCCAGCTGCTCGGCCAGGAGCTGAGCCTCCTGCGCCAGCGCGTCCAGGTCTCCGAGCGTCTCCTCTTCCGACTTTTCACCCTGGCCCAGGTCCTGGAGCTCATCGGCGATCGACTGCTGCTCCTGTGAGATCTGCTGGAGCTGCTCGCGCATCGCCTGCTCTCCGAGCTGCAGTGGAGTCAGCTGGCCCGTCTGGTTGAACAGCTCCCCCTGCTGCTGCGCGAGCTGCTGCAGCTGCTCCGCCGTCTGCTCCCCACCCTGCCCCTGGCCCTGTTGGCTCATCTGCTCGGCCCCGGCCAGAGCCATGAGGGCGAGCTGATTGAGGTCGTCCACGGCCTGATCAGCCGCGGCCATCGGGGACGGGCTCGAGCCACGTCGGGACTCCATGGCGTCGATGGTCCTTTGCAGGGACTCCATGGCCCGACCCATCTGGGCCGAGAGCTCCCGGGTGCCGCCCGATGCGCCTTCCGTCGCGACCTGGAGGTTCTGGGCCAGATTGCGTACGCCTTCTACCAGGGACGCAACGTCCCCCCTCAGCCCACTCACTCTCTCCTGGCTGGCGCCCTCCATCTCGCCGCGCAGCGCGCTCTGACGTCGTGCGAGGGCCAGAGCATCGTCGGCCGCCTGCATCAGAGCCTGCTGGGCGGCTTCGGCCTTCTGCTCCGCCATCTGTTGCTGGGCTTCCCGGAGCTGCTCCGCGGCGGCATCCATGGACTCGGCGGCCTGGTCCGCCGTCTCGGCCGCGTCCTGGCTCCGCTCCTCCTGGGCCCGGCGACGGGCCTCATCCATGGCCTCCTGTGACTCCTGCGTCCGATTCCCGGCCTCCTGGACCTCCCGGGCGGCGTCCTGCTCATCGAGCTGCTCGAGGCGCTCCTGCAACCGCTCCATCCGATCCCGGAGCTCGTCAGCCCGTTCCTCGAGCATCTGCTGCTGCTGGGCCCTCAGCTCCGGCGCGTCCTCCTCCCGGAGGGCATCGGCCAGGGCGCGCTCCTGCCGCGCCAGCTCGTCCGCTTCACTTTCCGTGGCCCGGAAGTCCTGCTCGACCGCTGCCCGTCGGAATCGCTCCAGGGACGCCTCGAGGCGATCGCGGAACTCCTCCTGCGCCGACGCCATGTCCTCCAGAGCCTGGTTGGCCTCCCTCACGTCCTGCTGCTCGAGCGCGGAGGCCAGCTCCTCCATCTGCTGGCGAAGCTTTTCGCTGGCGATCTGCTCCAGCAGCTCCTGAAGCTCCTCCAGATCCCGGGCGAGCTCCGGGTCCGCCTGGCCGGCCTCCCGCATGGCGTCTTCCAGGGCTCTCAGCTCCGACTGCAGGGAGTCCACCTGCCCGGTGAGCTCCTCCTGGCCCTCCAGAGCCGCGCGGAGCTCCTCACGCTCCTCGAAGCCGAGCTCGCGCTCAGGTTCGGGGCGACCGGGCCTGCGCTCTTCTTCGCGCTGCGATGCCACCTGCCGCTGGAGGTCGCGGTTCTCCTCGGACTGCTGGGCCGCTTCCTCGGCCAGCTCCTCGAGGCGGGCCGCCACGTCCTCGAGCTGGGCCTCCGCGCTCCTGCGGAGCTCGTCGGCGTTCGGCATCCTCAGGACGTATTGCCTGGTTTCGGAGATCTGACCCACCGGGGCGTTGTCCACCACTCGAGCGAAGTAGCGGACCTCGTCACCCGGGAGCAGGCCCCAACCGCTCACGTCCAGCAGCGGCCGGGCCAGCGCCGCCCGCGTCCCGCCGAGGTCGATTCCACGGGTCGTGGGCTCACCCACCTCGCCGAAGGCTGACACACGGAACGCCACCAGCTCGAGGCGCCGGAGTCCGTAGTCGTCCTGCGCCTGGATGATGAGCGGCTGGCGAAGGCCCAGCGGCAGAATCGTGTCTCGGCCCGGCAGGGGAATGTCGACCGTCGGCAACGAGTCCTGCAACAGCGTGAGCTCCAGAGGCTCGGGCTGGAGCACCGCCGGCTGTCCGTCATCGTCCAGAAAGGACCATGTATACACGCCTGATCGCCGGGGCCTCCACGATCCCGCGAACGACCCGCCGTTCCGCGTGAGCACGGATACCGCTGTGCCCGATGCGTCCTCCAGCGTTGCCTTCGACAGGCTCCGGCTGGCTGTGCCTTCCACGGTGATACGGGTACCCACGGGGATGCTCAGCGGCGGAACGATCCCCCGGAACTCCTCCGGCGGATACCCCGTGTGAGGCGGGTACGCCACCTCGAGGCGAACGTCACTGACGAACAACGGATCCACCGGCACGATCCGGTAGGTCGGCGTCGTGGCTCCGTCCGGCGTGCGCGCCCGGTACTCCACGACCGTGGAGACGGCCTCGAAGGTCTTCCTCCCCTCGCCGGATCCGTCGAGGAGGAGCACGTCCGAGCGTGCGACGTCACCCGCTGCCTGCCAGCGCAGCTCGGCGCTCCCCCTGCCTGGGGCCCTGAGGCTCACCTCCACGTCGGAGCCCCGCTGCACCTCCACGGTGCCTGGCGACAGCTCCAGGGCCGGGAGCACCGGATCCACCATGATGGGGAAGGGTGCCGTGAGCCCTGCCCACGCACGCAGGGTCCGGGTCGGCCTCGATACGCCGAGGAAGCCGAGCACCAGCGCGAGGGCAGTCAGCACACGGGCCCCATGGGCCGTCCACCTCCGGACGCTCCAGCTCATGCTCCCGCCCAGCTCCGCGGGGCTCCCGCCGAGCCCGTCGCTCACCCGGTCGGCGGCGAGCCCCGCGAGACTGACCGACACGCCCGAGGGCACCTCGGCACAGAGCTCCAGAGAGCCACGGACCTCGCCGGCCCGAAGCCCCGAGGCTCCCTCCATGGCCTGCGCCAGCCGACTGTCGGTGAACCAGCGCCGGGCACCTCGTCGTACGCCCCACAGGGCCGTTCCGAGCCCGACGAGCAGGAAGGCATCAAGAGCGAGCGGCAGGTTGCTCCCCTGGCGCCAACCGTCGGGCCCGGCGAGGACCCACGACACCAGGAGCACGCCGCCCAGGATCGTTCCCATCCAGAGCGCCGCGGCTGCATGGGCCCGTCGGGTCAGATAGACGCGCACCCCCTGCACACGCCGCTGCAGCCGGTGACTCCCTGCGCTCATGGCACCGCCTGGCCGAGCACGTACACGAAGAGGTTCACACCCATGCGGAGCGCCTGTTCGCGGAGCTCGGCGGGATCATCATGCACGCCCTCGTCCTCCCAACCGTCTCCCAGGTCCGACTCGTAGCTGTAGAACACCACGAGACGTCCCCCGTGGAATATGCCGAGCGCCTGCGGAGGCTGGCCGTCGTGTTCGTGGATCTTGGGGAGACCCTCGGGAAGGTCGTAGACCGAATGGAAGACTGGATGATCGGGCGGGATCTCGCGGAGCTCGGCGTCAGGAAAGATCTCGGCGATCTCGCGTCGGAAGGACTCGTCGAGGCCGTAGTTGTCGTCGGCGTGCAGGAAGCCACCTCCGAGGAGGTACACCCGGAGTGCGGCGCGCTCCGCGGGGGAGAACCGCACGTTCCCATGTCCGGTCATGTACAGGTAGGGTTGATCCGGAAGCGCGGGGTCCAGAGGGGCGACGGTGACCTCCCGGGCCGCGACGGGAATCCCGGTTCGTTCCCGCACCGCCGCCAGCAGGTTGGGCAGGGACGAAGGATTGGCGTACCAGTCGCCGCCGCCGTCGTACTGCAGGCGCGCGACCGTGATGGAATCGGCGAGCGGGAGCGGTGGGCTCGCGAGGCTCAGCAGCGTGAAGACGATCCAGCTCATTCGGCTGCGGACAACTCCGTGGTATCAATCATGGGCGATCTGTTGGACGATAGCGTACACCGTGTTCTTCGGCAGGGCGAGACGCCCCGAAACCTCCCTGGCCACGTCGCTGGGCTTCCGCCCCTCGTCCAGCAACTCCCGGGCGAGAGACTCGGCCCTCGCGCGCAGCCGTGATTCGTCCGGCCCGGACTCGTCGGGGGCGACCACGACCGTCACCTCACCGCGGGGCGGATGTCCCCGGTAGTAGCCGGCGACCTCTTCTAGGGTTCCCCTCCGCACCTCCTCGTGGAGCTTGGTGAGCTCCCGGGCCACGGCCACCCGACGGTCGGCGCCGCAGGCCACCGAAAGCTCGTCCAGGAGCTTGACCAGGCGGTGGGGTGACTCGAAGAGGACCACGGTGTCCGCCGACGTGCGCACCCGGTCCAGAAGCTCCGCGCGGAGACGCCCTTTGCGCTCGGGAAAGCCCAGGAACGTGAACCGATCCGTCGGCAGGCCCGACGCCACCAGCGCCGCAAGCACCGCGGAGGGCCCGGGGACGGGCACCACCGTGTGCCCGGCGGACGCCACCGCGTTGACCAACCGTCCTCCGGGATCGGACACCAGAGGCGTGCCGGCATCGGACACGAGGGTCAGGGTCTCGCCGGCGTCCAGCCAGGCAAGCACCTGCCGCACCCGTTCCGCTTCGTTGTGGGCGTGGAGGGAGACCAGGGGAGCGTGCGAGCTCGCCCGATCGACCAGGACCCGTGTCCTGCGGGTGTCCTCGGCCAGGATCCTGTCCGAGGTGCGCAGGCTCTCGGCGGGGCGGCTCGCGGGCTGAGGTCTCCCAGATTGCCGATGGGTGTGCTGACGATGAAGAGCTTGGCCACGCCGAAGTATAGCGGGACGTCAGGAATGCACGATGGGAGGCCGCATCGCGGCGGGTTGCATGAAGAGGGCCGACGGGTCACACCCGCCGGCCCTACTCCGGATTCCGGGAGCGGAACCTACAGATGCTGCTGGATCTTTGCCTCCAGGTGCGGGCGGGGCACATATCCGATGACCTGGTCGACCATCTCACCACCCTTGAAGAAGAGGATGGTGGGAATGGAGCGGATCCCGTACCGCACCGGCGTGAGGGGATTTGCGTCCACGTCCATCTTCCCCACGGTCAGGCCCTTGTCCTGGTACTCGTCCGCCAACTCCTCGACGATGGGCGCCACCATGCGGCAGGGGCCGCACCACGTGGCCCAGAAATCCACCATCGACAGACCCTCGCGGCCCTCCACCTCCTCGGCGAAGTTCTCGTCATTCACCTCGAGGATCGTATTGCTTGTCGCCATCGAGTCTCTCCTTGTCGCGTATCGGCGCCGGGCCTACGATGCCAACAGCGCCTTGTCCCGCCCCTTGCAGCGCGGAACCTCCATGAACCTCTTCACGCCCGAGGGCCGTCTTCTCCATCACGTGGCCATCGCGGTTCCTTCCCTCGAGGAAGCCATCCTCCTGCACGAACGGCTCTCAGGGAACCGATGCTCCCCGCCGGAAACCGTCTCAGCCCAGGGGGTCCGCGTTTCCTTCTGTGGCCAGGTGGAGCTCATCGAGCCCCTGGGTCCGGACACCACGGTTGCCCGATTCCTCGAGCGCCGCGGGCCCGGCCTTCATCACATCGCCTACCGTAGCAAGGACCTTGCCCAAGACCTGCGCTTCCTGGCTGACACGGGCATCGAGCTCATCGATGCCGAGCCCCGGCCCGGGGCGACAGGCCATCTCGTCGCGTTCCTTCATCCCCGGAGCACGGGAGGCGTCCTGATCGAGCTCATTCAGCACTCGGATTGACCCCCCTCGGCTTCGGCGACGCCCTGCCTACCTCTCGAATCCCCGTGGGTTCCCGCGGCGCGGTCCCGTCATGACCCGTTCGAGATCGACCTCTTCCACGAGCCACCGCCCGCCCGACGTACGCACCACCACGAAGGGGACGTCCGCCACCACCTCACCCGCGATGGTGAGATCCACGAAGACCTGGGTTGCCTCCTGGAGCCGACCCGCGACGGGCTGCTCCCGCGTGATCCGGTAGTCCTGGTGACGAAGGACCTGGGCGATCGCGTCCAGTCGCACCTCAACCTCGGACCGCTTCGCACAGGGTGTGCCACCGAACCACGATCCGATCTTCTTGAACGCGCAGCCGACTGTGCTCCCGGTATCGAGGACCGGGCCATCCACGGTACCGAACAGCCTACCCATGGACTCGATGTCCCTGGCGTTGGCGGCCTGGAGGAAGCGCTCCACTGAAAGCTGGGCTACCACTCCGGCCCCGGGACCTCGCTGGACCGCGGTGGTGCAGGCCGCAGGCAGGATCAGGGACGCGACGATCAGGCGGACCGCCCACCTCCGACTCTGCGTGTTCCGTGCGCTCATCACGTCTCCTGCTACCGCCGGGCTGGTCCTGAAAGAACGAATCTCGGCAAAACCCACGTTGCGAGGAAGCCCTCGCTTCTCACCCGGCGCGGGAGCCCTCCGGTGGCGCCAACGCCGTGGGCGGCACCGCCTCGAAGGTGAGTCGCGCCCCATCCGCGTCGGTCCGGACCACGATTCGCGTACCCTCGGCAACCTCCTCGTCCAGGAGGTAGAGGGCGAGCGGATCCTGCACGAAGCGCTGGATCGCCCGCTTCAGGGGACGGGCTCCGAAGGCGGGATCGAACCCCTCCCGTGCCAGGAACGCCATGGCCCCGTCCGTCACTTCCAGGCCCACACCCAGGTCCTCGGCCAGCTGGCTCACACGGCGCAGCTGGAGGCGCACGATGCGGCGGAGCTCCTCCTCGCCCAGCGTACGGAACACGACGATGTCATCCACGCGGTTCAGAAACTCCGGCCGGAAGTGGTGGTGCAGCTGGGCGCGCACCTCCCGCTCCACGGACTCGGGACCCGTGGATCCCGCCGCCTCGAGGATGAACTGGCTGCCGATGTTCGACGTCATGATGACCACGACGTTACGGAAGTCCACCGTGCGCCCGTGGGCGTCCGTGAGCCGCCCGTCGTCGAGGATCTGCAGGAGCACGTTGAAGACCTCGGGATGGGCCTTCTCGATCTCGTCGAAGAGCACCACGGCATGGGGACGCCGACGCACCGCTTCCGTAAGCTGCCCGCCCTCGTCGTAGCCCACATATCCCGGAGGCGCGCCGATGAGCCTCGCGACGGCGTGCTTCTCCATGTACTCCGACATGTCGATGCGGACCATGGCGCGCTCATCGTCGAACAGGAACTCCGCCAGGGCCCGGGCGGTCTCGGTCTTCCCCACGCCGGTGGGCCCGAGGAAGATGAAGGAGCCGACGGGCCGGTTCGGGTCCTGAAGCCCGGACCGAGCCCGCCGGACCGCGTTGGATACCGCCGTGATGGCCTCGCTCTGTCCGATGACCCGCTCGCCCAGGTGCTCCTCGAGGTGGGCCAGGCGCTTCCGCTCGGACGCCAGCAAGCGCTTGACCGGGATCCCCGTCCACTCGGCGACGACCTCCGCGATGTCGTCGGCCTCCACCTCTTCCCTGAGGTACTTCTGGACCTGCTGGAGCTCGGACAGACGCGCCGTGAGCGCCCGGAGCTCGTTCTCGGCCTGGGGAATCTCCCCGTAGTTGATCTCCGCCACGCGGTTCAGGTCCCCCGTGCGGGTGGCCCGGTCCGCTTCCACACGGAGCTCGTCCACCCTGGCGCGGATCTCCTGGATCCTGACGATGACGTCCTTCTCGGCCTGCCATCGAGCCTTCATCCCCTGGCTCTTCTCTCTCAGCTCCGCGAGCTCCGCCTCGATGGCCTTCCTGCGGTCCAGGGCGGATCCCTCCGTCTCCTTCTGAAGGGCCTGACGCTCGATCTCGAGCTGGGTGATCCGTCGCTCGACCTCGTCGATCTCCTGGGGCAGCGAGTCGATCTCGATTCGCAGCCGGCTCCCGGCTTCGTCGATGAGGTCGATGGCCTTGTCCGGGAGGAACCGGCCTCCCACGTAGCGGTCGCTCAGCTTGGCCGCGGCGATAATGGCGTCGTCCGTGATGCGCACGCCGTGATGGACCTCGTAGCGCTCCTTGAGCCCTCTCAGGATGGCCACCGTATCCTCCACCGACGGTGGGGCCACGTAGACCGGCTGGAAGCGCCTCTCCAGCGCCGGGTCCTTCTCCACGTACTTCCGGTATTCGTCCAACGTCGTGGCCCCCACGACCCGAAGCTCCCCCCGGGCCAGCGCAGGCTTCAGCATATTCCCTGCGTCCACGGCCCCTTCGGCGGCACCCGCCCCCACGATGGTATGCATCTCGTCGATGAACACCACGTACCGGCCCTCGGCCTCGGTGATCTCCTTGAGGACCGCCTTCATCCGCTCCTCGAACTCGCCCCGGTACTTGGCACCGGCGAGCATCGCGGAGATGTCCAGCTGCAGCAGCTTCTTGTTGGCCAGGGAGCTCGGAACGTCGCCGGCCACCATCCGTTGTGCCAGCCCTTCCACGATGGCCGTCTTTCCCACACCCGGCTCGCCGATGAGCACCGGATTGTTCTTGGTCCTCCTGGCCAGCACTTTCATCACCCGACGGATCTCCTCATCCCGGCCGATGACCGGATCGAGCTTCCCCCTCCGGGCCTGCTCGGTGAGATCGCGGCTGAACCGGGCCAGCGCCCGGTAGGAGTCCTCCGGCGTATCGTCGGTCACGCGGTGGGCCCCGCGCACCGCCTCCAGGGCTCCCCTGACCTCCGAAACCGTGGCGCCCACCTCCCGAAGAATCCGCCCCGCATCGTTCTTCTCGGCGGACAGCCCCACCAGCAGGTGCTCGGTGGAGACGTACTCGTCACCCAACTCCCGGGAGACATCCTCGGCACCGTCCAGCGCCTTGCGCAGGTCACGCGAGAGGTTGGGCTCGGAGCCCCCTTCGACCCGCGCCATCCGGTCGAGGGCCTCCCTGGCTCGGCTCTGCACCAGGCCCACCGGAATCTCCAGCTTCTGGAGCACCGGGACGACGATCCCCTCCTCCTGGGACAGCAGCGCGTCCAGGAGATGCACTCCGTGGATTTCCGGGTTCTGGCGTCGCCGGGCTTCGGCCGCGGCGGCCTGGAGGGCCTCCGCCGCCTTTACCGTAAGTCGTTCTGCGCTGAGCATATCGTGTTCACCAGACGTTTCGGCTGATCCCACCCCAGGCGATCTGCCATAATGGCGGCATTCCCTTGTTCCGCCTTACGAAAGACTCAAGATCCAGGCCAAACCCCGAACCTCCCGCCCGGTCGCTGAGGGGCGCTCAGGGAAGCGGGCGACCCACGACCCGCTTCAGCCTCGTGCCCCTCGCGAGGCGAGCGTCTGGCGTGCGGCGGTTCAGGCGGGCGAGCTCCTCCACCGACACCGGGGAGGGCACCTGTGCATGGAATTCGGTCAAGGTCATGGCCTGGCCCAGCGTGACGATCTCGAGCCGCCACGGCTGGACTCCGAGCAGGGCCGGGTCGGTCAGGACGGCGAAGTCCTGCCCCACTCCCCGGAGCGCGCTGGCGTGGCTCCTCCACGTGCTTTCGCCGGTATACCCGAGGATCCGATAGAGCCGTCCCCCCTCCCGGAGGAAGTGCGCCGCTCCCCTGACTTCGCCCTCGTCCGTGGTCGCGGTGAAGTCCGCCGACGCCCGCTCGACCCCTCCGCTCACTCCCTCCTCCACGGCTCCTGCCCGGATCCCTTCCTGTTGCAGGAAGGAGCGGAGGGCCGTGGTCGGCGCCGAGGTTTCGGACACGAGCTCCAGCACGATCACGGCATCCTCCCCCGGAGAGATGGCGGCGACGGACGACCGCTGGTTCACGGTCGTCCAGCCCTCCGGAAAGCGTAGCTGGAACGCGAGATCCGGATGGACGAATTGGCTCCCCCGGAAATACCCCTGTCGCGGATCCTCCCCGTAGATCAATCCGTCCAGACGGTCCACGTAGGCGTCGCGCCCCACACGGCCTCCCTCGGGAAGGCCACTGGCGGCGATCACCTCCTGGATGTGGGTCTCGCGGTTTTCCGGGTAGGGGTGGGTCAGGGTCCACTCCGGCACCCGTCCCCCTTCCCCACCGGAGACCGAGGCGAGCATCTCGAAGACGCCCACCAGCGCCCTGGGGTCGTATCCGGCGCGCCCCATGTACCGTACACCCAACTCGTCCGACTGCGTCTCGTCACCGCGCGAATAGCTCAGGTTGAGGATCCCCAGCCCCGCGGCGACCAGGCCCCCGTAGCGACGCACGTCCTCGGACAGGATCATCCCGACGCCCAGCCCGATTTGCTGGAGCTGTTGACGGCTCATCTGGCTCACCGAGTGCCGGGCGGTCACATGTCCGATCTCGTGGCCGAGAACCCCCGCAAGCTCGGCCTCCGACTCGAAGTGGGCGAGGATACCCCGGGTCACGTAGATGAAGCCCCCGGGAAGGGCGAAGGCGTTGACCACCGGATCATCCACCACCTTGAAGCTCCATGGCAGGTCCGGACGCTCCGATGTCGCCGCGAGGCGCGCGCCGAGGTCTGCCACGTAGGCTTGAAGATCCGGATCTTCGACAAGGCCGAGGGACGCGGTGACATCCTCGTCCGCCTCCCGTCCCAGGGCGATCTCCTGCCCTTCGGTCATCAGGGTGAGCTCTCGACGGCCCGTGGCCGGGTTGACGGCGCACGCGACGGCGAACAGGAGGAAAAGCGGAAGAACGAAGCGCGTTCGAGACATGGCGGTCAGGTCCTGAATCGGGTTGCCTCGGAGATCGTCGGGGGTGGCGACCCACCATCCGACAGTGAAGGGTAGTGTCAACATGCGGCTGGGCGGAAGGCCGTGGATGGAACGCTGACGCGGCTGGCCGCGAGGCGACCGGTCTGGCCATGCCCGAGCCCGCGGATCCAAGCGACACCTCGCGGGATAGTATGGAATCCGGCGGATCCGGACCCGCACCCCACACCACCAGACCAGGCCACGAACCCCGACCGTCGATGTCGACCCTCACCCTCCGGCTTGCGGCTTCCTCCGTTCTTCTGCTGACGGTGTTCCTCGCTGCCTGTGACCGCTCGGGCACCGACCCGGGCGAGGCTACCATCGAACGGGAGACCTTCATCGCCGTGTACGTAGACCTCCGGGTCATGGCCCTTCAGGCAGGAGCGCCTGGCCTGACCGACGCGGAGCGGCAGGAGGTCCTCGACCGCCACCACGTGACCGAGGAGCAGCTCCTGGAGTTCGCCGACGTTCACGGTGGGGACATACCCTTCATGCGCGAGCTCTGGGACGAGATCGAGGCACGATTGGACGCCAACCGTGCCGAAGCTTCTACAGGCGAGGGTCGCTAGGCGAGTCAGCGTGTCCTTCCGACGAGTGTTCAGCGGGGCCCCCTGGGAGTCCCGGATCGGGTACTGCAGGGCGCTTCGCGCCGGGAGCCGGATCTTCGTCACCGGGACGGCTCCGGTCTCCGAAGACGGCGGCGTCCATGCGCCGGGGAACGCGTACGCTCAGGCCCGGCGCTGCCTCGAGATCATCGAGGCCGCTCTCGAGCCTCTGGGCGCGAACCTCAGCCACGTCACCCGAACCCGCATGTTCGTTACCGACATCGACCAGTGGGTGGCGTTCGGAAGGGCGCACGCCGAGGCCTTCGGAGCCTCGCCACCAGCGACGACGATGGTCGAAGTCCGTCGCCTGATCGATCCGGCCATGCTCATCGAAATCGAGGCCGACGCCGTCGTAGGCCCGGAGGGCGCCGATGACAAAGAGGCATAGCGGGTCGGAGGAACCGGTCGGCCGGGAGCCTGAGGCCGTGGGCGAGCTGGAAGGCCAGGTTCCCCGTCGGCGGCACAATGTCCTTCTCGCGGAAGACGATCCTCAGGTTCGGGGGCTGCTGACCCGGGTCCTGGAGGGAGAGGGGTACCGGGTCCTGGCAGGATCGGACGGCGGGGCGGCATTGGAGCTTGCCCGAAGCCTCGGCACCATCGATGTCGTGGTCACCGACGTCGCGATGCCCGTGCTGAGAGGGCCCGAGCTGGTGCGGGAGCTACGGACCGTCCGCCCCGGACTTCCGGCGGTCTTCATCACGGGAGAAGTCGAGGTCCCCCTCGGCGAGATCCTGTCGTCCGGACCCTCGGAGCTCCTGACCAAGCCCGTGAGCCCGTCGGCGGTGGCGGCGGTCGTGAACCAGCTGGCCCAGGGGGCAACGCCGCCACCCGCAGAGGAGGGGTGAAGCGGTCTGCACCCGCGACCGTCTCGCCGCCCCCCTCACTCCCATTCGATGGTGGCGGGGGGCTTCGAGCTGACGTCGTAGGTCACGCGGTTGATCCCCCTGACCTCATTGATGATGCGGGTCGAGATGTGCCCCAGGATATCATGGGGGAAGGGAAACCAATCCGCCGTCATCCCGTCCCTGGACGTGACGGCCCGCAGGGACAGCACGTGTTCGTAGGTACGCGCATCGCCCATGACCCCCACGGACTGCACCGGCAGGAGCACGGCGAAGGCCTGCCAGATGTCATCGTAGAGTCCGGCCTCACGGATCTCCTCCAGATAGATGGCGTCGGCCTCCCGGAGCAGGGCCAGGCGCTCCTGGGTCACGTCGCCCAGGATGCGGATGGCCAGGCCCGGTCCCGGGAACGGATGACGCCCCACGAACTCCTCGGGTAGCCCAAGCTCCCTGCCCACCTGTCGGACCTCGTCCTTGAAGAGATCCCGCAGCGGCTCGATGAGCTCGAAGGGGAGATCTTCCGGAAGCCCCCCCACGTTGTGATGAGTCTTGATGGTGACGGAGGGCCCTCCCGCCGAGACGGACTCGATGACGTCGGGGTAGAGGGTGCCCTGGACCAGGAACGTAGCCCCCGTCCCCTCTCGCTCTGCCGCGGCGTCGAACACCTCGATGAAGGTCCTGCCGATGACTTTGCGCTTGTGCTCCGGATCCGTCACCCCGTCGAGGCGTGACAGGAACAGGTCGGAGACATCCTCCACCACCAGACGGAGTCCCATGTGCCGGCCGAACATGCGCTCCACCTGATTCCTCTCGTGCTTCCTCAGCAGACCGTGATCCACGAAGATGCACGTCAGCCGGTCACCGATCGCCCGGTGCACCAGCACCGCGGCCACGGACGAGTCAACGCCGCCGGAAAGGCCGCAGATGGCGGTAGCGCTCCCCACGCGCCCGCGGATGCGTTCTACCGTCTCGTCGATGAACGCTCCCGCGGTCCAGGTCGGGCGGCACGAGCACACCTCGAAAAGGAAGTTCGAGAGGATTTCGTCGCCCCTGTGGGTGTGGGCCACCTCGGGGTGGAACTGGACCCCCCAGATCGGATGGTCGGCGGACCGGAACGCGGCCAGGGGAAGAGCGGCGGTCGACGCCAGCCCCACGTACCCCTCGGGGGGCTCGTCGACGTGATCCCCGTGGGAGCACCACACGGTGGTGTCCTCCCCTGGCTGGAAGCCGGCGAAGAGCCCCTGGGCTTGCTCCACGGAGAGCTCGGCCCGGCCATACTCGCGCCGTCCGTGATGAACCCTCCCTCCCTCCAGGTGGGCGATGAGCTGCATGCCGTAGCAGATGCCCAGGATCGGGATTCCCGAGCGCAGAAGCTCGGGATCCGTGGTCGGCACACCCTCGTCGTAGACCGAGGAAGGTCCCCCTGACAGGATCACTCCCGCCGGCCTCCATGTCCTGATCCACTCGAGCGACCTCGTAGGAGGATGGATCTCACAGTACACGCGCTCCTCACGGATCCGCCGCGCGATGAGCTGGGTGAACTGGGACCCGAAGTCCAGAATGAGGATCCGGTCGTGCTCGTGGCTCATGGCTCCTCCTCACCCCGAACGAGATCCTCCACGGTTTCCCGGCGTCGGACCAGCCGTACCTTCTCGCCATCCACGATGCACTCTGCGGGCCTCAGGCGTCCGTTGTAGTTGGACGCCATGGTGAAGCCGTAGGCGCCCACGGTGCGCACGGCGAGGAGCTCGCCGGGCTCCGGCACATCCATCTCCCTGTCGCGCGCCAGGAAGTCGCCCGCCTCGCAGATGGGGCCGACGACGTCCAACCGCTCCCGGGGACGAGGGGTCCGGTGGTCCACGCGCTCGATGGCGTGGTAGCCTCCGTAATGGCTGGGACGGATGAGCTCGCTCATGCCACCGTCGATGATCACGAAAGTCTTTCCGCTCCGCTTCACGTACTGCACCGTGGTCAGGAGAATCCCCGCGTCCCCGACGATGGAGCGTCCGGGCTCGATGACGAGCCTGAGGCCCCGTGCCTTCACGCGCGGGATGACCTGGCACGCCAGCGTCTCCACGTCCATCTCGGGTCCCCCGTCGTAGGAGATCCCGTAGCCACCCCCGATGTCCACGAACTCCAGCTCCACGTCCTGGGACGCCACCTCCTCGGTCAGGGCGAGGACGCGCTCCAGCGCCTCGAGATAGGGGGCCGGCTCGATGATCTGGGATCCGATGTGCACGTCGATGCCCCGGGGCTCCAGGTGGGCTCGTCCTGCGGCCCAACGGTAAAGATCGGCTGCCGCGCGGAGCGGGACCCCGAACTTCGTGGCGGCGTGCCCCGTCGCCGTGTACTCGTGGGGCGTCGGAGACAGCACATCGGGATTGACGCGGATGGCAAACGGTGCACGCGCGCCGAGATCCGATGCCACCCCGTCCAGTCGCCGCAGCTCTCCCGCGCTCTCGACGTTGAACGCGTAGATCCGCTCACGCAGCGCGGACGCGATCTCTTCCTCCGTCTTCCCCACACCGGCGAACAGGATCCGGGAGCCGTCGATCCCGGCGCGCCGGGCACGGAAGAGCTCTCCCGCGCTCGTGATGTCGGCGCCACAGTCGAGATCGCGCAGGTGGCGGAGCAGCGCGAGGTTCCCGTTCGCCTTGACGGAATACGCGAGAAGGTGGTCGATCCCGGCGAACGCCGCCTGGAACCTCCGGACGCGCTCCCGGATGCGTCGGAGGTCGTACACGTACAGGGGCGTGCCGAAGCGCCGGGCGAGCTCCGCCGCGCGTACCCCGCCGCAGAGGAGCTCGCCCCCCCGGCGTGGAAACGGATCCGTCAGTACGCTCTCGCCCACGCGACCTCCACCGCGGCGGGCCCTTCACCCGAGACACATCGCTCCGGAGCCCGATCCGATCGGAACTCCTCGTCGGGAATGACGCGAGACGTGGCCTTCGTCAGATCCTTGACCTGCTGCTCCACGTCCGGGTTCCCGCTCCATCCCGTGAAGACCAGGCCGGCTCCGCTCTCCAATGCGTCCCGGAGCTCTCCCATGCTGGAAACCCCGCGCACGGTTCCCTCCTCCCGTCTCCTCAAGGCGGCTTCCCTCAGCTCCGTCTGGAACGCCTCCAGGCGAGCCGGCATCTCCGACAACGCCTCCGCTTCGGGAACGAACTCCTTTCGCTTGGCCCCTTCGGGCACCACGCGCCGGGCGAGGGCGAGCTTGCCCTCCGCCAGGTCCCGGGGCCCGATCTCGACCCGGAACGGAACGCCCTTCCGCTCCCACTCGTAGAACTTGGCCCCGGGAGACACGTTGTCGCGGTCATCCATGCGGGCGCGGACACCCAGCTCACGGAGCCGCTCCACCACCTCGTCGGCTTTGGCGCCCACGGCCGCCTGGGATTCGTCCCCCCGAAGGATGGGCACCACAACGACCTGGACCGGCGCGAGGCGCGGGGGGACCACGATGCCCGCGTCGTCGCCGTGCGTCATGACCAGCCCACCCACCAGACGGGTCGACACTCCCCAGGACGTGTTCCACGCGAACTCCTCCTGGCCCGCCTCGGACTGGAACTTGAGATCGAACTGACGGGAGAAGTTCTGGCCCAGGAAGTGGGACGTGCCGGCCTGAAGCGCCCTGCGGTCCTGCATGAGGGCCTCACACCCGTAGCTCCGCACCGCCCCGGCGAACTTCTCCGACTCCGACTTGAGACCGGTGATGGGCGGCATGGCGATCCACTCCTCCATGAACCTCCGGTAGATCCCCAGGATCAGCCGCGCCTCCTCCTCCGCTTCCTCGGCCGTGGCGTGCGCCGTGTGCCCTTCCTGCCACAGGAACTCGGCGGTTCTGAGGAAGAGCCGGGTCCGCATCTCCCAGCGCACCACGTTCGCCCACTGGTTCATCAGGATGGGAAGATCCCGGTAGCTCTGGACCCACTTGCTGTACATCGAGTAGATGATGGTCTCCGAGGTGGGGCGGATCGCCAGGGGCTCCTCCAACTCCTTGCCCCCCGCCCGGGTGACGATCGCCAGCTCCGGAGCGAAGCCCTCCACGTGCTCCTTCTCCCTCTCGATGAAGCTCATGGGGATCAGCAGAGGGAAGTACGCGTTCTCGTGTCCCGTGGCCTTGAACATGTCGTCCAGCGCGCGCTGCATGTTCTCCCAGATCCCGTATCCCCACGGACGGATCACCATGCTCCCCCGCACCGGCGAGTAGTCGGCCAGCTCGGCCCGGAGGACCACCTCGTTGTACCAGGCGGCGAAGTCCTCGCCCCTCGGTGTCAGCTTCTTCCCTTCAGACATCGATATCGTCGCTCCTGGTCGATTGGTTCCGTTGCCGATCTTCCCGGCGGGTCCTCCGCCAGGCGATGGCTCCCGGCACGCTGAAAAGCAGCACTGCCGCCGCGATCCACACGGGGCGGAACGGCAGCCCCACCGCCGTGGACAGGACCAGGGCCACCAACCAGCCCCCCACGACGGAAAGCGCGGCCACCCCGGTGAGGATCACCCATTCGAGGATGTCCAGGCGCCGGATCGCCCGCGCCGTGATCTCGCGTGTGATCCGGGCGTCCTCCTCGGCCGATCGCCGTACCGGAGTCACGTGAGGTCCTCGAGGCGCAGCTCCTGCTCCTCGCCGGTGGCCATGTCCCTCGCAACCACGACGCCCCGAGCGAGCTCGTCCGGGCCGAGGACCAGCACCCGGCGGGCGCCCTCGGCCTCCGAGGCCTTGAATTGCCGACGCACCGACTGGCTCCGCAGGGCGTAGGCCACCCGTCGATCCTGGTCCCGCAGGGCGTGGGCGATCCGAAGCATGGTCGGTCGCTGCTCGTCGCCGATGACCACAAGGAAATCGTCCAGCTGACGTCCGTACCGGGGAAGGAGGTCCCTGTCCTCGAGAAGCTCGCCGAGGACCACGTCACCCATCCCGAACCCTACGGCCGGCAGCGGGTCGCCCCCCACCAGCTCCAGAAGTCGGTCGTACCTGCCACCTCCGCAGATCGCGCGGAGCTCGCCTTTACGATCGAACAGCTCGAAGACGATCCCGGTGTAGTAGGCGAGGCCGCGCACGATGGCCAGATCCACCTGGACGTACGGGCCCAGCCCCATGGCGCCCAGAGTGTCCACGTACTCCCCGAGCCGCCCCAGCTCCGCCTCCACGCCGGGCCGGTCCCCGAACCGATCCGCGATCGCTTCGATGCCGGGCGTCTCGAACAGCTCCACGAGATCCCGGGCGGCCCGGACGTCCATGCCTGCGCCACCCAGTCGCTCGAGGGTTCGATCCCGGGGCTCCCTCTCCACCTTGTCGATGGCCGTAAAGGCCTCGGCCATGGCGTCGGCAGGGATTCCCGTCGCCTTGAGAATCGCCGAGAGCAGCCTTCGATCCGACACCCTGGCACGGAAGTCGTCGGCCGTGAGGCCCAGCTCGCGCAGCGCGTCGATGGCCACCGCCAGGACCTCGGCGTCCGCCGCGACTCCCTCCTCGCCGACGATGTCGACGTTCCACTGGAAGTGTTCCTTGAGACGCCCTCTCTGCTGCCGCTCGTACCGGAAGAGCTGCGGTATGGTGAACCACCGGATGGGCTTCGGCATGGCGCGACTGCGCTCGGCGAGAATCCGGGCCAGGGAAGGCGTCATCTCCGGACGGAGGGCAACCTCGCGATCTCCCTTGTCGGTGAAGTTGTAGAGCTGGCCTACGATCTCGTCTCCGCTCTTCTCCACATAGAGATCCAGGGACTCGAGAGGAGGCCCGTCGTATTCCTGGAATCCGTATCTCAGGGACACGCCACGCCACGCCTCGAAGATGTGGCGGCGACGTGCCAGATCCTCCGGAGGAAAATCCCGGAAGCCGGGGAGCCTGGAAAACGCGGAATTGGCCATGGAACGCGCAATCTAGCAGCGCGCACGACCGATTCAACCGGCCGAGCCCTCCCGGTGCCGGCATGGGATGGCGTGGACCGACGGACGGCCCGCCCAGGATCTGTCACCGTCGATCGCGCAGGGGCTCCTTCCCCAGCACCTTGAGGGCGCTGCCGACGGTGTGCACCGAGCCGGTCACGATCACCGTTCCGCCATTCGCCTCCGTTTCCGCCCGGCGGAGGGCAGCGACGAAATCGCCGTCCACCCGCATCGGACACACGTGGGCCACGGCATCGGCGGCCTCCCGGGCATCCCAGCGTCGCTCGGGTGGCGCCGACGGAGGCTGGGTGAGCACCGCGTAATCGACCCGGGAGAAGAGGGGGGGAAGCATGCTCCTCCAGTCCTTGTCCCCCAGCACCCCCACGAGGGCGATCAGCGGGCGGGGCAGGTCCAGGCGATCCACCGTATCCACCAGGGAACGGATGCCCGCCGTGTTGTGCGCCACGTCGAAGAGCCAGGTGGAAGTCCCAACTCGCTCGATCTGATCGCGTCCGGGATGGACCACTCCCGCGATGCCGGTCACCAGAGCCTCGACATCGGGTCTCAGGCCGTCGGGCAGGCGCTCCAGGATCGACACGGCGAGCGCGGCGTTCGCCGCCTGATGGCGGCCCACGAGCGGCGTTCGGATCCGAAGCTCGCCCCACGCCGACGTGTCCAGGGTGAAGGCGGTATGGTCGGCCGCGATCTCGAGGTCCCGCACGACCTCGTCCGGCCGGATGGTGACGACCGCAGCCCCGGCTCGAGACGCCACGTCCCGGAACAGGGCGAGGATCCCCGGATCGGTCTCCGCCGTGACGAACGGGACGCCCGGCTTTACGATCCCGGCCTTTTCCCTGCCGATCTTGAGCAAGGTGTCACCCAGGTAGTCCTGATGGTCATCCGCCACGTTGGTGACCGCCGACAACAGGGGGGTCAGCACGTTGGTGGCGTCCAGACGCCCCCCGAGGCCCACTTCGATCACACCGATGTCCACGTCTTCCCGGGCGAAGGCGTAGAAGCCGAGAACCGTCGCCGCCTCGAAGAACGTGAGGCCGAATCGGACCACGACCTCTCGGATCTCTCGAGCCCGGGCCGTCAAGACGTCCTCGTCCAGGGCGCTCCCTCCCACCACGATCCGCTCCCGGAAGGAGCACAGGTGTGGCGACGTATAGCAACCGGTCCTTCGACCCGCCTCGTCGAGGACGGCGGCGAGCGTGGTGGCCACAGATCCCTTCCCGTTGGTCCCACCGATGTGGAGAGACGGGAAGCGCCGGTGGGGGTTGTCCAGCGCCTCGAGAGCCCGCTGAACGCGTTCCAGGCCCCAGTGCACGCCGGTGGCCAACGGCGGGAAGAGCCGTCCGACGAGGGGATCGGCGAACGGTCGATCGAGTCGCTCCGGGGACGGGAGACCTCCCGCTCCCTCCTGGCTCACCAAGGCCCCGGGGCTAATGCGCTTCGACTCCGAGGTGCCGCAGGAGGAGCGCCACCGTCGCCTTGAGCTCCCGACGATCCACCACGCGATCCACCATTCCGTGCTCGAGCAGGAACTCCGAGCGCTGGAACCCGGAGGGCAGCTCCTGCTTGATCGTCTCCTCGATGACCCGGGGGCCTGCGAACCCGACGAGCGCCCCCGGCTCCGCCAGGTTCACGTCGCCCAGCATGGCGTAGGACGCCGTCACCCCCCCGGTGGTTGGATGGGTGAGAATCGAGAAAAACGGGACACCCGCCTCATGCAGCCGGGCCAGAACCCCAGCGGTCTTGGCCATCTGCATCAGGGAGTAGATTCCCTCCTGCATCCTGGCGCCGCCCGACGCGCTCACCACCAGGAACGGAAGCCTTCGCTCGAGCGCCAACCTGCCGGCCCGGGCGATCTTCTCGCCCACGACCGATCCCATGGACCCCCCGATGTACGAGAAGTCCATGACCGCCAGGACCACCGGCATCCCGTCGAGCTCACCAAGTCCGCTGATGACGGCCTCGGACTTTCCCTTGGCCTCCGCGGCCGCGATGCGGTCGGGATAGGCCTTGAGGTCGCGGAATCCGAGGGGATCAGTGGCTCGCATGCCCGTGTCGATCTCCTCGAACGTCTCCTCGTCCATGAGGATGTCCACGTAGTACGGAGCGGTGATGCGCAGGTGATGACCGCAGCTCGGGCACACGTGGAGGTTCTGCGCCAGACGCTCGCGGTAGAGGATCTCACCACATCCGGCACACTTGTCGAAGACGTCGGATGGCAGCTCCCGACGATCCTGGGCCTTGAGTGGCTTCTTGTCCTTCCGGAACCAGGCCAACGTAGGCTCCTTGAGCAGAGAGAAGGTCGCCGGCCCCCCTCACTGGACGCCCTCGTGGGCGACCCGGACGGCGAGGGCGACGGCGACCCAGGACATCAGCAGAAACGTTCCCCCGTAGCTCACGAAGGGGAGAGGGATGCCGGTGATCGGCACCAGACCTACGGTCATGCCGACGTTGACGAAAATGTGTACGAGCCAGGCTCCGAAGATACCCAACAGCACGAGACCGGCAAAGGGATCCTCGGCCCGCTGCGCCATCACCACCAGCCGAGCCAGGACATAGGCGAACGCCAGGATCGCGAGCACGGTCCCGAGGAAACCCAGCTCCTCGCCCACCACGCTGAAAATGAAATCCGTGTGTTGCTCCGGCAGGAAGTCGAGGCGCTTCTGCGTTCCCGCCGTGAAGCCCTTGCCCCTGAGGCCGCCGCTGCCGATGGCGACCATGGATTGGATGATCTGATAGCCCGCGCCCCGGGGATCCACGCCGGGGTCGAGGTACACCAGGATCCGATTCTGCTGGTAGGAGGCGAGGGAGCTCCAGAGGGGTCGGGCGATCGTCCCAGCAGCGAAGTTGGCCAGGAGCACGGCCACCGACTCGAAGAAGAACAGGCGGTACCGGTAGGCGTAGAGGAAGACGACGACGCAGAGGATGTAGCCTGACCAGATCAGTGTATCGAACGAGAGGATGAGGCCGAGACCGGGGCTGGCAAGCAGCGCGAGGAGAGCCACGGGGGTGCCCGCCCAGTAGAGCACGGCGAAGAGGATGCCTATGAAGGCCAGGGCCGTTCCCAGATCGGGCTGCAACATGATGAGGACGAGAGGTGCGCCCACGATCGAAGCCGGCGCCACGATATCCCGCAGGGACGACAGGGGTCGGTCACGCTGACCGAGAAGCCGAGCCAGGGTGAGAATCGTAGCGATCTTGGCCACCTCCGAGGGCTGGAAATGCAGGGGGCCCAGGTTGATCCAACTCTCCACACCCGAGGCGGTGCCGGCCCCGCTTCCGATCACCAGGGTGGCCGCCAGTAGAACCAGGGAGACGACGTACGCGGGGACGGCCACCCACTCGATCCAGCGCAGAGGCACGCGCGCGGCCACGGAGAAGGCCATCAATGCGATGATGAGCCAGGCGCTCTGCCGGACCCACGCGTACTGGGTCACAGGGTTGGGGACCTCGACGACCCCGGCAGAGTAGATCATGGCGATACCGAACACCGTCAGGAGAAGGACGGCCACCACCAGCGCGGGGTCCAGGGCCCATCGCTCGAACAGCCGGATCATTGCACGGTTCGGAAGCGCTCCCGATACCAGACCGGCCATCCCACGGTCCGCAGGTGCTCTCCCAGGGTCTGGATCGTGTCGATGGGAATCCCGTGCTTCTTGCGCAGGTAGAAGTCGGCGGTCTTCGAGACGATGGGTGCCGCTACGGCCGACCCGCTGGACCCGAACTCGACGATGGCCACCACGACGATCTCCGGAGCCTCTCCGAACGGTCCGGCCATCCCGGCGAACCAGGCATGGTCCTCCGCCAACCCCTGCAGGCTGAGAGGGTTCTGCCCCGTCCCCGTCTTCCCGACCACCTCCCAGTACTCCAGCGTCCCCCCGAAGTGGGCCGTGCCTCCCGGCGCGGTGACCCTGCGTAGACCTTCCCGGAGCGCCTCCAGGTGCTTGGGCTCCAGGTGGAGGGACCACCCCTCACCCAGCTCGACGTCGCGAGCCAACATCGGCGGAGGCGCGGACCCATCCCGCGCCAGAGCGACGTAGAACTGAGCCATCTTCAGCGGCGTCTGGGAGTTCGGACCCTGCCCGATCGCCAGGTTGAGGACCTCTCCTTCCCGGGGCGAGTATCCCCAGACCCGGTTCCAGTACTCCCGCTCCGCCGGGAACTGGCCCCGACTCTCCTGGGGCAGGTCCACGCCGCAGCGGCGGCTGAACCCGATGTCGGTGGACCGATCCAGCATCCGGTCCAGGCCGATGCGCAGGCCCAGCTGGTAGAAGTAGATGTCACAGGAGTTCCCGATGGCCTGGGCGAGGTTGTTGTATCCGTGACCGCTGCGGTTCCAGCAGTGCTTCACCGTGTTCCCGTAGGCCCAGGCTCCCGTGCACGGGTCGGGCATGAAGTCGTCGGGGGACACAACGCCCAGATCCAGGGCGATCCCCGCCGCTGCAAGCTTCCAGGTGGACGCCGGTGGGTACAGGCCCAGGACCCCCCGATCGAACAGAGGCTTCCTCTGGTCGGTGTTCAGGCGGGTCCACAGCTCCGACTCGATGCCTCCCACGAAGTCGTTGGGGTCGAAGGATGGAGCCGAGTACAGGGCCAGGACGCCTCCGTCCGCCGGATCCAACGCGACCACCGCCCCCGCCATGGAATCCGGAAAGATCCGGTGGATCCACCGCTGCAGCTCCAGGTCCAGGTTGAGCTGGAGGTCCCCACCGGGCACCGAGGGCCTCTCCGTGACTCCGGTGAAGTCCCCCACGATGCGACCCCGAGCGTCCACCTCCACGTACTTGAGTCCCCTGCGCCCCTGGAGCCGCTGCTCGTACTGCCGCTCGATTCCCGTCTTTCCCACCGACATGCCGGGCTCGTAGCGGGAATCGCGGAACGCCTCGGAATCCAGCTCCCCCTGCGTGATCTCACCGACGTAGCCCAGCACGTGGGCGGCGGCCGGTCCGGCGAGGTACCGGCGTCGCGGGCGCATCTCGATGTGGATGTCCGGGAACTCGCTCCGGCGTTCCTCGAGGACGCTCACCACCTCGAAATCCGCGTCGGTGTCGACCACGACCTCCCGTCCGTACCGGCGGAACTCCTCCAGCAGCTCGACGACGCGCTCTGGAGATAGCTCCACGTATCGGCTCATCCGTTCCAGCGTGGCGCGCAGGGAGTCCGGCGGACCCGGCAAGAGCGTGATGGCGTAGCCGGGCACGTTGTCCGCCATGACCTCACCGTTGCGATCCTTGATCGTCCCTCGGGGAGCCGTCACGGGAAGCTGGCGGAGGCGGTTGGAGTCGGCTCGAAGGGTCCACGTGGAGGAGCGCAGGATCTGAATCCGAAAGAAGGCGCCGACGAGGAGCGCGATGAACACCGAAAGGATGATCAGCGCCCCCTGGGCTCTCGTCCTCCTGGCGTGAGGATGATAGACCTTCATCGGTGCGCATCCCGCCAGAGACCCGTCGCAAGGAGCAGAAGCACACCGACGGCGGCGGTGTAGGCTCCATCCACCAGACCCTGCGCGACCACTTGATCCACGAAGGGCAATCTTACGGTGTCACCCACAAAGAACCAGTGGATCAGGTCACGGAGCCACTTCCCCAGGAAGAAATACGACACGAGGAACAGGATCGAATCGCCCACGAAGAGGTCCCGGGTCTCGGCGCCACCGGCTCCGATCAACGTCATCGTAATGGCGTTGGCGCCGAAGGACAGGGCGCTGAGGGCGTCCTCCAGAAGGCCCAGAAGCAGACCGAAGCCGGCCGCGGTATCCACTCTCAGCTCTCGAGCCGCGGCGAGGAGCGCCAGGGTCAGGAGATCCGGTGCCGCCCGGCCGATGCCGAGTCCCACGTGAAGCAGGAGGTGGAGCAGGATCAACCCCACGATGACGATCCAGACGCGCCATCCCGATGTCATGATCGTCCCCCGGACACCGTGTCCGAGGGCGACGCCCGGGGGGGCAGCCCCACGCTGTCCCGCGTGGGCGGCAGGCTGTCCCCGAGGCGCTCGTCCGTTCGCGACGGCTCCGGGTCCGTCCCCGCGGGCTGGGAGGCCCAGGCGTCCATCATGTCGCTCGCGAGGTCCCCCACCGCGACCAGCACGTGAGTCACCGACGCAGGCTGCACCATAGGGGTGAGCAGGAAGCTCCTGCGCCACTGTCCCTCGGTCTCCGCCACGCTTTCGACGCTTCCGATGGGAATGCCTCGGGGGAGGATCCCGAACCCGGAGGTCAGGACGAGCATACCTTCGGTGAAGGGCGCGAAGAACGCGGTGCCCCTCAGGATCAGCTGGTCCTGCTCCCGGAGCCCGCCGGGGAGCCTCTCCACGATGCCGTAGGAGGTGCCGTCCGCCAGCATGGCCGAGGCCCGAAACTCGGGGTGGGTCCAATCCATGGCCACCGACGTGTTGGCCCGCACCTGCCTCACGATGCCGACGAGCCCATGCGGGTCCACCACGGGTGAACCCACCCTGACTCCGTCCTCGGTACCCACGTCCACCAGGAACATGCTCTCGGAGTCCGTATTGCCGGGCCGGAGGACCGAGGCCGGGCGGAATGCGGGCCTCAAGCGTTCCCCTAGCTCCAGGAGGCCCCGGAGCGTGCGATTCTCGTCTTCCAGGGCCCGATAGGTGGACAGCTGGGCGGTCAGGGTATCGAGCTGCCTCTGCAACTCATCCACGTGGCGCGCGTTCAGGCGTGCCTCGACGAGCCGTTCCTGCGCGGCAATGAACGGGCGGAGGACTGTGCCCCGGAGCATGCTCGCGGTCCGTTGCTGGGTCGTCCCCGGCAGATAGTAGACCAGCAGCGCGAACGCGAAGATCACGCCGGCGATGATCCTCCGGCGCCGCCCGCCGTTGGTCTCCTGGTCAGGAGCAAACGCAGGCAAGGGCGCCTACCGGTCTACTGGACCAGGACGGAGCGATACTTCTGCATGCTGTCCAGAATGCGGCCTGCACCCCGAACCACACACGTAAGTGGTTCCTCGTCCACATGAATGGGCAGGTTGGTCTCGTGCTGGAGAAGCCGGTCCAGCCCCCGGATGAGCGCACCGCCACCCGTCATGACGATCCCTCGATCCACGATATCCGAGGCCAGCTCCGGGGGGGTGATCTCCAGGGCCCGGCGGACGGCCTCGACGATGGCCTGGATGGGCTCCTGGATGCACTCCCGGATCTCCTGTGAATGCACGGTGACGGTCTTGGGAATCCCGCTCACGAGATCCCGACCCTTCACCTCCATCTCCCGTTCCTCCCCGAAGTCGAACGCCGAGCCCACCTGGATCTTGATGGCTTCGGCCGTCGGTTCGCCGATGAGGAGGTTGTAGTTCTTTCGAAGAAAGGTAACGATGGCCGTGTCAAGCTCGTCCCCACCCACGCGTATGGAGGTGTTCGAGACGACGCCGCTCAGCGCGATGATGGCGATTTCGGTCGTGCCTCCACCGATGTCGATGACCATGTTCCCCGTGGGTGTTTCCACCGGGAGGCCGACACCGATGGCCGCGGCCATGGGCTCGTCCACCATGTACACCGCCTTGGCTCCGGCGGCCATCGCCGAAGATCTCACTGCTCGACGCTCGAGCTCGGTGATTCCGGAGGGAACTCCGACCACCACCCTGGGCTTGATCCGGAAGATCCGCTTGGCGGTCACCTGTTTCAAGAAGTGACGAAGCATCATCTCCGTCACGTCGACATCCGCGATCACCCCGTCTTTCAGGGGTCGAATGGCCTCGATCCCTTCCGGGGTGCGCCCGAGCATCCGCTTCGCTTCGAGGCCGATGCCCATGATACGCCGGGAGCCCCGTTCCACCGCCACGACCGACGGCTCGTTCAGGACGATACCCTCGCCTTTCACGTACACGAGGGTGTTGGCGGTGCCCAGGTCGACCGCGATGTCGTTCACGGGCACCAATCGCCCGTAGCTCAACCATCTACTCAGAAGGGTCTCGTGTTCCATTCGTTGTGGTGTCGGTTGAGCCCACGGGGGGCGCAGAACATACGTTTCCTCGTCTCACGATGCCAGGTCCAACAGCAATCCTCGGGCCACGGTCAGGCGCGCCCCGTGCTGCCGAACCCTCCTACCCCCCGCTGCGTCCCGCTGACCTCCAGAACCTCCACCACCTCCGGAGCCTCGAACCGACAGAAAACCAACTGCGCGATACGCTCTCCTCGCGCGAGCATCACCGGCTCCCGGCCGAGGTTCTGCAGGATGACCTTCAGCTCTCCGCGATAGTCCGGATCGATGGTGCCCGGGCTGTTCGGCAGGGTGACGCCATGCTTCAACGCCAGGCCGGAGCGGGGTCTCACCTGGCATTCGATGCCGGTAGGAAGCTCCAGCACGAGCCCCGTCGCCACCAGGCGGATCTCGCCAGGCTCCAGGACCACCTCCTCTTCCGCCGAGCGGACGTCGTACCCCGCCGCATGGGGCGTGGCGCGGGAGGGGAGCGGCAGGTCCGGGTTGGACGGAAGTCGGCGGAACCGCACCGGGGAGCTCATGCCCACCCCATCCAATCCGCCGGTACACGGCGACAGGGGACGGGGCTCCCTGCCCCGTCCCCGGTGCTCCCCCGATGGATCTGGGCGATCGTCGTCGGGAGAATCGATCGGTCCTCAGCTGAGGAAGTCGTCGACGTTCCGGCACTCCATGCCGAACGCCTCGGCGACACCCGCGTAGGTGACATGCCCCTCCACGGCGTTGACCCCGAGCTTGAGGGCCTCGTCGGCGAGACAGGCCTGCTTCCAGCCTTTCCCCGCCAGCTCCAGCGCGTACGGCAAGGTCGCATTGGTGAGGGCCAGCGTGGAGGTGCGAGGCACCCCGCCGGGCATATTGGCCACCGCGTAATGGATGACGTTGTCCACCACGTAGACGGGGTCGTGGTGAGTCGTCGGCTTGATGGTCTCGACGCAGCCACCCTGATCCACTGCGACATCGACGATGACCGTGCCCGGCCGCATGAGCTTGAGATCATCCTTCGTGATGAGGTGGGGAGCCTTGGCCCCGGGGATGAGCACGGCCCCCACGATGAGGTCCGAATCCTCGATCTGCTTCCGGATCGCGTACCGCGTGCTGAAGAGGCAGCTCACATTCGCCGGCATGACGTCATCAAGGTAGCGGAGGCGGTGCAGGTCGATGTCCATGATCGCAACCCGGGCGCCAAGACCCGCGGCCATCTTCGCGGCATTGGTGCCGACGACGCCCCCGCCCAGCACCAACACCTTGCCCGGCAGCACGCCGGGGACGCCGCCCAGGAGAACACCCAGGCCGCCCTGGGGCTTCTCCAGGTACTTCGCTCCCTCCTGGACGGCCATCCGCCCGGCCACCTCGGACATGGGCGTCAGCAGTGGAAGCTCGCCCGACGGAAGCTCCACGGTCTCGTAGGCAATGGCGATGCCCTTCGTGTCGAGGAAGGCCCGGGTGAGCTCCTCGTCCGCCGCGAAGTGGAAATAGGTGAAGAGGACCTGCCCTTCCCGAATCTTCGGCCATTCGGGACGAATCGGCTCCTTGACCTTCATGATCATCTCGGCGCGGTCCCACACCTCGTCCGAGGTCCCGACGATCTCCGCGCCGGCGGCCTCGTAGAAGTCGTCTGTGAAGCCACTCCCCAGGCCCGCGCTGGCTTCGAGGATGATCTGGTGGCCGGCCTGCGTGAGCATCTCAGCTCCCGCGGGTGTCAGAGCAACGCGATATTCGTCCGGCTTGATCTCTTTGGGTACGCCGATGAGCATGTCGGTCTCGCTTGCAGAGGTCGAACGCGATGAGGGCAATGATGGTGCAGCGGGAGGGTACCGGCGGATAACCGCCAGCCTAAGAAACCTAGACTGGGCCGAGCCTCATGACCAGTTGTCGGGCGGGGTGGAAGTTCCGCTCCGCCAGCATGGCGATGTCTTCGGTCGTCACGGCGTCCAGTCGCTCCAGAAGCTCGCCGAGCCCGAGGAACGGCTCCTCATGGAGCGCGAACGCCGTCAGACGGTACAGCCGGGCCCCCGTGGACTCCAGAGAAAGCATGATCTGCCCCTTCACCTGTTGCTTCGCCTGCTCCAGCTCCTCGACCGGGAGGCCTTCCTCGGCGACCCGTAACAGCTCGTGGCGGATGGCGTCGACCGCCTGCTCCTCCGTGGCCCGTCGGGTGCCCACGTACACTCCCCCCACCCCACCCATCTGGTAGAAAGACTGGAAGGTGAATACCGAGTAGCACAGG
>JARRLD010000013.1:0-25236 GCA_037387345.1 Gemmatimonadota bacterium
CAGCTCCGTGACCACGGACAGGGACACACCACCCCGGGATCGATAGGCGAGATCCACACGCAGGGGTCCGATGGGGCTGAGGTATCGGATCCCGACGCCGGGCGTCACCTCCAGGTCCCTGAGCGACACGGCCTCGTCCACGTCCCAGACCTGGCCGAAGTCCACAAACGTAGCAGCCTGCAATCTCGAGGCCACACGGAAACGGAGCTCGACGTTGCCCTCCAGGACCCGCGTTCCGCCGGTGGGTCGTTCGAGGAAGCCTCCGTCGCCCAGGGCCGTGGCGTCGCAGATCTCGTCCACGATGGATTCCGGCGAGCATTCCGGAAGATTGATGAGGTCCTGGACGTCGGCGGTGAGCACCCGGGGCCCCAGGCGACCCTGGGCGAATCCTCGCACCGAGTTCGCTCCCCCGGCGTAGAATCTCCGCTGGGGATGAACGATATCGGTGCTCTCACCCCGCGCGAGGAGGCCCGGAAAGGCGCCCGCTTCGACCCACCCTCCCCGGACGCGGGCCGCCGCGACTCCCCCGGCACCGAAGCGATCGTAGCGTGCGACCTCGACCACGGCACGGTTGTAAGGGAAGTTCGACCCGGTCCAGCCGGCCGCGTGCTCGAGGTCCAGCACCGCGGAGAATCCCCGGGAGGGATTGAGCACGCTGTTGGTGGTGCTTCGGGTGACGCTCAAGCCGATGGGGGCGAGCCAGCTCGCGGCCTGGAGAGCGTCGATGTCGGCCTTCCGACACACGAGCAGCGTGGTGCAGAAAAGCACCTCGGCAGCCCCCTCCAGGCGGGAGAACTCGGGCCGATAGGAGACCGTCAGCGGCGTGCGCGGACCCAGGGCACGTGTGAGCGAAGTGGTGATCCCAACCGCCTTGCGGACGAAGATGTCCGGGAGGCTCTGTCGTTCGTGGAAGACCGACGCCTGGAACGAATTCCGTGTGGAGAAGATCCAGGGCTGGACGAGCTCCACGGATGCGGTCCAGTTCAGCTTTCCGTAGTCGTCCGTTCCACTCTGGGGACACAGCAGCGCGTAGAAGGGGTTGGCCAGGATGTTCGACAGCCGCGCGCGCACCTGGAGCCGGCGCCCGCCACCGAAGTAGTTTCGGTTCACCCAGCGGGCATCCACGTCGAGGCACTCCGACGTGCTCCAGCCCGCCCCCGCCCGAACCCGATGGAGGTCGCCCTCCTGGACCCTCACCCTTATGGGAATGACCGAATCAGGGCCGGTCTCGAAGTCCCGCTCCAGTGAGGCACTCCGGATGATGTCCAGACCGAACAACCGGGCCTGGGCTTCCTGGAGCTGATCGACCCGGTAGAGATCGCCGGTCCGGAACTGCAGCGTCCTGAGAACGGTCGTCTCCGACAGATTCTGGTTCCCCTGGACGGTGATGTCCCCGTACCGCGCGGGCGGTCCGGGCGCGATGTCGAACCTGACCTCGGCCCGGTGGGGATTGTCCGACGGGATGAACCAGCCCCTGAGGACATCGACCCGGGCATATCCGCGGTTTGCCAGGCGTCGAATCAAGGTGTCCCGTGTGGCGTCCGCGGCAATGGTGCTCAGGGGCCGTCCCGTCCGGAGGGGGAGATCCTCCAGGATCTCCGAGCTCTCGAGCTCCTCGGCGCCGCCGAAGATGATGGTGTCCACCCGGACGGGGTCCCCCTCGTCGATCGTGAAGGTCACCCGCGCCCGACCGTCATCCCCCACCGCCGTGGCCGTGTCCACCTGCGTCTCCCGGTAGCCGCGTGCCCGGTACCAGATTCTGATGCGAAGCTGGTCACGTGGAATCTCGGCGCGGGGAAGATAGTACCGCTGGATCGCGAACTCGGCGTCTGCCCAGCAGAAGGGGGCCAGGGCCAGGGTCCGACACTCGGTCTCGCGGGTCACGATGGCCCGGGCGAGGGAATCCGACGGAAAGGACCGATTGCCCTCGAACCTCACCTCCGCCACCTCGACGCGACCGACCTGCGCGGCCAGGGGAAGCGTCGGAATCCAAGTCAGCGCCAGCGGGGTGGCCAGCCAGCCCAGGGTGAGCCTGCTCACCCGCGGGCTGCCTCCACGTCCCGGTGGCCGGACTCCGAATCCTGGGGCCTGTGTGCGTCCACCGGCTCACGGGCCAGGAACAGGCGAGTCACGTAGAACGTCACCGCGCCCAGGCCCGCTGCCACGACGCCCGCCGCCAGCAGCGCCCCCACGTCGTCCCTCCGCTCGGGGCGGACCCGAATCCACCGTCTCCTCATGACGAACCTCCTCTTCCCCTGCTCGACACGGCCCGCCCACCGGGACGGGGAAACGCGTGCGCCGCCAGCGGCCGGAATCCGCTGGTTTGCGGGTCGAACCGGTGAGGGGTGACGTGCACGACGGCGTCCTCCACGCGTATGACATTCACCGCATTCTCTCCGGCCTCCGGACCTCTCCCTCGCGAGGAGGTCGTTGTCCCGCAGGCGATCAGCGGTATCCCCGCCCCCGGGCCCGGTACCAGCGCCCTGGATGTGGTGAGATGGGTCTGGTGGACGTGTCCACCGAGGATGACGTCCACGCCCATGGATTCGAACTGCCGCAGCAGCTCCCCACCGCCGCGCAGGGGAGAGCCGCCCGTTCGATCCGGTGTGGCCACGAAGTGGTGGTGGATCACCAGGATCCTGGCATCATCCTCGGGAACCTCCTCGAACGCGCCTGCCGCCCAGCGAACCTGAGCCGCGCTGATATGGCCCGACACGATGGCCCTCCGGGGGGCGGACGAGTTGAGGGCCACCAGGGTGGCCCCCGGAATCCGCGTAACCGTATCGAGCTCGGGCCCCACGAAGGCCCGCCAGTTTCGGTAGGGCCGGAGCACCCGCTCCCAGATCCGATACAGGGGGACGTCGTGGTTTCCGGGGGTCACCACGACCGGGATCGGGCCCAGGTCCGCCAACAGCCGCCGGGCGATCTGGTACTCCCGGACCTTGGCCCTCTGGGTCAGATCCCCTGCCAGCACGACGAGATCGGGAGCGAGGTCCTGGGCAAAGTCGAGAAGCGCCTCGGCCACTCGTGGTCGGTAAGGCTTCCCGATCTGCAGGTCCGACGCATGGAGGATCAGCATACTCCCTCCTCATCCCGTCTGGGCCCTCTGAGGCGCCCGCATACGGCCCATGCCGACGAGTCCCACCACCACGATCCCCAGGCTGATCATCTGGGCCAGCGTCAGGCCACCGAAGAAGCGATCGTCCTTCGCCCGGAGGAATTCCACGAGGAAGCGCTCGACGCCGGCCAGCGTGAGCCAGAGCATGAAGATCCACCCGGCCGGCTTCCCGCCCCCCCGGAGTCTCCACAGCAGGAGGAAGATGAGGGTGGACATGCCGACCTCGTACAGCTGCGTGGGATGCACCGGCACGACCTGTCCGTACTTCTCCACCAGCGCGGGGTCCACCACGATCCCGAAATCCCGCTCGATGACGCCGACCGTCGACGGGACGATCCCCCGCGGGAAGGCGATCCCCATCCAGGAGTCGGTGGGGCGTCCCCAATCATCCCCCACGAGGAAGCAGCCGATCCGTCCGACGGCGTAGGCGAGGGCGAGCGCCGGCGCCGACGCGTCGAGCCCCTCTCTCACCGGAATCTTGCTCCGCTTGATCTCCCAGATCACCAGCGCCGCAGCGAGGGCGAAACCTCCATACCACACCAACCCGCCGCGGGCGAGGAGAAGTGGCCTGGGGTCGGTGAGGAGCCGCTCGAAGTTGAGGAGGATGTAGTAGCCCTTCGCGCCGAGGATGCCCCCGATGACGGCCATGAAGACGAAGTCCCAGGCCTTCTCCGGGTTGTGCCCCATTCGGTCGAGCTCCGCCCGCATCACGTAGCCGGCCGTAAGGAAGGCGAAGAGCATGAAGACTCCAAAGGTGGTGATGTTCTCACCCCCCAGGATCGGGAGCCACTCGGGAAGCTCGAAGAGTACGGGATACATGGCAGCTCAGCTCATCGGGGAGGGTGCCGCTTCCATGGAGGCGGGGAGTCGTGGAGTCACGCCGACAACCTCCTGAGGCCAGGAAAGGGGAGGCTCGCATCGGCCGATGCGTCGGGCGACGCCGTTTCACCTCGATCGTACCGGAAGCGCGCGGCTCGAGCCACCATGGCTCCATTGTCCAGCGAGAGTCTCGGCGACGCCAGGAACAACCTGCCCGATCTCCCGAGCCGGTCCGTGAGCGCCCTTCGGAGGCGTCCGTTGGCGCTCACGCCCCCGCCCAGGAGCACCCTGGGGCATTGCATCTGCTCTACCGCCCTCATCGTCTTCGAGGCCAGGACGTCGACGACGGCCTCCTGGAACCCCCTCGCCACGTGGGGGCGCTCCATCTCCAGAGAACCTGCGGCTTCCAGGCGGGTGACCAGCTCCACCACGGCGGTCTTGAGCCCGCTGAACGAGAAGTCGTAGTAGTCGGGGTCGCCAGGCTGCTGATTCCGCTTGAGCATCGGCCGGGGCAACCGATGCCGCGCCGGGTCTCCGCGGGTCGCCACCTCCTCGATGGGGGGACCTCCCGGGTACGGCAGCCCCAGACGCTTGGCTACCTTGTCGAAGGCTTCGCCCGCCGCGTCGTCCCGGGTCTGCCCCAGCAACGTGTAGCGACCCCACTCCTCGGCGTGGAGCAGCAGCGTATGTCCTCCGGAGGCGAGGAGCCCCACGAACGGGGGCTCGGCCTCGGGGTTCTCGAGAGAAGGCCCGAACAGGTGGGCCTCCATGTGGTGGACCGTCACCAGGGGCCTGCCGGTGGCGAAGGCCACGGCCTTGGCCCAGCACACCCCGACGAGAAGGGCCCCGATGAGTCCCGGCCCCCCCGTGACACCGAACACATCCACGTCGCTGATCTCTACGCCCGCGGTCTCGAGTACCCGGGATGCCACCGCGTCGATCTTCTGGAGGTGTGCTCGGGCCGCAAGCTCCGGGACGACGCCTCCGAACACCTCATGGACATCCTGGGAGAGGATCACGTGCCCCAGGATCTCGTGGTCCCCGTCGAGGAGAGCCACCGAGGTCTCGTCGCAGGACGTCTCGATCCCCATCACCAGAGGACGTGCCGGCCCCGGGCTCACGGCCTGGCTCCGGGCGGCCCCGGCGGTCCGACTGGCGCATCCGGCCCCGTGACCCGTCTGACGAAGACTTCGTCCGTCACTGCGACGGTGATGAGCCTGCTATGCACACCGTCTACACGCACTGCAACCCTCCGAGTCTCGTCCAGGGCCAGGTCCTCGATGAGCGCGGGGGCCACCAGGGCTCGGATGTCCGCCGGATCCACCGCCGTCACGAGCGACTGCGCCCCGGTGAGCGTGACCGAGACCACGGTCGGATCCACCTGGACGGTCGACCCGTCGCCCTCGGCCATGGCGATGACCGGGACGCCCGTGATCCGGCGCTCGACCTTCTGATCGACCTGAATCCCCAGCGTCGCGGACATGGGCTCCACCGTCAGGCCCCCGAGCGATGTCGTATCCAGCGGGAGATCGAACACGCCGGACACGCTCACCCGACCCAGCGCCAGGGGGCGTAGGCGCACCGAATCCAGCTCCTCCACCCGGGACGCGGGTCCACGGACCCTCACGTGGGAGGGGTTGAGACCGATGGTCTGGGAGAGAGCGAGGTGCGGGGGCAGCGTCCCCTCGGTGCGGATGGCCAGGGGCACCAACGTCACGATGGCCCGCTCCAGGAACACCCGAACGGACGCGGGTGAGAAGGACTCCACGGAGAGCCCGGTTCCCTCGCCGAGCACCACCCAATCCCGGCGCAGGACCACCACGGTATCGGGCGAGCCCACCTCGGGAATCGGGATCCGTACGGTGGTGCCCCGTCGAGCCAGGCGGATGATCTCTCGAGCAGGTCCGCTCAAGCGAAGCTCCACCGCTCCTGGCACCGGCCCCCGGGAAGCAGGCGTCCAGCTCGTGTCGCTCACCTCCAGGACCACGGGCACCTCCGGAACCGTCTCGGCACTCCGGGGCTCCGTCTGCACCAGCGCCCACAGGAGAACCGAGAGGCCGAGGGCAGTGAGCTTCAGCCTCCAGTTGTGGACCAGGACCCGAGGGGCGAGAGCCACGGTCCCGCTACTCGGCCAGGAGTCTGCGCACCAGCTCCTGGTTCACCGGGGCGTCCCACTCCGTACCGCCGGCGACCTTCCTGTAGATGAGGCCGTCCCTGCCGATGAGGAAGGTCTCAGGCACGCCGGTGGTCTGGTAGGTCTGTTGGATGTGCCCCGTCGGGTCATGGAGAATGGGGAAGGTCAGCCCCAGCTCGTCGGCGAACGCCCGAAGATCGCCTCCGGGGCGTCCAGCCGAGTCCCTCTCTCCCAGACGGGCGTCCACGCTCACGGCCAGGATCTCGAAATCCGTCCCCTCCAACGCCTCGAAGAGGCGCTGCATGGATGGCATCTCGTCCTTGCACGGCGCACACCAGGTAGCCCACACGTTCAGCAGGACGACCTGCCCGCGGAACTCCGACAGGGACCGTTCGTTACCGACCATGTCCATGGCGACGAAGTCTGGTGCTTCGGCCCCGGTGATGATCGGCTGGTAGTTCTCCCGTCCGATCCAGGCCACGGCCACGATCGTCATCGCGACGACCCCGGCCCACAGGTACGGCGATCTGTAGAAAGCTCGTTTCATGACCTGGTTCGTCCCACGAAATCCGTTGATTCTTCTCCGTCGATGCTACGGTGCCGCCGGGCCTTTGTTCCCGGAGCAGCACCGCTGTCCGCGCATCCCGGGAATCCCGAAACAGCGTGAGGAATCTACGGATTCACGGACTGTACGGAAGACGCCCGCCACGGCTTCAGAAGCGGATCCCGACCCGAGCGATCCACTGGTCGTCGGGGTCGACGAACTCGTATCGGACCTCCGCGTAGCCGCCGAGCACGAGGGCCCGGAGATTCACACCGACCCCAAGGGCGAACCCCTGGTTGCTGAGCACCTCCGCCGAGCCGCCCGGATCGGTCCGACGGTAGACCACGCCGGCCGCAGCGTAGGGCTGGACCATGGGAACGGGCAGGGCGAGATGCACGTCGGCGGAGGCTCCCCGGAAGGAACATCCGTCCTCGTTGCCGCAGTCGGGGAAGAACGTCTCCCCCGCCACGAGGAAGTCCACCGGGAACAGCGGAATGTCCAGCTCGAGGCTGACCCCCAGACCATAGCTGCCGCCGAAGGCGTCCGTGGCCCGGGCGCCGTGGACGCCTGGATTGAGCTGGCCCTGGACGCCCGGGGCCACCAGCAGAAGTCCCCCAAGTGCCCAGATCACGGAAGTCGTGCGTCTCTTCATGCTCCGCTCCTCGTCAAGGTCCGTGCCGGGGGAAGACGCGCCGATTCACGCTACCCACCCCGCCGCCCCACCGCCAGCAGCACCGCGCTGCCGCGCTCCAGCGGGGTCTCGCTCGGTGGATCCTGCTCTACCACGATTCCCTGGTCGCGGCCAAAACGGAAGACCTCCCGCACCTCGCTGATCACCAGACCGAGGGATTCCAGGACCGCCCGGGCCTCCGATTCCTCGAGGCCCAGGACGTCGGGCATGGCGACCAGAGGCGGGCCCAGGCTGACCATGAGATGAACCTCGGCCGGGAGGGCCAGCGTGGAGTCGGGCCCCGGCCTCGTCTCCACGACCCTTCCGCGAGGAAGCTCCGCCTCCACCGAATCCATCGAGACGAGGAACCCGCTGGTCTCCAACACGATACGCGCGCGGTTGGCATCGACCCGGGCCACGTCCGGCACCCTCCTCAGCTGTGGACCCAGGCTCGTGGTCACCCGCACGCTCGAACCCGGCAGGGCCATCTGTCCCGGCAGCGGAGATTGCCCCAGAACCACGCCCACCGGCGCCGTGGGGTGATGGAGGGAATCCGTGGCCACCACGTCCAGGCCCAGGTCGGACAAGGCCTCCTCCCCACCCGCCACGTCAGCACCACGGACATCGGGAACCACGACCAGATCATCGGGTGGGGGTGGGGCCGGGAAGACGATCCGCGTCGCCACCAGATAGCCACCGAAGAGGCCCAGCACCGCCGCAGCCACATGCCAGCCGGTCAGGATCCAGGCATCTGTGCCATCACCGGGACTGCCGGTCCGAAAGGGCCTTCCCGTCCATCGAATTCCTCCGCCACTCTTGGTCCGCCGTGTGCGGCGGAGCGAACCCCCGAGCTTCATGCACACCTCCGCATCCGCCCGGCGAACGCCCCGTCGAAGCCCGTGTCCTGGGGCAGGATCACCAGGTGTCCCCGGCCGTCGATCCGCGCGGCCAGCTCGGCGCCCCCGTCTGCGAAAGGCTCGATGGTGAACTCCGGATGGCGCCCGAGGAAGGACTCGAGCTGTTCCTCATTCTCCTCCGGCTCGAGGGTACACGTCGAATACACGAGGAGGCCTCCTGGCGCCACCAGCTCCGCCGCGGCCTCCAGAAGGTCTTCCTGCACCCGGGCCAACGTCACGACGGACTCGGGGCTCAGCCGCCAGCGACCATCCGGGTGCCGACGAAGTGTGCCGGTGCCCGTGCATGGAACGTCCAGGAGGACCATGTCCACGGCCTCCACGGGGGGACGTCGTGCATCGGCCACGACGGCGCCGACGGCGCCTCCGGTCCTCTTCACGTTGTCTCGAAGCATGTGCATCCGAACTTCCGATCGGTCGGCGGCAAGGATGTAGCTCACCCTGCGGGAGAGCGCCAGAGCCTTCCCCCCGGGCGCCGCACAGAGATCTGCAACCTTCATGCCCTGGGCCGCACCGAGGAACTGGACCACGAGATTGGCCCCCGGATCCTGGATGATCGAGGGCAGGACCGCCAGGGCCTCCACCGGGTGCGTGCCCGCAGAGAGCCGCAGACAGTCGGTTCCCCCACCCACCGGCTCGGCACCTACCCCCGCAGCCGTCAGGTCGACGGCCGCTTGTCTCGGCGACCGATCCAACGGAACCAGATACAGGGCGGGCGGTCGATTGTTCGCCTCCACCAGGGCAGAGACCTTCTCCACCGACCAGCGCTCCAACCATCGTGCTACCAGCCACCGGGGGTGCGAGCCCCACGTGCTCAGGTACCCGAGGGGATCGTCTTCCGCGCGTGGGAAGCGCTCAGGCCCGTCTCCATCCTCGCCCACGCCTCGCAGCACGGCGTTCACCAGCCCGCCGGGCCCCCTTCCCACCGTCTGCCTGGCCAGGCTCACCGTCTGGGACACCGCGGCGTACCGGGGCACGGAGTCCATGTAGAGGACCTGGTATGCCCCCAGGCGCAGAAGACCGAGCACCGCGGGGTCCAGCCGCCCGATCCCCCCGTGCACACGACGTCCGATGAGGTGGTCAAGGCGGCCCCTGAGCCGTGACACCCCGTACACGAGCTCGTGGACCCAGGCACGATCACGCCTCGACATTCCCCTGGGCGCGCCACGCAGAGCCACGTCGAGTCGGAGGCCGCGCTCCACGCCGTTCAGGACGCTGAGAGCCACTCGCCGTGCGCCGGTCACACCGCCGGCGTTCAGTCCAACATCCCTTCCACAGGCGAAGAAGGCACGGCGATTTCACGAGACGGCATGCGGCCGGCGAGATAGGCCAGGCGACCCGCCAGGATGGCGTGTCTCATCGCGTGGGCCATTCGTACCGGATCATCCGCCGCCGCGAGCGCCGTGTTCATCAAGACCCCGTCCACGCCCTGCTCCATGGTCACGCACGCGTCGGAGGCCGTCCCGACACCGGCGTCCACGATGACCGGCACCTCGAGACGCCTCTTGATCTCCCGGATGAAGTAGGGATTCACGACGCCCAGGCCGCTGCCGATGGGACTGGCAAGCGGCATTACCGCCGCACACCCGACATCCTCGAGGCGCAGCGCGGTGACCAGATCGTCATTCGTGTAGGCCATGACCTTGAAGCCCTCGTCGCAGAGGACCTTCGCCGCCTCGAGGGTCGCGTGCACGTCGGGGAGCAGGGTGGTTTCGTCTCCGATGACCTCGAGCTTGATCCACTCGTTGAAGCCGGCTGCCCGGGCCAGTCGCGCGTAGCGGATGGCGTCCTCGGCGGCATAACATCCGGCCGTGTTCGCCAGAAGGAAGAACTCCCCGGGATCCAGATGGTGGAGGATCCCTTCGGACTTTGTGCGATCCAGGTCCACGCGCCGGACCGCCACGGTGACCATCTCCGCCCCGCTTGCGCGGATGGCGTCCACCATGATCTCGTTGTCGGCGTACTTTCCCGTGCCCACGATCAGGCGGGAGGTGAACTCCCGCCCTCCGATCACCAGCGGCCCGTCCATGGATCGCGCCGCCTCCAGGATCCCTGCGCCATCATTCATGATCTTCAACCCCCACCCACGAAGTGGACGAGCTCGATGACATCTCCCTCCTGCACCGGGATCTCTCCGTAGGCATCCCGGGACAGGATCTCCCGATTGAGCTCCACGACGACGAGGGAGGGGTGGAGCTCCAGTGACTCGATGAGGGTGCGGATGGTGTGGCCCTCATCGACGTCGCGGTCCTTGCCGTTGATGCGAACCTGGATTGTCGTCGCTCCGGTCATCGTCTCCCCCCGCTAGCGTTCGCTATCCAGCATCTCAAGATACTCGTTGAGCGCGGCGAGGGGATCCAAGGCGCCCCATATGCCGCGGATCACCGCCACACCGTGGCCCCCCGCCAATCGCGCCTCCCGAACGTGCTCCGGCCCCACGCCTCCGATGGCCAGGACCGGCACGTCCGGGGCGACCCGCGTGGCTTCCTTCACGGCTCCCACGCCCCGGCCGGGGTCTCCCGGGTGACTGGGAGTGGGATAGATGGTACCCACGAAGATCCAATCCGCGCCCTCCTGCGCCGCGTCTCTCACCGCAGAAACGGAGTGGGTGGACACCCCCAGGCGGGCGCCCTCTCCTAGAATCGCACGTGCGATGCGGGGAGGCACGGACCGCGCCCCCAGGTGAACGCGTCGCAGCCCCGTGACCAGGGCGACATCCACCCGATCGTTGACCACTACGGATTCCCCGTAGCCGACCAGGGTCAGCGCCAGGCGGTGGAGCTGAGCGCCGGACGTCCACGGACCCCGCAGGTGAAGAGCGATCCGACCTCTCCCGCGGCGGAGCATCCGCGACGCCAGCTCGGGGAAGTCCGGGCGGGCGAGCACCTGGTCGTCCGTGACCACGTGAAGCGACGGCACTCGGTCGACGGCGCCGGAGGGGGCAGCCATCACCGGATCACCCATCAGATGAAGCGCTGACCGAGGCGGACCCCCCTCCCATGAATCCAATCACGGGCCTCCATGCGACGCTTCCCGGAAGGCTGCACCTGGCCGATACGCAACACGCCATCCCCCGTGACGACCGCCAGTCCTTCCTCGCCATCAGCCAGAACCACCGTGCCGGGGGGAGCCGGCTCCCCCTGGTCGGCGCTCTCCGACGGGCCGAACAGCTTCACCGCATCACCGTCCAGCTCGGACCAGGCACCGGGCACCGCGTCCATCCCCCGGATGTGCCACTCCAGCTCCTGCGCCGCGCGCGACCAGTCGATGCGGGCCGTGGCCCGATCCACCTTGGGGGCGAAGGTCGCTCGTGCGTCGTCCTGCGGAGTCTCGTCGAGGCTGCCGGCCATCAACAGCGTGAGCGCTTCCACCAGCGCCTCAGCGCCGAGCTCGGAGAGGCGAACCGACAGCTCGGACGCTGTCTCTCCGGGCAGGATGGGCTCCTCTATGGCGTGGAGAACGGGTCCCGCGTCCATCGCCTCGACCATGCGCATGACCGTCACTCCGGTGACGACGTGCCCGCGGGCGATGGCCCAGTTGACCGGCGCGGCACCGCGGAGCTCGGGGAGCAGGGAGGCGTGGACGTTGAGGAAGCCCATCGGGGGCAGCTCCAGCACCTCGGGACGGAGGATGTGCCCGTACGCCACCACCACCGACAGGTCCGGCTCCAGGGAGCCGAGCTGGTCCAAGAAGGCCTCGCCCCTGGGACGCTCGGGAGCGAGGACCGGGAGCTCGAGGACCTCGGCCACGGAATTCACCGCGGACGGTCGCGGTCTGCGGCCTCTCCCGGCCGGTCGATCAGGCTGCGTAACGACGCCGACGAGCTCGAAGCCCTCGTCGTCGAGGGCCCTCAGTGAGGGAACCGCGAACTCGGGTGTGCCCCAGAACACGATTCTCACGGTGTCAGGCCTCCTCCCGCAGCTTCTTCCACTTCTTCAGCGCCATCCGACGCTTCAGCGGGCTGACACGGTCGAGGAAGAGGACGCCATCCAGGTGATCGATCTCGTGCTGGAGCGCCCGGGAGAAGAGCTCGTCCGCCTCGATGCTCACGTCCCGCCCCTGGGGGTCCCTGCCCTCGATCTTCACCGCCCGGGGTCGCTCCACGAGCTCCTCGATGCCGGGGATGCTCAGGCAGCCCTCGCTTTCCTTCTCCGTCTCGTCGCTGTTCCAGGTCACCTGCGGATTCACGAGGGCGACCTTCGCCTCCGGCTCATCTTCCTTTCTGAGGTCCACGACCAGCACCCGCCTGGGAACCCCGATCTGGGGCGCGGCGAGACCGATCCCGTCCGCATGGTACATGGTCTCATACATGTCCCGAACGAGCATCTCCAGGTCGTCGTCGAAGACCTCGACCTCGTCGGCCTCCTGGCGGAGCACCGGATCCTCCCCGAGGAGAATGATGGGGCGGATCGCCACCGTCAGCTTTCCTTCCCGCTCTTCTGGGCAAGCACCTGGGCCACCCGGCCCCGGTCGACGGTAAGGCGGGTGTTCTCCCCCGTGCGCAGGGTGAGGCGCTGCTCGTCCACGTGCACCACCGTCCCGATGATCCCCCCGTTGGTGACGATCTCGTCCCCTTTCTTCAGGGCCTCCAACATGGCCTTATGTCGCTGCCGTTCCTTGCTCTGAGGCCGGATCAGGAGGAAGTAGAAGATCACGAAGATCAGGACCATCTGAACCAAGAAGATGAACCCGGCCGATCCCCCCTCGCGGGGGGTCATCAGAATCGCCAGAGCGGCATGCGTCACGTGTCTCTCCGTTTTCCGTTCTGCTCTCGGTTGCGTCCGAAGGAGAGCACTTGATCCCCCCTCCGTCGATATCGTTCCAGCCAATCCCTGGACCAGCCATGGAAGGTCCCTTCGCGGATCCGCCGGCGCGCCTCCTCAGCCAGCTGCACCAGGAACCGGAGGTTGTGAATCGACAGAAGGCGAACCGCCAGCCACTCCGACGAGACCACCAGATGTCTCAGGTACGCCCTGTCGTAGCGCGCGCAGGCGTAGCAGTCGCATTCCACGTCCATGGGCCCGGTGTCGTGCCGGAACCGATTCGACTTCAAGTTGACCTGGCCCTCGTCCCTCGTCCAGGCGGTGCCGTGCCTCGCGTTCCGCGTGGGCGCGACGCAATCGAACAGATCACACCCTCGCGCCACCGCCTCGAGAAGGTCATCGGGATAGCCGACTCCCATCAGATAGCGGGGCCGGTCTCCCGGCAGCGCCTCGTCCAGGACCTCGAGCGTCCGCCACATGGCGTCCTTGGGCTCGCCCACGCTCAGGCCGCCGATCCCGTACCCCTCCCAGTCTCCGATCTCCCGGGCCTGGCGGGCGTGCTGCCTGCGCAGGTCGTCGAACACGTTTCCCTGGAGCACGGGAAACAGTGTCTGGTGGCCAGCACCTTCCTGCGCCTGCAGCTCCGCAAATCGCCGCTGGCAGCGGATGAGCCAGCGCAGCGTGCGCTCATTGGCTTCGGCGGCCCGGGCTCGATCCGATCCACCGGGTGGACATTCGTCGAAGGCCATGACGACGTCCGCCCCGAGCGCTCCCTGGATCTCCATCACCGACTCGGGCGTGAAGGTGTGCTTCGATCCGTCGATGTGGCTCTTGAAGACCACGCCCTCGTCCCTCACCTCCCGGATCTCCGCGAGGGAGAACACCTGATACCCGCCGGAGTCCGTGAGGATGGGCCCCTCCCAGCGCATGAAGTCGTGCAAGCCCCCGAGCTCCCGGACGAGCTCGTGCCCGGGCCGAAGATAGAGATGGTAGGTGTTCGCCAGGACCATCTCGGCGCCGAGGGTCCGCACCTCCTCGGTGATCAGGCCCTTGACCGTCCCCAGGGTGCCCACGGGCATGAAGGACGGCGTCACCACCTCTCCCCGGGGCGTGGACAGGACGCCTGCGCGGGCGCGTCCCTCGGACGCTTCCAGTCGATAGCCGAACATGGGCGGGAATGTAGCGGATCCCGCTGGCGGGACGGACCCTTCGAGGACGTCCGCCCCGCGCTCCCGGATCGACGTGGAGCTACGAGACCGGCCGCTCCTCCTTCCTGGGCATCATCTCGTCGCGCATGGCGAGGTGGTAGACCGTGGCCGCCACGACGACCGCCGCTTGTTTCAGGTCGTCCAGGACAAGGTGGTCGTAGGTGTCCAGCTCGGCATGGTGCGTGTTGATGCCGTACTCGATGGGATCCTGGATGAAGTTGAAGCCCGGAATGCCCTCGCGGTCGAAGGACAGGTGGTCCGTGCCGCCGGTGTCGCCGTGCTTCACCGCGACCACGCCCAGGTCACGGAACGGCCAGAGGGTCTGCTCGAAGACGGGGATGGCCCTCTCGTTGGACTGGTCCCAGATGCCACGGATCCGTCCGGTTCCGTTGTCGACGTTCACGTAGGCCGAGATCCTGTCGTGCAGCTCCGGGTGACCCTGAACCCAGTAGCGCGAGCCGAGTAGCCCCTGCTCTTCTCCGCTCCACAGCGCGATGCGGATGGTCCGGCGCGGCTCCAATCCCAGCGTCTTCAGGATGCGGACGGCCTCCATCATGACCACCGAGCCTGCGGCGTTGTCCGTGGCGCCCCCGCCCATGTGCCACGAGTCCAGGTGCGCGCCCAGCATGACGAGCTCGTCGGCCATGTCGGTGCCCGGGATGTCGGCCAGCGTATTGTAGGCCTGCAGGTCGTCCTCGAAGAAGCGGTTCTCCACCATCATCTCCAGCTCGACGGGGACGCCGGCGGTGACATTCCGGTAGATCTGGTTGTACTGCTCCCGGGACAGCGCGACATGGGGAAGGCCCTCGGGATCCCCGGCCGCCCGGCTGCCCGCGCCTCCCCCCCGGATCACGCCGTCGTCACGGGACGAGATGCGGAGAAACGCGTACGCTCCCTCGGCCTCCGCCATCTCCCGCGCGGTCTGCTGGAGGGCCCGCTGGGCCCGCATGCGGGCGAACATGGCCTGCCGCTCGGCATCTGCCGGAGCGGCGGAGGGTGACGGTGGCGGCGGTGGCGTGAGCAGGTCCTCGAGCGACGTCCGCCGATCGCGGTGCTCGAACTCCGGCTCCACCTCCTGCATGGGCTCCATGAGGATGAAGGTTCCGCCGAGCTCGCCCCGATAGCGCTCCAGGTCCTCCTCGGTCTCCACCGTGATCACCACCGCCCGTCCCCGGACCGTGCCGGCGGTGCTGCCGGTCCAGGCCAGGGGCTGTCCGTGCAGAGGCTGCTCGAAGGGCGTGAGGATCCGCCCCGCGTAGGCTTCGTTGGCCCAGCCACGGCCGAATTCTCCCCAGGGCTCGACGACCACGTTCCCGAGGCCCCACTCCCCGAGCCGTTCAGCGGTCCAATCGTTCGCCTTCTTCATTCCAGGCGAACCGGTGAGGCGGGGACCGTTCACCTCCGTCAGATAGCGGGCGAGCTCCTCGATGTGGGATCGCTCCAGGCCCTCCTCCCTGATCTGCCGCACCACATCCAGGTCCACCGCTTCCTGGACCACCTGGGCGGAGGCAGGACCGGTGGGCATCAGGAGTGCCGGCATGATGATCAGGGGAACCGGAATCGGACGATAGCGACGCATGGCACGCACCCTTGCTCTGGGTCCTCGAGTCTTTCGGAACCGGGGTCGGTTTGAGTCAATCTATGCGGGCGCTCCCTTCCAGGCACGGTGGAGCATGGGCATCTTCATCCATGCTCCGATACGTCCCGGTCCTCCTTCCCGCCGCGATCCTCGTGGTCCTCCCAGCGCGATCCCGAGCCCAGGATCCCGCCAGGGGTCCGCTCATGGCCGAGGAGGGCGCTCCGCTCCAGCGTCTTGGGTACACGCCCATGACCGAGGGCGCCGATCCGGTGGATGAGGGTCTCCTCCGGGCAGATCTCTGGCTGGGCTACTCCAACATCTTCGAGCAGGATTCCGCCGCGGATCACAACCTGTATCTCGACCTCGAGCGGCTGCTGACGGCCGTCACCATCCGGTACGGGCTCCCCAGCGATGCGGAGATCGGCGTGCGCGCCACGTTCCAGACCGACTGGGGCGGCTTTCTGGACGGTGTCGTCGAAGAGCTGCACAACGCGCTGGGACTGGGGAATCGCAGCCGTCCCGATTTTCCTCACGGCGCCTATGGGCAGTCGTTGAAGGACGGCGACGGCCGCATCCTGGTGGAGATCCCGCGTCGCGCTTTCGGGCTGGAGGACGTACGCCTCTTCGGGAAGTGGAGGGCCTACGCCAGCGAGGATGGTCGACACGCGTTGAGTTTGCGGGCCGTGGCCCGGGTACCGACGAACCCGAACATCGTCGGCAGCGAGCGGAGCGATGTCGGCCTGATGCTCCTGGGTCGGTTCGGGTGGCGTCGGTGGTACGTTCACGCCATGGCGGGCGGATCGACCGTCCGCCGATCTCCCGAGCTCCAGGGGGTGCTCACCACCCGTCAAGCCTTCTTTGCGGCCGCGGCGGAGTATCCCCTTCGCCCGGGATTGTCGGCCGTGCTCCAGGCCACCGGGGCGACCCAGCTGTTGCGGAGCTTCGACGACCACGATGTGGATGGGGCACCGTTGAATGTCATCGTGGGCCTCGTGGGAACCGTCGGGACGGAATGGCGCTGGGAGATGGCCTTCCAGGAGGACGCGCCGCCGCGCGGCCCGTCGCTTGACTTCACGCTGCAGCTCGCCCTCAGCAGAACCTGGTAGCGGGGAGACGGCTCTGACCGGAGCACGGCTCCGCGGGACCCGAGCGGCGTGCGGCCCCTTCTAGGACTCGTCTAGTACTCGATCCGATGGGGGTTCTCCCGCCACGTCCGAAGCACCTCCCGGGCCTCCTGAATCGGAAGGTGGACGGCCGCAACCGCCCGCTCGGTCCACGGTGCCGATATCTCGCTGTGGATGTGGGAGTCGTCGAATCCCGCGGCCCGGGCGTCCTCCTGTGTGGAAGCGTAGACCACCCGGCCGATGCGCGCCCAGTAGATGGCCGACAGACACATGGGGCAGGGCTCGCAGCTGCAGTAGATGGTGCAGCCGTGAAGCACGTGCGTGTCCAGCCGTCGGCCGGCGTCCCGGATGGCCACGACCTCGGCGTGCGCCGTGGGATCGTAGGTCTCCACGACCCGGTTCCAGCCACGTCCCACGATCTCACCGTCCCGGGCGATCACCGACCCGAAAGGTCCGTTCCTCCCATCGGCGGAGTGGATCCGCGCCAGGTCGACGGCGTCGCGAAGCAGGCTCTGGTCGCTCATGGGTGCTGGTCTCCCGTCGTCCCCAGGAGCGCCATGGCGTCCCCGTAGGAGTAGAATCGGTATTCCCCCTTCATGGCCGTCCGATAGGCTTCCATGACCCTGTCATACCCGCCGAAGGCCGCGACCAGCATGAGCAAGGTGGACCGGGGAAGGTGGAAGTTGGTGAGAAGGCAGTCCACGAGGGCGAACCTGTACGGAGGTCGGACGAACAGATCCGTCTCCCCGGCGCCCGCCGACAGCCGACCGCGGGCGTCCACCGCCGACTCGAGGGTCCGAACCGCGGTGGTGCCAACCGCCCAGATCCGGCGCCCCTCGGCCCTGGCCAGGTTGACGGCGTCCGCCGTGGCCGTCGGCACGTCGTACACCTCGGTATGGAGCTCGTGGTCAGCCGGATCCTCCACCTCCACGGGCCGGAAGGTCCCAATGCCCACGTGGAGCGTGATCTCGGCCCGCCGCACCCCTCGGGCCTGGAGATCCTCCAGCATCGCGTGGGTGAAGTGCAGCCCCGCGGTGGGAGCCGCCACGGATCCGGGGGTCCGAGCGTACACCGTCTGGTACCGTTCCCGGTCGGACAGCTCCTCCTCCCGGTCGAGATAGGGCGGAAGGGGCACGCGGCCGTACCGCCGGAGCGCTTCGTTCACGTCCAGGTCGGTGACGAGTCGGACCAGCCGCCCTCCTCCCGGCGCGGAGTCGACGATCTCCACCGTCAGCTCCTCCGCCACGACCACCACCCGCCCGGGCTTGAGCTTTCCGCCGGGCCGCACCAGCGCCTCCCACACGTAGGGATCCTTTCCGCCGCGGCCAGGGCGCGTGAGCAAGATCTCCGACGGCGCCCCCGTGGGCTTGCGGCCCAGCAGACGCGCCGGTAGGACCCGGGTCTCGTTCACCACCAGGACGTCTCCCGCCCGGAGAAGGTCGACCAGGTCCCGGAAGCGCTTGTGGAGGAATGGCCCCTTCCCCGGCGGCACGACCAGGAGTCGACTTTCGTCCCTTCGCTCCGCCGGATACCGCGCGAGGCGGCCTGCGGGTAGCGTATAGTCGTAGTCGGCGACGCGGGTACCGTCGGGGACGCGCCTCATGGGGAAGCCAGGGGCTGGGCTGGAATCTCCATGGGGGCCGAGGGGGAGGTCAGTCCTCCTCGAACAGCGTTCCCTGATCGCCGCCGGCCCGACCCTGCCCGAGGGTGAAGCCGAAGCGCCGGAACGCCCGAGGAGTCGCCATCCGGCCCTGGGGGGTACGCGTGAGAAAGCCCTCCATGATGAGGAACGGCTCGTATACCTCCTCCAGGGTCGTCGCGTCCTCGCCCAGGGCAACGGCCAGCGAGTTCAGCCCTACGGGCCCGCCTTCGAACTTCTCGATGAGCGTCTTCAGGACGCGGGCGTCCATCTCGTCCAGGCCGTACTCATCCACGTCCAGCATCTTCAGAGCGTCTCCCGCCACCTGGGTGTCGATGATCCCGTCGGCACGCACCTGGGCAAAGTCCCGGACCCGCCTGAGCAGTCGGTTGGCCACCCGTGGAGTGCCACGGGACCGCCTGGCGATCTCCAGCGCACCCTCCGCCGTGGTCTCCACCCCGAGGATCTCGGAGCTTCTGCGGACGATCGTGGTCAACTCCTCGGCCGGGTAGAAGTTGAGGCGCTGGACGATACCGAAACGGGCGCGCATGGGAGCCGTGAGGAGACCGAAGCGCGTCGTCGCGCCCACCAGCGTGAAGCGCTCGATCTTCATGGTCATCGTCTGCGCCTTGGGACCCTCGGCCAGACGGATCTCGATCTGCCAATCCTCCATGGCCGGATACAGGAACTCCTCGATGATGGGGCGAAGTCGGTGGATCTCGTCGATGAAGAGGATGTCCCCCTCTCTCTGGTTCGTGAGGATTCCGACGAGATCGGCGGGCTTCTCGAGAATAGGCCCCGACGTGTTCTTGAAGTTCACGCCCATCTCCCTGGCGAGGAGCGACGCCAGGGTCGTCTTGCCCAGGCCTGGCGGACCGTGAAACAGAATGTGATCCAGCGGCTCCCGCCGCTGGATCGCGGCCTGGATGGCGATGGAGAGCGCTTCGCGGACCTTGGCTTGTCCGATGAACTCGTCCAGCCGCTGGGGGCGCAGCGACGGCTCGGCCTGCCGGTCTTCGTCCAGCGAGTCGGGCGTGGTGATCTGGATGCGCTCGGTCATGGATAGTCCGTCTCGATCCCCAGGGTGCGCACGAGTCTCGCCACCATGCGATCCCCGAGCAAGGGACGCGCATGCCCGGCGACCTGCTGGCAGGCCGCTACTTCCCCGCCAGGGCCCTGCGGATCAGCTCGTCAGTGGATACGGAGGCATCGGCCTGCAGAACCCGTCGCACGGCCCGGTCCGCGTCGGAGAAGGAGTAGCCCAGGGCCACCAGGGCCTGCACCGCCTCTTGAGCCCCCTTCCCACGGGTCCCGACCTCCGGAGACGGCCCGCTCACCGCGAGGTCCGTCACCTTGTCCGCGAGCTCCAGGGCGATCTTCTCCGCTTTCTTCCTCCCGACGCCGCTCACCTGTTGGAGGGCTGCCAGGTCTTTCTCCACCAGGGCCCGCGCGAGGCGGTCGGCCCGGTAGGCCGACATCATGGCCAGGGCCAGCTTGCCACCGACTCCGGAGGCCGTGAGCAGCCGCTGAAAGAGGGTCCGCTCGAGGTCGTCGATGAAGCCGTACAGGGCCACCGAGCTCTCCGTCACCACCTGGACCGTCCGCAGCTCGACCGTCGAGCCCGGATCGGGAAGCCGCTCCAGGGCGGTAAGGGGTACCTCCACCTCATACACGACACCGCCGGGAGTCTCCACCTCCACCGACTCCGCGTCCCGGGTGAGGAGGACTCCCTTCAACCGGCTGATCATGAGGGGAAGCTCCCGATGAGACAGTGCGCCAGAGCCGCAGCCACGCCGTCCGCGGCGTCCGCGGGTGACGGTGCTTCTTTTAGCCGGAGCTGCTCCTTGACCATGAAGCCCACCTGGTCCTTGGTGGCGTCGCCCCTCCCCACCACCGCCTTCTTGATCTCTCGAGGGGCGTATTCGGCGATGGGCAGCCGCCGCAGCGCCGCAGCCAGGAGAATCGCTCCCCGGGCGTGGCCCAGGGTCAGGGCGCTCCGCACGTTCTTGCCCTGGAACACGTTCTCCACACAGACCGCGAACGGACGGTGCCGTTCCATGAGCCGATCCACCTCCAGGTAGATCTCCCGGATACGCTCCGAGAGGGGCTCGCGGGAGGAGGTCCTGATCACGCCGCACTCCACCAGCGAGACGGAACCCACGCCTCGGCGGTCGACGACGCCGTAGCCGGTCACGGCGGTGCCCGGGTCGATCCCCAGCACTCGGAGGCCCTCCCCGGACGTTTCCGGCGGCCGGCCCGTGGCCACCTACATGGCCTCGGCGAGGACCGCCTCGTCGATGTCCGCGTTGGAGTGCACCTTCTGAACGTCGTCCAGCTCGTCGAGGGCTTCGAGGAGCCTCACGAGCTTCTCCGCGTCCCTCCCCGTCACCGAGATTTCGTTCTTGGCGATCCACGTGAGCTCGGCGGACGCGGCCTCGATGCCCACCTTCTTGATGGCCTCCTGCACCTGGGAGAAATCGGACACTTCACAGGTGACGATGAACTCGTCCCCCTCTCGGGCAATATCCTCGGCGCCCGCTTCGAGGGCCGCTTCGAAGACGGCCTCCTCCGTATACCGTTCCGCGCTCACCGCCAGCTGACCTTTGCGATCGAACTGCCAGGCCACCGACCCGCTTGTGCCCAGGCTCCCCCCGTGCTTGCCCAGGGTGTGACGGACGTCGGCGACCGAACGGTTTCCGTTGTCCGTAAGGCACTCGATGAAGAGGGCCACCCCGGCCGGTCCGTACCCCTCGTAGCTGATCTCCTCGTAGCGGACACCCTCCAGCTCCCCGGTGCCCTTCTTGATGGCCCGATCGATGTTGTCGGCGGGCATGTTCGCGGCCTTGGCGGTGTCCACCGCCAGCCGCAGGCGGGGGTTGAAGTCGGGATTGCCCCCACCCTCGCGGGCCGCGACGGTGATCTCCCGGATCAGCTTGGTCCAGTGCGCGCCACGGCGCGCGTCGGTGACCGCCTTCTTGCGCTTGATCTGTGCCCACTTGCTGTGACCAGCCACGATTCCTCCCGCGTGTCGAACAGGCGGGGAAGCTAAGGACGGGAGGGGTGGTGGATCAATCGGCGGCGCCGGCCGTTCCCCTTCGTTCCAGGATTCGGGTCGGGGCAAGTGCGTCGGCGAGCACAGCCCACGCGAAACCGTCAAGGCGCCGCAGCCATCCACGGAGGGGCCTACCGCTGAACAGCGTCACGGTGAGGGGAGCCCTATCCTCGCCGACGGCAGCATCGTCCGGGACCCTGACATCCAGGCTCCGGGTGTCGGCAGGCAAGCCCTGGCGCGTCGCCTTGAGGGCGGCCTCCTTGGCCACCCATACCAGCGTCGCGGCCTCGTCCCTCGCCGATCCCTCGAACGCCATCACCATGGCCCGCTCCGACTCGGTGAAGTAGTCGCGGATGAAGGCCGGGCTTCGCGGCACCAGGGCCTCGAGATCGCACCCCAGGTTCATGGCTCCGCGGGTGACCACGGCGAATCCCCGGCCCTGGCTGTGGCTCAGGGAGACCGCGAGGGGCCCCGCGTCGTGGCCCGGGATGCGCACACAGGGCGATCCGTCCTCCGTGGCGAGAACCGCGATGTCCTCGACCTGGACGCCGCCGAGACAGTCGGACACCGCCCCCTTGGCCACCCAACGTCCAACGCGCCAGTCCTGCCGGCGTTTGACGAAGCGGAGCCCTCCTTGCACTGCCGCCTCCGACTCCGTGAGCCAAGCGTCACCCCGAGGCACCTCCCCGAGGTCCGCCCAGGTCGCGTGCAAGGTCGTGACGCGGCCAGCCGATCCGATCACACCCTGAGGACCCGGAAGACACCTCCGCGAACGGTGCCGGGCAACGCCGACGTCCTGTACCCTTTCAGGGAAAGCACGACGTGCCCGGTGGCATCCGTCACATCGACGTCGAACACGCCCTCCCCGGCAGGTCGGGCCAGTGCGGCGCTCTCCACCTCCCCTTCCCCAGCCTTGAGGAGCTCCAGACGCTCGAAGGCCTGAGGCAGGCCCATACGCTCCGCGGAGGCGATCTCCACCAGCCCGGCGGTCTGGAACGCGAGCTCGACGAGCCGAGGCGCGGCCAGCATCGGCCGATCCGCCGGCTCGTGATTCGGCGGTAGATCGCTGGCGAAGAGTCCGGCGACGAGATCTTCGGATCGCCACGCTCCCTCCAGGACCCGATACGCCGGGCCGTGGAAGTAGGTGTCGTAGATGTCGGCGGAGCCTACCATGTCTTCCGTGGCTCCAGGGATCTTCCGGATTCGTCCGTCCTCGGCGCCCCCGCCCCTCAGACGGACGCGGCCGGTGAAGTGGACGGTGCGCTCCGGCTCGTCCCGGCCGACGAGCGTGCGCTCGCCAGACACCTGGCAGTCGGCCACCACGTCTCCCCCGTCCGCCTCGTACGTGACGTTCACCGTCAGCGTCCTCGGCTCGTCACGGTAGAACTTGAAGGGTGCATGGAACGCCACATCCTCGAGAGCGGCGACGTGCAGGTCGGGAAACGGCAGGCGAGCGGCCTCCGCCATTGCCTCCAGGCCCATGACCCCGGGAAGCACGGGGGTCCCGTCGATGCGATGGTGGTCCAGGAAGGGCTGCTGCGCGGGGTCGAGGTCGGTCTCCACCACCAGGCCGTCGTAGAGGCTGTACTCTCGGACGCGCCCGACCATGGGACCGGACCCCTGAGCCACCACGTCGGGATGCAGCGTGGCCGCGGCGGCGTCCTCCACGAGCATGACGCCCAGGCCCTCCGCGATGATGCTTCATGATCGTGGGGATGGATCCCCTGGCCGCCATGCCGATGTCTCTCCAGGCCGTCCAGTCCAACGACAGAGCCCGGGTATCGGGGTGGGAGCGCCTCATCCCGGAGACCGCCTTGCACAGCAGGTCGTTGGCGGCGGCGTAGTCCGTCTGTCCCGCGTTGCCGAAGCGCCCGGCGATGGAGCTGAAGGTCAAGACCGATCCCAGGGGCGTATCCCCGAGTCCCGTCATGAGGTTGTACCACCCCTCGACCTTCACGTCGAAGACCAGCGCGAACTCTTCGGGCGATTTATCCGGCACCGCGCGGCTGATCTCCACCCCAGCCGCGTGCAGTATGACGTCGATCCGATCGTGGGCGTCCACGATCTCCTGTGTCACGGCAGCCACGGCTTCGGGCACCCGTAGATCCAGGCAGCGGTAGTGGACCGTGCCTCCCCTGTCTTCAATGGCCTGGATGGCCGCCAGTGCGGCCGCCTCTCGCTCGATGCGGGCAAGCTCGCCCTCGACCTGCACCGGGGTGACCCTCTCGTGGTCGGCCTGGAGCCTGGAGAAGATGTCCCTCCGGAGCCCGTCCCGATCCGTGACGATGCGCTCGAGGTCCGGGTTGGTCGGGTCCGGCTGCAACGCCCGGTCCAGGAGCCAGAAGGTCCCCGCGCTGTCCGCCAGGTCCTTCAGGATTGCCGACACGATGCTGCCGGCCGCTCCCGTGACCACGTACACGGCGCCCTCCGGGAGACCCGCACCGGGCTCCACCGGTCGGTCCTCCAGTCCCACCGCCCAGCGCCCCTCATCCGTGTGCCCGATCTCCACCACCCCGGGATCGTTCAGGGTCTCGGCGATGAAGGTGTCTGCGAGGGCGGCGGTCTTCCGTGACATCTTGAAGTCCACGACCTTCACGAGTGTTCTCGGCCGCTCCCGCGCAAAGGCCTTGGTGAAGCCGCTCACGGCTCCGCCCGCGGCGTCCATGGCCCCCTCCGCGTCATATCCGTGACACCCGCCCAGCCGGGTGCCGGAAAGGAGGAAGCAGCCGTCTCCGTCCAACGGATCGTACAGCAGCTGCGCCAGGGCGTGGAGCGCCTTCACCCTCCTCCGAAGCGCTTCCCGTCGATCCTCCGGCTCGGTCAGCTCCGCGGGCAGCACCGGATCGAGGGCCGGTAGCCAGTAGAGGCCCGTCAGGCCCCCCTCCCCCAACCAATCTTCGACCTCGCCTACGAGATGGGGGGTTCCGATCGATGGATCGGCCAGCAGGACGTCGACGCCGCGTTTCTCGAGCCGCTCCGCCAGGGCCGTGCCCACACCGCCCTCATCCGGAACCACCACCACTCGGGCCCCCTCCTCGAGGGTGACCCCGGTCTCCGGGAACCGGTCCATCGGCGGACGCAGCCGCGCCACGGGAACACGTCGAGGTACCTTCTGCGCCGCCTCCATGGATCCCGCCAGAGGCTCGCCGGCGGGGTCGGTCGGCGCGTCGTGCAGAAGGGCCTCCAGATCCAGCTCCCCCTGGGACGAGCCGGCCGCCGCCAGGGTCGCCTCGGGCGCCTCCTGCTCCCGGGCCCGCGCCTCCGCCAGATCCGGACGCTTCTCGTACACGAACTCGATGGCACGCGCCAGCGTCGCGTAGTCCCGCAGCGCCAGGTTGTCGTCCCGTTCGATGTCGTACGCCGCACGGATCGCCGCGAACATCTCCGCCTGCTTCACCGTGTCGATCCCCAGATCCGCTTCCAGGTCCAGGTCCAGCTCCAGCATGTCCGGCGGATAGCCCGTCTGCTCCGACACGATCTCCAGGACCTTCACCGCAACCGGGTCCATCGCCTCCCCGGACGCCGCCGCCTCCTCCTCCACGGCCGGCTCCGCAGCCGCCGCACCCACCGCCTCAGGCTCAACCGCCGGGGGTGCCACCGCCGCCACAGGGGCCTCGGACGCCTCCTGCTCCCGGGCCCGCGCCTCCGCCAGATCCGGACGCTTCTCGTACA
>JARRLD010000014.1:0-25506 GCA_037387345.1 Gemmatimonadota bacterium
TCCCTGGACTACTTCAAGCGTATCGCTGGGAGCCTCAAGGGCATTGTCGGAGGCAACATCCGGGTGTACGAGCCCCTTCTCGAGCGTGCCCGCCGCGAGGCTCTGATCCGCATGAAGGAAGCAGCCCGGCAGCGTGGTCACGACACCATCATCAACGTCCGCGTCGAGACGTCCCGCCTGGCCAGCGCCCGGGCCGGCGGAAAAGGCACCGTGGGCGTCGAGATCCTGGCGTTCGGCACTGCGGTTACGCTGAGCGAAGGACGCCCCGCCCTTCCCGGAGCGTGACGTTACGGCCTGCCCTTGGTGCTGCCTCGATCAGTCCACGCCCGGCGACCACGTGGTGAGCGATGGGAACTAGCTCCTGCGAACGGTGTCCCCTGCACACTGTGCTCTGCACCCTGCACCCGTGCTTTCCCTTGCACCTTGCGGTCCCCCAATGACTGACCTCACCGAGCGACTGAGGGTCGCCTTGTCCGACCGTTACCGCATCGAGCGCGAGCTCGGGGCGGGCGGCATGGCCACGGTGTACCTCGCCGAGGACCTCAAGCACGACCGCAAGGTCGCCCTCAAGGTGCTCAAGCCCGAGCTCGCCGCCGTCCTCGGGGCCGAGCGGTTCATCCAGGAGATCAAGACCACCGCGAGCCTGCAGCATCCGCACATCCTGCCCCTGTTCGACTCGGGCGAAGCAGATGGGTTCCTCTTCTATGTCATGCCGTACATCGAAGGGGAGACGCTCCGCGACAAGCTGGATCGCGAAGCGCAGCTCGGCATTGATGAGGCGGTGCGGATCACGTGTGAGGTGGCCGATGCGCTCGACTATGCGCACCGGAACGGGGTGATTCACCGGGACATGAAGCCCGAGAACATCCTGCTGCACGACGGGCGGCCGATGGTGGCGGACTTCGGGATTGCGCTGGCGGTGAGCGCCGCGGCCGGTGGGCGGATGACGGAGACGGGGCTCTCGCTCGGCACGCCGCACTACATGAGTCCCGAGCAGGCGACGGCGGAGAAGGAGCTCACCGGCCGATCCGACATCTATTCGCTGGCGGCCGTGTTGCACGAGATGCTGACCGGGGATCCGCCGCACACGGGCTCGACGGTGCAGCAGATCATCATGAAGATCGTGACAGAGGATGCGGCGCCGGTCACGCAGGCGCGGAAGACGGTGCCGCCCAACGTGGCGGCGGCGGTGGCGAAGGGGTTGGAGAAACTCCCGGCCGATCGGTTCGAGAACGCCGGCGCGTTTGCCGCAGCCCTGACCGATTCGGCGTTCACCATCACCGGGGCTGGAGGGGGCGCCTCGGGTGGTACCGAGCCGACGACCGCGCTGGTCCGCCAGCCTTTGGTACTCGGGCTCGGGTTCGCGCTCGTCGCGGCCGTCGTGTTCGCGGTCGTGCAGTGGAGTGCGGCGCACCGCGATGCGGCGCCGGCGGTGATCCGGTTCACCGTGGACGTCGGTGCGTCGATGCTCATCGGCAATTCCGCTACGGGAACCAACATGGCCATCTCGCCCGACGGGCGGACGATCGCCTACGCGTTCGTCGACCAGACGGGTTCGTCCCGGATCTACATCCGGCAGCTGGATGAGATCGTGCCGCGCCCGCTCGCGAACACCGAAGGTGCGCAGCAGCCGACCTTCTCACCCGACGGACGCTTCCTGGCCTACCTGATCCGGGACATGGTCTGGCGGGTGCCGGCGAGCGGCGGAACACCGGTGTCGGTCGGCTCGACCGCCGCCGCGCCGGTGGGACTGACGTGGAGTCCGGCGGGGCTGATCCTCGCCGGGACGGCCGGCGGGCTGGCTGCGCTGCCCGCCAACGGCGGCACCGCGCGCATCATCGCCGCGCCCGATTCCACCCGCGGTGAGCTGTACTTCAACCAACCGAAGGCGCTGACCGACGGGGAGACGGTGCTGTTTGCGATCCAGCCGACGGGTGGGCTCACGGGCGTACGGTTGGGGTCGGTCGCACTCGGCACGGGGGAGGTGACGCGGTACGACCTCAGTGCGCTCGACCCGCTCGGGTACGTGGACGGGACGCTGGTGTACGTGGTCCCGTCCGGGGCCCTGATGGCCGTGGGCCTCGATCTGCAGCAGGGGCGGGTGGTCGGTGATCCCGTGGCCCTCGGACCCACGGTGCTCACGCGCATTTCGGGCAACAGCGATGCGGTGCTGTCGCCGAACGGTACGCTGGTATATCAGGTGGCGAACACCGACGCGCTGGTCGGCTGGGTCGGTTCCGACAATCGGTTCGAACCGCTGCTGACCGAGCCAAGGGCGTATGCGTATCCGCGTCTCTCGCCGAACGGAAGCCGGATCGCGGTATCGGTCGGCGCCGGCGGGCGGTCCGACGTCTGGGTGTACGACATCGCCTCCGGCACGCTGACGCGGCTCACCAACTCGGGCACGTTGAACGAGCGTCCCGGATGGACGGCGCGTGCTGTATCGGGCGGACCGCGGGGCACGCTCCGCGATCTGGGTACAGCCGGCCGATCTCAGCGCACCGGCGGAACCGCTGCAGGCGAGCGAGGCGCACGACTACTACGAGGGCATGATCACACCCGACGGCAGGTTCCTCGTGTTCCAGATCGACGACGGCGGCGCCAGCCAGGCCGACGTGATGTACGTTGCGCTGGACGATGACACGACGGCCCGTCCCATCGCCGCGACGGAGTTCGTCGAGGCGCAGCCGCGCGTCTCGCCCGACGGCCGATGGGTGGCGTACGTGACGGACGCCTCGGGTGCCTCACAGGTCGTGGTGCGGCCGTTCCCGGGCCCCGGAGGGCGGGTCCAGGTGTCCGTGGCCGGCGGTTCCGAACCGGTGTGGGCGCCCGACGGCCGGCGAATCTTCTACCGTGACGGCCGGCGCCTCATCGCCGCAAGCGTGACGACGACCCCCGGGCTTGCGGTGACCGGTCGCGCCGAGCTGTTTGCGGACGAATACGTCTTCGCGCAGGCGCCGCACGCCAACTACGACGTCGCGCCGGACGGCGAGCGCTTCCTGATGGTGCGGAGCGCGCAGGTGCCCGAGCTCGTCGTGGTGATCGGATGGCTGAGCGAGCTGCGCCAGCGCATGCAGGGCACGGAACAGCCGTGAGGGTGAAGCGGCGGTAGGGACGTGTCCGAGACCGAAGGAGCCGGGGAGGACGATGAGCCCGAGCCCCGGCGCACGATCGTCGTGGTGAACTGGCTCGACGAGCTGGTCCGGAGGGTGGGCGGCGGGGGGTGAGCGTGCCCCTCCGCCGATCAGCGAGCCGCCGTCCGACGCCGCAGCTCCTCGTCGAATCCGAAGACGACCACGATCTGTGTCGGGGCTCGGCCGCCCTGGACCATGAGGAACCGCTCTCCGTCCGGCGACAGGTCGTAGTTGCGATCGAAGGGCGAAAGCTCGAAGTCCGCTGCCGGGAACAGTACGCGCTGTGGGCCCGGCGAGAAGGTCGGGCCCGGTGGGACCGGCACGGCGACCATGTTGTCGCTTGCGTCCACGTAGAAGAGCTCGGCGCCCTGCGGATTCCACCCCGGATGGCGACCTCCGTTGAGAGACACCGGCCGTTCGATGCCCCCGGGATCGGGGAAGGGAGCGACGTACACCTCGTGACGGCCCGACTTGTCCGAGGAGTAGGCGATCCAACGACCGTCGGGCGACACCGATGGCGTGAGCTCCTCCGCGTCGGAGCCGGCGATGACGCGGGGTACGGTGTCGAGGCCGGGCCGGGCGGCGAGAATATCGCCGTTCCCCTCGCTCTGATCATTCGTGCGGTACACCAGCCATACCCCGTCCGATGACCACGTATGGTCCCGGATCCCCCGTCGCTCGCCGAAGTCGAGTGGGCGGGGCGGCGCCCCGGAGGCCGGTGCCTCGTAGACCACCAGGCCGCTGTCCCCGGGCGCAATGAACGACATCGAGGCCCTGGTGGGTCGCCACGTGGGGATGGCGCGGAATCCGGGGCCGGAGGAGATCGGTTGAGGAGCGAGATCCTCGGAGAACCTCATGACGACAGTGCCTTGAGGCAGGTTGGACACCGCGGCGGCGACCTGCTTGCCGTCGGGCGACACGCGCGGGCTCCTGAACCCCACCACACCGTCCTGCGTGGTGCCCGAGACCAGCGATTCCAGGCCGGTCATCTCGACCGGGCCGACCTCACCCGAGCGCTCGACCCACACCATCCGCTGCGGCAGCTCCGGCGCGGGGCGCGCGTACGCCAGCGTGCCGGTCTGCGAGATCGCGAAGTTGGCGGTCCTGTCGTTGACGAAGACCGTGTCGGACAGCTCGATCTCCGGTCCGTCCAGTCGGAGGGATCGCGGGTCGAAGGGGGCCGCCCACAGGACCCCGTCCGCCTTGGCCACGACGAGGTGACCGGTGGGCGCCATAACGGCCCGGCGACCCTGGGCGAGCGTCGATATGGCGCCCGTCCGGAGATCCACGACGCTGATGGAGCTAAGGGGTTGGTTCGAGAACGCCTGGCTGACGGAGGTGAACACGACCCCTCGGCCGTTGGGAAGCAGGGACGGCCACAGGTGGATGCCCCCATCCGGGTTCTCGTCGTAGCGCGTGACCTGTTCCACGGAGTCACCCGCGGGCGTCATCCGTATCAGCCCGGTCCTTGCGCTGGCATACAGCCAACCGTCGTGGCCCCAGTGCACGCCGCCTACCAGAAGCCCGACATCGACCAGGTCCGCGTCCGTGACCCGACTCGGGGCTCCACCACGGAGCGGGACCACGTGGAGCCAGTTGGGGCGAGTCAGGTAGGCGAGGGAATCGCCGCTCGGTGAGTAGGTGGGGCAGCACCCGTCGGGCAGGGCGCCCACGACGGGCTCCACTCCGAGCCGATTCCACCCCTTGAACCAGAATTGCCTTCGGCTGGACGCGATGCTGTCCTGTCCCGCGAGCAACAGGCCGCTGCCATCCGGAGGCATGCCCAGGCCCGTCAACGCCGGCCTGAAGCCGCCGGCAAAAGAGAGGAGGACACGTCGGGCAGGGTCTGCGGACGACCTGTCGGCCATCGTGAGGGACGTTGCGGTCGCGCCGACCACGAGCGCTGCGACCGCGACGGCGCCGACGACCCCCACCTGCCTGTGGGACCAGCCCGCGCCGGCCGGCGTGTCGTCCACCGCGGTGCCCCGGGGCCTTCGAAACGTCGTGTCGTGCAGGGCCGCGGCGAAGGACGCCGCGTCGTGGAAGCGGTCGGCCGGCAGCTTCTCCAACGCCGTCGCTACCGCCGCCGCGAGGTGTGGCGGTGCCGACGTCCGCAGCTCCTGCACGGGGCGCGGGGTGTCGGTGACGATCTTCATGATGATCTGCTGCGCCGAGGTCCCCATGTGCGGGGGCTCGCCGGTCAGCATCTCGTACAGCACGCTCGCCAGCGAGTAGATGTCGCTGCGGGCGGTGATGTCGCGATCCGCGGTCGCCTGTTCCGGCGACATGTAGTGCGGCGTCCCAAGCGAGAGGCCGGTCTCCGTCATGCGGCCGCCGGCCGCCGCGCTCACCGCGAGGGCGATCCCGAAGTCCATCACCATCGGCCGGCCGTTGTGCAGCAGGATGTTCTCGGGCTTGATGTCCCGGTGGATCACTCCGTTCCGGTGTGCGTAGTCCAGCGCGTCCGCCACCTCGGTCGTGATCTTCACCGCCTCGTCGATCCCGAACTGCGTCTCGCGGTTCAGCTTCTCGCGGATCGTCTCGCCCTCGAGGTAGGGCATGACGTAGTAGAGGAAGCCGTCGGCTTCTCCTGAGTCGAACAGGGGCAGGATGTGCGGATGGGAGAGCGCCGCGGTGGTCTTGATCTCCTGCACGAAGCGCTCCGCGCCGAGGACGGCGGCCAGCTCGGGGCGGAGGACCTTGATGGCGACGTGGCGGTCGTGTTTGAGATCCTCGGCGAGATAGACGGTGGCCATGCCGCCCGCGCCGAGCTCGCGCTCGATGCGGTATCGGTCGGAGAGAGCCGCCGCGAGACGTTCGCTTGTCACATCCATGGCGCGCAAGTTGCCGGCCGCCTCGCCGCCGCGCCAGTCGCTCTCGTCCGGGCGGTTACCCGCCACCCTGCCTCCGCCGTTCGACCTCGGCGATCCAGTTGAGCACGACCATGTGCGCTTGGCTCAGGGGGTTAGAGCACCTGCCTTGCGAGCGCACCGCCGTCGTCTCCGTAGTCACTTCGCCGCTGCCTGTGATGACGCCCTCCGTGAAACTGGACGAAGGCTTCCGGGGAGTTCGTCAGGGGCGCGGTGCAGAATGCGACGATGCTCCGCAGATGCTGCTGGGCAACGGAGAACGGGATCAGCTTGTCGTGGCCGGGACCTTCGCGGCGGGCCCTGGCGAAGCCGTAGGCGCGCCCCCCGTGTTGGGCCCGGCGTTCGCCAAGGAGCGCAGCGGGTGGGCCTCCAGGGCATTCCGGTAGAGGTCGAGATAGCGCTCCGCGGAGCGCGCCCAGCCGAAGTCCCGGGCCATGGCGGCGCGCATGTGCCGTTCCCATGCGGCACGCTTCGGGAAGAGGTCGAAGGCACGCCGCAGGGCGACCTCCAGGGCGTGGGACGTAAACTCGTCGAACACGAAGCCCGTCTCCTGGTCGTCCACGGTGTCCGAAAGCCCTCCTACGCGGCGGACCACCGGCAATGCCCCGTATCGTTGCGCCCTCATCTGGGTCAGCCCGCACGGCTCATACTGGGAAGGCATGAGCAGGATGTCGGCGCCCGCGAGGAGGACGTGCTCCCGCCGCTCCGTGAACTCGAAGAACGCGGCGACCCGCTCCGGGGCGTGCTCCGCGACCACCTGGAGGAGGTGGCGGTAGTGGGGATCTCCCTCACCGAGAAAAACGAACTGTGCGTCCGGAAGGCGGTGGAGGAGCCCGTCCTGGAGAATGAGGTCGAAGCCCTTCTGCTTGGCCAGCCGCGCCGTCATGCCCACCAGGGGCACCTCGGGATCGACCGGCAGGCCCACGGCCTCCTGGAGGTGCTTCTTGCAGACGAGCTTCCCGGAGAGGTCCTCGGGCGTGTAGCGGGCCGGGATGTCCGGGTCCGCCGACGGGTCCCAGAGCTCCACGTCGATGCCGTTGAGGATCCCCACCAGGCGGTCGCCCATGGCGATGAAGAAATCGTGGAGGCCGAATCCTCCGGCCGGCGTGCGCAGCTCGTGAGCGTGGGTGGGGCTGACGGTGGTCACCCAGTCGGCGAACGCCAGACCGCCCTTCAGCCAGTTGGCCTGGCCGTAGTACTCCAGGGCTCCCCAGTGGAACAAGGAGGCCGGTAGGCCCACTTCCTCCAGGACCCCGGGCCCGTAGAGCCCCTGGTAGCCCGCGTTGTGGACCGAGAGGACGCACGCGACGGCATCGTAGAACGGATCGCCCTTCAGCACCGTCCTCAGGTAGACGGCCGCCAGCGCTGTGTGCCAGTCGTGGGGGTGGAGCACCACGCGGTCGGTGACGAGCCGGGGCAGGGCGGCGAGCACGGCCCGGACGAAGGTGGCGAAGCGGAGGTGGTTGTCGGGGTAGTCGCTCCCGCCCTCCCCGTAGATCCCGGCCCGGTCGAAAAAGCCCGGGTGGTCGACGAAGTAGGTGACGGGACCCGCCGGCGGGCGCTCCTTTCTCAGCACCCGGCAGCGCTCCACCCTTCCGCCTCCGAGGGTCACCTCGACGTCCTCGCACGCCTGCACCAGGTCCGGAGCGCTCTCCCGGGCCACGCGGTACAGGGGCATGAAGACGTCCGTGGGCGTGCCGCTGGCAGCCTGGAACGTCGCGATCCCCCGCACGGCCTCCGCGAGGCCCCCGGTTCGGGCGAAGGGCCAGTACTCGCCAACGAGGTGTGCGACGTGCATGAAATCTCCCGGAGTCTTCGTTCCCGACGCTATCCTGCAATGATATGGAGGTGGGCCGCCACCTTCTCGGCCATGCCCCGGGCGGTGGACAGATCCGGGTGACGCAAGGTGACCATGCCGTCACCCACCAGGAGCTTCCGCCAATCCCGGCGCGGCGAGCCGACGGGGTTGAGGTCGATGTCGACAATGTGGGGCCCCATCTCCGAGAGGATGGCCTCCAGGCCTTCGTACCGCTGGATCCGTCCCTGCCCCTGGGCCCGCTTGTAGATCCACGCCGCGTTGTACTTGCGCTCCATCGCCTGCGTGAAGCGCCCGTGGACCACACACTCGGCCCATCCCGTATAGGTGTCGATGTCCGCCGCGTAGTTGATGAGATCCACGAGGCCGGCGCCGGGCGAGCGGGCTCCGATCTCCCCGAAGACCGCTTCTCCGTCAGGCTTCCGGTACCACTCCATGTGGGTGTATCCGCTCGTGAAGCCCATGGCCCGGAGGACCTCGAAGCCCATCTCCTTGCCCGCCGCCAGCTCCGGCAGGTCCGGATCCCGGTACACCAGGGTGATGGGGCTCACCCACTCGTTCTCCTTCATGAAGAGGGCCCGGGGGATGTAGGTGGAGATGCTGTAGTGCTGCACCTCTCCGCCGGCACACAGGGTGTCGAAGGTCATGTCGTCACCCTCCACGAACTCCTCGACGCTCACCTCGGTGACGTGCCGCAGTCCCGGCACGATGCCGTCGAGCTCCTCACGGCTGTGGACCTTGTAGGTGCTCTCCGATCCGGCCCCGGCGATGGGCTTCACGATCACCGGGTATCCGATGGTCTCCGCTCCCTCCACCACCTGCGCGACGGTGGTGGCGCTGTAGTGGTGGGGTGTGCGGATCCCTGCGGCATCCAGGACCCGCTTCATGATCTCCTTGTCCCGAAAGGGGATGGTCTGCTCGACCGTCAGCCCGGGAAGGCCGAGCCGCTCGCGGATGCGGGCAGCCAGGAGGACGTACGGCTCCCACAGGCACTCCACGCGGTGGAGGGGAACCCGCGCCGCGAAATCCGCTACCCGCTCCACGATGGCCCCTTCGTCCTGGAAGGATCCCACGTGGAGGTAGGCGGACAGGGCCTCCCGAGCCGTCTCGGGGAGCTGGCTCTCCGGCTGGTCGCCCAGCCCCACGACTCGGGCGCCCACGGTCGCGAGGCCCCGGGTGAAGTACTGCATCTCCTTGGGGAACCCCGGGGAGATCATGAGGACGTTCATGGCATCGGCTCCTGGAGAGACGGCTCAGCCCAGATCGACCCGCACGCGGGTCACGACCTTCCACAGGGCATCCTTGACCACGTCGGTCTCCGGATGCCGGACGATTACGTATCCCTCACCCTCGTATCCGCCGGAGGGCGTCTGCCCCATCTGAGGCATCCTGGCTTCCACGACGAGGGGACCCAGCTCACGGACCACCTCCTCGAGGCCTTGAACGGCGCGCACCTGGCCCCGGCCCTGCCCCCGGAGGTACGCCGCGCCGGCCGCGTACGGTCGGGGCCTGGGCGTGAAGCGGGCGAACACCACCGTCTCGGCCCAGGCCCGGAACAGATCGAAGTCGTGGGCCCACGAGATGAGGTGGACGAATCGGGCGCCCGGGGGGCGCGCGCCCACCTCGGAGATGGCCACGCTCCCGTCGGGACGGAGGAACCACTCCATGTGGGAAAGGCCTGTCTTCATCCCCAGCGCCTTCAGCGCCGGCCCCGCCACCGCTCGGATCCCCTCGTACCGGGGACCGTCCACTTCCCGGGGGAGAAGCACGCACCACTGGATCCATGGCTCCCGGAGGACCTCCAGGGCCGAGGGGAAGTAGTGGTTGGTGGAATGCCAGACGACCTCGCCTCCGAGGGCGATGGAGTCGAAGGAGTGCTCCTCGCCTACGACGAACTCCTCCACCAACGTCGGCTCCCCCGGCGTCGGAGGCATCTGCGCGAGGAGGCTCGCCAGATCGTCCCACGCCTGGATCCGAAACGTCCCTCTGGACCCCGATCCCGCCGGCGGCTTCACGATCACGGGGAAGCCCACCTCCTCGACGAACGCCGTGGCTTCGGCCTGGGAGCGGACCAGGGCGTGCCTGGCGCACGGAAGCCCGTGCGCCCGGAGCACGTCCTTCATGCGGGACTTGTCCCGGAAGTTCTCCGCCACCTCCTTCCCCATGCCAGGCAGCCCGAAGTGGTCCCGCACGCGTCCCAGGGGTACCTGGAGCTCCTCGAAGGTCCCGAGAAGCAGGTGGACACCCTGTCCCCGCCTCCGCAGCTCCTCCACGGCACTCGTCAGACGTCCGGGGTCCAACGCGTCGTCCACCCTCACGAAGTCGGCGAGCTGTGCCCGGAGCGGAGGAGGAACCCGGTCGGCGGGATCCTGGCTCACCACGGAGAGGCGCACGCCCTCCAGTCGAGCCAGCGCAGCGATGAACCGCAACGTCGTCTCAGCGAAGAAGGGCGCCACGAAGGTGACGTCGTGCATGGGTCCTCTCGAGGGCCGGGGGTGGATCACGAACTTGGGATCCGACCCCTGTATGGCGTGGGCGTAGCATCCGCGAAGGAAAAAGTACCGGGCTGGCGGTGGGTCCGGTACCGCCACCTCGCTCGGGTATCTATCTTCTTCGTCTCCCACCCCGATAGCACCGACTCGTCTTCCGGCCGCGGCCAGGAGCGTCCCTCATGCACGTCGTCTTCGTGGAGCCCTGCTTCCCCGGAAACCAGAAGGAATTCGTCCGGGGCCTGATCCAGGCCGGCGCCCGGGTCACGGCGGTCGGAGAGCGGAGCAAGGAAGCTCTCGACGACGACCTGAGGCGGTGGCTCCTCCACTACGAGCAGGTGCCCACCGTCGTGGACGTGGACACCCTGGCGGGTGCCGTGGCGTGGATCCGTGACCGCATGCCGGTCGACCGCCTCGAGGCCACGGTGGAAGCCCACGTGCTCCCCGCGGCGGAGGCCCGTGAGCGCCTGGGCATCCCGGGCACCTCGGTGCGCACGGCGTTCCTGTGTCGGGACAAGCCCGCCATGAAGGAGGCCCTCCGTGAGGGCGGAGTGCCGTGCGCCGCGTCTCTGGGCAGCGGCGACGCCGAAGAGATCCTGGCGTTCGCCCGGGACACCGGATACCCGCTGGTGGTGAAGCCCCGCTCCGCCGCAGGCGCCTCGGGCACGGAGCGGGTCGAGTCCGACGAGGAGCTGCGCGCCGCCCTGCAGCGCGCCGGCGTCGGCGGCGGGGCCCACGTGGCAGTGGAGGAGTTCATCGAAGGTCACGAGGCCTTCTACGACACCATCACCATCGCGGGTCGCGTCGCTCACGAATTCGTCACCCACTACTACCCGAACGTCCTCGAGGCCATGAGGACCCGGTGGATCTCGCCGCAGTTCATCACCACCAACCGCATCGAGAGCGCGGGAGGCTATCAGCCGGTCCTGGAGATGGGGAGGAAGGTGAACCAGCTCCTGGGCATCGATACCACTGCCACCCACATGGAGTGGTTCATCGGGTCCAAGGGGCTCCGATTCTCCGAGATCGGCTGCCGTCCTCCCGGTGTCCGCGCGTGGGACCTGTACGCGGCGGCCAACGAGATCGACATCTACCACGAGTGGGCCATGGCGGTGTGCCACGGCCGGACCGTGAAGAAGGCCACTCGCCGCTTCTCCGCGGGCATCATCGCCCTCCGTCCGGATCGGGACGGCGTCATCCGAGGCTACGAGGGCATCGACGAGATCCAGCGACGCTTCGGCGAATGGGTGCTCGACGCGCACCTCCCACCGGCGGGCACGCCCACGCAGCCCGTGGAGGCGGGCTACATGGCCAACGCGTGGGTCCGGATGAAGCACGCCGACTATGACCACCTGCGGCATATGCTCGACACCGTCGGCGAGGTGGTCCAGGTGCGAGCAGGGTGACGAACCGTCCGGGTCGGGTCGTGCTGCTCGGGCCCCAGCGCGGACACCCGGGGCTCGGTGGCCTGATCTCCGAGCTCGCCGACGGGGGGAGCGTGGCCCTCATCACCGCCGGCTGGCAGGAGTGGGAGGAGGACGACGCCGAGCTACGGAGCGCCCTGGGAGCGGAAGCGGTCAACCTCGGGCTCTACCACCGCGCCGAGGAGATCTGGGCCGAAGACCGTGAGCTGGCGGGGGCGCACAAGAAGCTCCAGCACGACGTTCGTCTCCTGCGCAGCGCCTACAACGTTCGTCTGGCCCGGGCCCTGGAGGCGTGGATCGAGGTCCAGGCCATGCCCGGCGACGCGGCGGTGCTGGACCCCGAGCGGGAGGCGGCCCTGGCCTCGGTGCGGGAGCTGGACGTACAACACGCCGGACGGCTCCAGGATCTCCGCAACGCCTTCTACCGGAGCACCGACCCCCTCATGCGCTCCTCGGTGGGACGCCAGCGAGACCAGATTGCCAGGGTCCTCGAGGACGCCGGAGTGGTCTTCGTCGCAGGAGGGCACCTGCCGGCGCTGCTGAACCGCCTGAGGCTCTTCGGCGTCGACCGACTTCTTCGTGGCAGGACCGTGGTGGCTGCCTCCGCCGGCGCCATGGCGCTCACCGAGCGGGTGGTCCTCTTCCACGACACTCCGCCGTGGGGGCCCGGACACGCCGAGGTGGGCGAGGTCGGGCTCGGGTTGGCCCCGGGCGTCGTGGCGCTTCCCGACGCGAATGCCCGGCTCCGCCTGGACGACCCCGGGCGTGTGGCCCGGATGGCCCGCCGCTTCGAGCCGGACGCGTGTGTCCTGCTGGACGCGGAGAGCAGGGTGGCCTGGCGTGGACGCTGGGACCCCCGGGGCGCGCGCCGTCTCACGTCCCGGGGAACGGTGGAAGCGTGGAGGCCCGGCGCATGAGGAGAGTCCCGGAAGCGGCCGGCCCCCCGTCTTCCCCCGACGTCGCCGGCCTCGCCATTGCGGCGCTTGTGCGCGGACCCCCGCCCTCCTCCGAGGCTGTCGACGCCTTCCTGCAGCGGCATCCCGTACCGCTCGTGGAGGGGAACCGCGCGACCTTCGTCTTCCGGGGGGATGCCGACGAGGTCCGGCTCCGTCACTGGGTCTATGGCCTCACCACCTCGGAGCCCCTCCACCGCATTCCCGGCACGGATCTGTGGTACTACGTGATGGAGATGCCCGAGGGATCCCGGGTCGAGTACAAGTTCGAGGTCGTGCGGGGCCACGACGCCCAGTGGATCGAGGACCCCCTCAACCCCCATCGGGCCCGGGACCCCTTCGGCGCCAACTCGGTGGCCCACGGATCGGGATACGCGGTCCCGGAATGGACCCGACCCGACGCGGCCACCCCACAGGGATCCCTGGAGGAACGGGTCTTCCGGAGCCGGGCGTTGGGGGGGAGGCGACGAATCAGCCTGTACCGCCCCGCCCGTTTCCGCCAGACGCGTCGATACCCCCTTCTGCTGGTGCACGACGGGGGGGACTACCTGGAGTACGCCAGCTTCAAGACGGTGCTGGACAACCTCATCCACCGACTGGAGATCCCCGGGCTGGTGGCCGCGCTCATGCACCCGCCGGATCGGATGGAGCAGTACCGGGCCAACGAAGCCCACGCGCGGTACCTGACCCATGAGCTCGTGCCCCAGCTCGAAGCGGAGCTACCCCTGGTGGGAGCACCGGACGGGCGCTGCCTGCTGGGCGCCAGCCTGGGAGCCGTCGCGTCCCTGGCCACCGCCGTCCAGCACCCCGGCTTCTATGGTCGCCTGCTCCTCCAGTCCGGCTCCTTCGCGTTCTCCGACATCGGCGGCCACGGGCGGGGGCCGGTCTTCGACCCCATCGCCGAGTTCGTGAACGGCTTCCGTGCCCACCCCACGGCGGTGAGCCGGAAGGTGTTCGTGAGCTGCGGGATGTACGAGTCCCTCATCTACGAGAACCGCTCCCTCGTGCCCCTCCTCCAGGGTACCGGCATGGAGGTGCGCTTCGTGGAGGCGCGGGACGGTCACAACTGGGAGAACTGGAGGGACCGTCTGCGAGAAGGCCTGTCGTGGCTCTTCCCGGGCCCCCTCTGGCTGGTGTACGAATGACGGCCTGGGGCCGGGGAGACGAGGTGCACCCACGCCTTACCGAGGAGAAGAGATGGCGGACGTGACGAAGAGGATCGGCCTGTCGCTGGGAGCCGACATCTGCTGGCCCATCGCGTTCACGGAGATCCTGAAGCGTCTGGACCTGGGCATTCCCACTGGTGCCGACAGGGTCCGCTTCGAGGTCGAGCGCATGACCATCGATCCCTTCCCCCTGCGAGAGCCGAAGCGGTACGACCTGGTCATCGACCGGCTGACCCACTGGTACCACACTCGCCGGGAGTGGATCAAAAAGGCAGTCATGATGGACGACGTGTACGTCTTCAACAATCCCTGGTCGGTCCAGTCCATGGAGAAGTCGACGTCCTACGCCGTCATGATGCGTCTGGGCTTCCCGGTCCCCGACACGTGGCTCGTGCCTCCCCACTCGTACGAGCCCATCGAGGATCTGGAAGTCACGCTCCGAAGCTACGCCCGTCACTTCGACCTGGGTGCCATCGGCAGGGAGCTGGGCTACCCCATGTTCATGAAGCCGTACGACGGAGGGGGATGGCGGGCCGTGAGCCGGCTGGCGAACGAGTCCGCTCTCCGGGAGGCCTACGACAACAGCGGCAAGCTGGTCATGCTCCTGCAGGCCGCCGTCGATCCCTTCGACCGCTTCGTGCGCTGCATCGGTCTGGGACCGCAGACCCACGTGGTCCTGTATGACCCGAAGGCGCCCCTCCACGACCGGTACACCGTCGCGCACGACTTCCTCTCGCCGGAGGAGCGTCGGCTCATCGACAGCACCACGCTGATCATCAACGCGTTCTTCCGGTGGGACTTCAACTCGTGCGAGCTGCTCCACCGGGAGGGGACGTGGCACCCCATCGACTTCGCCAACCCGTGCCCGGATTCCCAGGTCACGTCCCTCCATTACCACTTCCCCTGGCTCATCAAGGCAAACATCCGGTGGGCGGTGTTCTCGGCGACCGTTGGGCGGAAGCTCCAGCCGCTGGAGTGGGACCGCTTCTTCGACGCCGTTGAGGACGGCATGACGCTCCAGGAGCGCATCGACGCGCTGCTTCCCCTGGTCCATGCCCACTTCGATACCGACGCCTTCCACGAGTTCTGCGACACCCATCTCGCGAACCTGGACGCGGTTACCCACGAGTGGTTCGGCACGGAGGACGCCCGGGACGCTGTGCGCCGGAAGGTGGCCGCCCTCTTCCCGCCTCACGAGGTGGAGGAGTTCACCAGCAAGTTCTTCCAGCGCATCCAGCAGTGGCGGAGCGACACCGCCGTGGAGGTCAAGCCGTGAAAGAACGGACCTCGTGGGTGAGTCCTCGCCTGGGTAGGGAGGTGAGCGTCGTGCGCTGGGGCACGTTCGGCCGCCCCGTCCTCATCTTCCCCACCGCCGGGGGGGACGCCGAGGAGATCGAGCGTTTCCACATCATCGACACGCTGAAGGATCACCTGGCGGCGGGAACGCTCAAGATCTACTCCGTGGACAGCGTGGCGGGCCGCGCGATGCTGGCGCAGGAAGGATCCGTCGCTCATCGCATGTGGGTGCTGAACGAGTTCCAGCACGTGCTCCGGCACGAGGTGGTGCCGGCCATCCGCGCCGACTGCCGCAGACCCGACATCGGCATCGCCACCGCCGGGGCCTCCGTCGGGGCGTTCCAGGCTCTGTCGGTGATCTGCCGCTTTCCCGACGTCTTCACCCGGGCCTTGTGCATGAGCGGGACCTACGACCTGGAGCGGTTCCTCGGCGGTCCGCTCACCCAGGACTTCTGGTACGCATCTCCCCTCCACTGGCTCGGCGAGTGCTCCGACGACGAGCTCCTGGACCGGCTGCGCTCCCGCTTCGTGCTCCTCGCGTCGGGCGAAGGCAGATCCGAGAACATCGGCGAGTCGTGGCGGGTCGCCGATGTGCTCGGTCGCCATGGCGTGCCGAATCGCGTGGATTCCTGGGGCCCCGATTGGGATCACGACTGGCCGTTGTGGCGCAACATGCTTCACCGCTACGCGGAGGAGCTAGTCGAAGGGGAGTGAGTAACGGCTCCGCCGGTGCCCCGCCGCCAGCGGACGAGCCTTCCACCCAGCTCCCCCGGAGAAAGACCCCGAGTCCGGGCTACTCCATCCCCGGCGCGTCGTGCTCGAAGAGGGAGTGCGGCACCCCGGGGACCTCCGAGGTGATGGCCCCTGTGGCCCGATCCAGGATGGCCACCGTGCGACGGTACAGCTCCTCGGCCTCTTCCCGGCTGTTCCCGATGGATGTCACGCCCAGCTTCCCATACTGGGACAGGGCGCCGATCATGAAGAAGAGGACGCCGGAGAGGGTCAGGTGCTGGAAGTGCAGCCCGTGCTCCACCATGAGGTCGAGGAGGTCGTCGGGGAGCAGGCCCCGGTAGGCCGGTGATTTCAGGTTGTCGGTGGCGAAGTAGAACTTCTCCCGGCCGTCCGCCGCGGTGTATAGGCCGGTGGCGGGATCCAGGCCCCCTCGGCCGAGGAACTCCAGGGCCATGAAAGGCGGCGTGGTGCCGCCCATGCGAAGGTTGATCTCCACCGCGCGCACGTCCCAGGCGCCGCCCCCGGAGCGGGCCACCACGAAGTCGACGCCGAAACGGCCGATGGCTCCGTTCCGGGCCAGGACCTCGCCGATCCTCAGCCCCTGTTCCGTGATCTCCACCCTGTAGTCGTCCCGGGCCGGGAAGCGACAGCCCAGGTAGGCCTGACCCGTGGCGCCGCCCAGGACCTGGTCGTGGGTGGACACCAGGTGGAGGTCGCCGCCGGCGTGGACGCGCATCTGGACGCTGGGCGAATGCACCTCCTCACCCTCCACCCACTCCTCCACCACGCCGCCCATCTCCCCCATCTTCCGCAGGAACCCGTCCAGGGTCTCCTGAGGGCTTCCCCACCGCATGTCGGCCAGAGCCCCGTCCAACGCCTCTCTTCCGGCACCGCCCTCCGGGACATGCCCGGGGAAGACGTAGACCGCGTTCCCTTCCCCAGCGAAGCTCTCGTTCAACTTGACCACGGCACGCCGGATGTCCGGACGGAGCCGCCTGAGGGACTCCAGCGCGGCCACGATGCCGTCGCGGGTGCGCACGTCGTTGGTGCCCTCGGGGAGCCCCACCCCCGCCTCCTCGAAGATCTTGCGGGAGCCTGACTTGGTGCCCATCCAGAGGAGGCTCGGGTCCACCGAGTTCAGGGGGATGCCCAGCTCCACGGCGAGCCGCCGCTCCAGGGCCGTCGAGTTGTATGACGTTAGGTACGCACGCTGGTGAGGCCCGATCCACCTCCGCAATCTTTCGACGACCCTCGGCCGCTCGAGGATCTTCTGGGTGAGGGGCTTGGGGCTGGCGTCGTAGAGGCAAAGGAAGAGGAGCCGCTCCCTCGCTCGGCTCAGGGGGATTCCAGGCAGGTGCTGGAGATAGTACTCCAAGATCTCCCGGTGAACCGGCTGGCTCGTGACGTAGACCATCCGGGCCTGGGGGTTGGCCAACCGGATGAGGGTGAAGAGGAGTCGCTCTTCGTAGAAGGACGAGCCCTCGACCTTGGCCAGCTCCTCCTGGTTGACACTGATGGAAGGGACCACCACCGACGTGTGGATCCCTCGTCGCTGCCGGGAGGCTTCGACGACAGCGGGGAGGGACTCCTGGAGCTCGGCGAAGCGGGCCAGCTCTTCCGGGGAACCGAGGGACTCGAGGTTGAGGCCGTGCACGTTTCCCTTCCGGCGTGAGACGAGCGATACAGGGCGCCTTCCGGGCGCCCAACGCGGGGAATCTACCTACCGTACGAACGATGCGCCCGGGCCGACGACTCGCTCGCTGGGTGTCGGCCTGGAAGTCGCGGGCGGTGCTCGCCGCGCTGGCCGGCGTCACCGTTCTCCTGCGCAACGATCTCAGAGGGCCTTCCACCGGCCCGCGGGCTCGCGCACTCTTCCCGCTCGATCTGGGATCGTTGGAGGTCCCCTCGGAGATGACGCTGTCCCCGGACGGCCGCACCCTAGGGCATAGGCATCATAGGGGCAGGGCGCACGGGAGGGACCGACCCCCGTCTACGGATCCAGAGGCAGACCGCCCAGTCCCACGGCTTCCAGCAGCTTGAGGGCGTTGCTCGTCGTTGCGATCCCTGGGCGGAGCTTGTAGTCGAACGTCAAGCGGGTGCCCTCGCCGTGCTCCCCGGCCTGTACATGCTCGCGGAAATGAACCGCATGAGCAGCCCCCGTGAGGTCCGGAGCGTCTGCGAGGGCCAGGTCGTGTGTGCTGACTGCACCGATGGCGCCGGCCGCCAGGAGGTGCCGGAGAACCCCCCGGGCTGCGACCCGACGTTCGGCGGTGTTGGTGCCGTGGAGGATCTCGTCCAAGAGGTAGAGCACGCGCGGCGTGCCCCGGTTCCCCCCGTCGCCGGCTGCATTGACGATCTCCCGGATGCGCAGCAGCTCCGCCATGAACAGGGATATCCCCTCGGACAGTGAGTCGTCGATCCTCATGCTCGTACGCACCTGCAGCGCCGGCAGGGATAGCTCGGATGCGCACGTCGGGCCCCCCGCCAGAGCCAGCACGACGTTCGTGCCCAGGGCACGCAACAGGGTGCTCTTCCCGGACATGTTCGAGCCCGTCACCAGGAGGAAGCTCCCAGGTGGCCCCACGGTGACGTCGTTGCAGACGCAGGCGTCCTGCGGCAGCAGCGGGTGGCCGAGCTGACGGCCTGAGAGCACCGGCGCGGAATCCCCCGGGGCGAAGTGGGGGAAGGCCCAATCAGGGTGGTCGTGGGCCAATGACGCCAGGGCCGACAATGCCTCCCACTCTCCGACCGCTTCCAGCCAGTCCCGTGCCACCCTTCCGTGTCTGAGGCGCCAGCGATCCAGTGCGGTGCCCAGGTGCACGTCCAGGAGTAGCACCGGGGCGAGGGCGGCATACACCAGGTTGCGCCGGCTTTCGACAGTGTCGAGGAGGCCCGAGAGACGCCCCAGATGACGATGGGCTGCCGTCGGGCCCCGCCCCAGGCGGGCCTCCAACTCCCTGAGCTCCTCGTCGGCCCATGTCTGGTCGGCCAGAAGCTCGAGCTGGGGAACGAGCGCACGCAGGGGCGGCCCTCCCATGGCGGCCCGGGAAAAGGCGCCCCGGGCCCACGGCGTGACCCGCCGAAACACCTCCAACTGCGCGAGGGCCGGCAGAAGCCACCAGGCCGGCAGGCCCCAGAGGACGTCTCCGAGCACGGTCACAAGAAGGACGACGGGAAGCACCCAGGCCGCCACCCGCATCCACACCTTGCCGAGAATCCACGGATCTGCTTCCGCCCAGGCGAGGAACGTGCTGATTCCCTCCAGCGCGTCCGGGGATTCGATGCGGCCGTAGGCCGTGAAGGCCACCCTGAGCTCGAGACGAGCCGCCAGCTCTCTCACTGCGCCCTGTCGGTCTCGCGCGTCGGCCGGCGCTCCTGGCTCGTGCAGCCAGGACCTCAGGAGGCGTCGACCGCGTTCAGAGGTGACGGGACCCAGGAGCCGGACCAGGGAGGCCTTGCCTGTCACGTCGAGATCCAGGGCGTAGGGGTGCCCTGGATCCGGCTTCTTCTCGGCGCGTTCCGCTTCCGGAAGCGCGGCATCCAGCCCGTCCCAATCACGATGCAGGCGAAGCAGCCCCTCCGTGTAGACGCTCAGGACGGCTCCCTCCCAACGCTCCAGGTGGCGGATCCTTCGATGGATCGCCACCTGGACGAGGAAGATCAGGCCGAGGGCTCCCCCGAGGGCGACAGCGACGGCCTCCGCCCTTCCCTCCACGAGATCCACGGCGATGAATGCCGCGGCGGCCGCCAGGAACGTGACCAGGCGTACGTTGCCCAGACGGCTGGACCGGGCGCTCGCGGACTCGTATGCGGCGCCGTGGACGGACACACCCCCGGTATACGCGGCGTGGGGATCGATGAGCACAGTCTCCGTGGTCGCGGGGGTTCAATGCACGCCCTGACGGCGCCGACGCGGTCACGCCAGCTGTGCCCATGGTAATCAGCGCACCCACTGTCCACGAGGCCGTGGACCCGCAATCCTGCCTCCGGCCTCCGATCAGATCGAAGGGCGTGATCCGACAGCGGGTCAGCCCTTCTCCCTCAGGAACTCCCGGATCAGGCTGCGCGAGCGGAACATCTCACACCCCGGGATGTCGTGGCCGCAGTCGTTCTCGAAGACAATGAGGGTGGCCGATTCCCCCATCAGCCCCGCCAGCTCCATGGCGGGCCCCGGGGTCACCACGTGATCGCTCGACCCCACGATCACCAGCATGTCGGCGCGGACGGCCCGCGCCGCTGCCTGCCAGTCCCCGGCGAACGACCGCGTTACATCCGTGGCCATCATGGCGTCGGCCTGACGGATCAGGTTCAGGGCTGAGCTGAGGTCCATGTCGCCGGGCGATGTACGCTCGATCCGGGCGTGGACGGAATCGCCGGGGAGATTGACCCCCGCCTGGTCATTCGTGGTGCCGTTGAGAATGCGGACGGCCGTGAGGGCCTCCGCGGCCTCCCTGCATTCGCATTCCGCGCTCCACAGGAACAGGCGCTTGTGAGCCTCCCAGAGCGCGACGTCGTGGCCCGCCAGCCTGGGGGAGCCGGCGATCGGTACGAGCTTTTTCATGAAGTCCGGGTAGAGGACCGCCCACTCGAACGTCTGCATGCCTCCCATTGAGACGCCCATGACCGCGTGTAGGCCGTCGAGCCCCAGGACCTCGGTGACGAGGCGGTACTGGCTCCGGACCATGTCGCGCGTCGTGATCTCCGGGAACAACGCCCCCGGCTGGGTGTCGCTGTTGGAGGGTGAGACAGACACGCCGTTGGCGAGCGCGTCAACCACGATCACGAAGTAGTCGTGGTCCTCACCCAACAGGTCGGCCTGGAGCTGGACCCACGCCTGGCTGTTGCCCCCGTACCAGGACGGAATCAGGACAGCGTTGTCCTGGGCGTCGTTGAGCTCACCAATCGTTCGGTACCCGATGCGGCACTCGGGCAGCTGCGCGCCGCTCTCCAGGATGCACGTCCCAAGGTCGGCGAACTGCTGCTCCTGAGCCGCGGAGGGAGGCGCAGTGAGCAGGAGCAGCGGAAGGGTCATCCGGATGCGCACGGCGGTCTCCGATTGTCGGAATTTGGGATCGAGCGGCGCATCTTCCGGTGCGCCGGCCGCCCCACCGTCTTCTGGGGCAGCAGGACTGCTCGCGACCTGGACCTCGCAGTCTAGGCGGTCGAAGCGAGGCGAACCAGGCCTTGTCTCGCGCCTCAACACCGCCCTGGATGACCGCGAAGCCGGGCGAGCTCACGGTCCCGCAGCTCTCGGCGGAGGGTCTTCATCATCGCGTTCTTGGGCAGCTCGGGAATGAACTCGACGCTCCGTGGCACCTTGTAGGCCGCGAGCTGCTCGCGGCAGTGTCGGATGATCTCGTCCTTCGTGGCACTGCCCCCCGGCTCGAGCACGATGAACGACTTGACGGCTTCACCGCGCCGGGGATCCGGCACGCCGATGGTCGCGGCGTCCAGCACCGCCGGATGGGTGAAGAGCACGCCGTCGACCTCGTCCGGGTAGATGTTGTAGCCCGAGGCCACGATCATGTCCTTCTTGCGCCCGACGATGTACGTGTATCCCTGCTCATCCACCCGGGCGAGATCGCCGGTGTACACCCAGCCGTCGCGCAAAGTGTTGGCGGTCTCGTCGGGGCGATTCCAGTACCCGGCCATGACCTGCGGCCCGCGGATGCAAAGCTCCCCTTCCTCGCCGACCGGCAGCTCTGTGCGACCTGTCTCCACGTCCACGATCTTCATGTCCGTCTCGGGTACCGGGACTCCCACCGAACCGATCTTGCGCACACCGTTGAGCGGGTTGGCATGCGTTACGGGCGAGGTCTCGGTGAGGCCGTATGCCTCGGTGATCTTGCCGCCCGTGAGCTCCTCGAATCGCCAGAGCACCTCGGCTGGCAGCGGCGCAGAGCCGGAGAAGCACGCCTTGATGCTGGATACGTCCACCCGGTCGATGCCGGGGCGCCCGTTTATGGCGACAAACAGTGCGGGGAGTGCGGAAAGGAGGGTCACATGATAGCGAGGTATGCTCTGGACCAGGTCCTTGATGTTCCGAGGGTTGGGCATGAGCACGAGACGGGCCCCGATGCTGATCGGCCACAGCATCGACACCGTCATGCCGAAGACGTGGAACAAGGGAAGACACACCAGCACGACCTCGCCACCCGGCTCGGCGATCGGGAACCAGGCACGGCACTGCTGCGCGTTCGCCGACAGATTCCGGTGGGTCAGCATCGCGGCCTTGGACACCCCGGTTGTACCGCCCGTGTACTGGAGGAGCGCCACGTGTTCAAGAGAAAGGTCGACTGCCGGGGGCGACGGCGGATGGCTGGCAACCAGCTCCTTGAAGAAGTGGACGTTCTCCTCGCGGGGCACCTTCACGTACTGCCCGGTCTTCTTCAGCTTCCTCGGCGCCGCCAGCTTCATCGGGAACGGCAGGTAATCAGCGAGGGAGGTCACGATGACGTGCCGGACGCCCGTCTTGCCAAGAATCTTCCGCAGCCTGGTCCACCACAGGTAGTCGAGCGTGATCACCACGCTCACGCCGGCATCGCTGAACTGGTGCTCCAGCTCGCGTTCGACGTACAGCGGGTTGGTGTTGACCACCTGCGCACCCAGCCGGAGCGTGGCGTAGTAGGCGATCACCGTCTGCGGGAGGGTGGGCAGCCACAGCGCGACGCGACTGTTGCGCGTCACGCCAAGACCGGCGAGGGCCGTCGCGAACCGGTCCACCTGGTCCTTCAGCTGCGCGTACGTCAGGTCCTTGCCCTTGAGCGTCAGCGCCGGCCGCGAGCCCCACTTCGCGGCGGACGCGTCCAGGTAGTCCACGACCGTCTTCTGCTCGAGGTCGAGCCGGGGCGGGACACCAGCCTCGTAGTGTTCGATCCAGATCGGTTCCATGTCGATCATCCTCGGCGCCGAAGGGCCCGGCGTCTCGCGCCACTCAGCGGCGAGCAGCGTGAAGCGCTGCCGGGTACCGCGCGTATCCAAGATACCCAGGCCGCGCAGGCACATACCACCCTCCAACACTCGGAGCAGGGCAGTACACGTTCATTGCGTTCGGCCTTGACGCGCCGATCCCACCGTTCATCCTTACCCCAAGCGCCCAAGGGGGATGGGATCTTCCTACCGCTGGCGCACCGGAGGAATCGTGCGGGCGAGCCTGACTGGCGGATGAGGTGTACGGGAGATACGCCATGAGTCTCGGTGCCAGGGGAGCAGAAGCAGTCAAGAGCCGGAAGCTCGGCTCCGAAAACGCCATCGTCGTGCAATTGCCGGCCGAGCGGTTCATGGGGGGGATCCCACCCTTCTACGAGCCCCCCGTGGACGAGCAGGGCCGGTATCGCATCATGCTCCTGGCCCAGGACTGCAGCCGGTGCTCATTCGGAGATAGGGAGGCGGGCGCCGTGCACGAGCTACACATGTGGCTTCAGCTTGGCTCGGCCGCCGAGGACTCTGGTCCGATCGCGGGTGTTGACGTATCGCTGCCTTCGCAGCAATGGCTTGCGCTGTTCGTGGCGACGGACAACCCCGTGGTCGAGGCGAATCTCCGGTCGTTCGGCTTCGATCCGGCCCGGCTCACGGGCGCGGAGCTTGGGACAGGTGGCGGATCGCTCGCGTTGCAGGACGGCGCTCGCCTCGAGTGGTTCGTGGCAGGAGACGGCCGTGGACCGGCGACGGTCGGAGTCCACCACGCGATCTTCATGCCCGGGGACGGGCCGGGTGCCACCCCGCACCGGGTCGCCGCGCTCATTTCTGACGCGGTGATGGGGCAGCCTGGTGAGGTCCGCGTTCACGGGGCATCGTTGGAGCCGTTCCTCCTGTCCGGCGAGCGATTGCGAGCCCTGGTGCACCGCATGCCGGCGCTGGAGGCGGACATCGTCTGGCGTCGCCGGCCACAAGCGTCGTGACCCTCCAAGCTGTCCAAGCTGTTGACGTCGTCCCGCTCACCGGGTGTCAGCCCTCGAGGAGGACGGACAGCTCCTCCTCGAACAATGCGACGAGCCGGTGAGGATCATCCGTGATCCCCTCGTCGGCGCGAGCCCCCATTCTGACCGTTCCGTCATACGTCAGGATGCTCATCGCCAGACTGACCCTGCCCGGATGGGGCTCCCAGAACATGACTTCCCGTACTCGTTTCCCACCGAAGTACACCGGGCCGCGAGGACCTGGCACGTTGCTGACGACCACGCTGGCCTTTCTCGTGAGGAAGCGGGACATGAAACGGTCCAGGTACGCGGGGCCGCGGCCCAGCGCCTTCAACATCTCCAGTGTGGCTGACGCCTCGGTGAGCCGATCACCCGCCCGGATACGCTGCCCGAGGGTCTTCAGCCTCGCCTGCGCGCTGCGCTCCTCGACAGGAAGGCCGATGAAGAACAACCCGAACCGATTGCCCAGCGAATCCCCGACATCCTCGACCCGTCGGGCCGGCCGCAGGTTCACCGGGACGATGGCGCCGATCGACCGCCCGGGAACGAGCTGACCCCGCTCCGCCAGAAAACGCCGGAGCGCCCCGGTGAGCGCGGCCATGAACATTTCGTTCAGCGTGGCGCCGCGCGAGCGTGCTCCGACCTTCACCATCTCCAGGGAGTAGCCGGTAGACCACGCCAGGCGCCGTCGGCCGATCAAGGGCTGTCTCAGCACGGTCTCGCGGCCGAAGGGGACCAGCAGCAGGCGCCCAAGGCTCCGTGCGTAGCTGCCGGTCTGCGTGACCACATTCGGCGCGCGGCTCGACTCCCCACGGGGCGCGTTGGACTCATCACCGCTGTGCTTGGGGAGTGACACCGCGTGAGCGAGGGCCAAGCCGTCCGCGATACAATGGTGTACGCGCAGCACCAGAGCGCCGCCGGGATTCGTTCCCCTGACCAGGTGCAAAGACCAGAGCGGCCGCTCAGGCTCCGGGTTCCCGGTGGCCAGATCGGCGACGACCTCCTGCAGCATCTTCTCGGTCAGAGGGGAATCCACGTCGTGACGCACCACGTGGTTCTCAAGCTTGAAGTCGGCGTCGATCTCCCAGTACGGTCGACCATGAATCTCCACCACGCGCTGCCGGAAGGGGTCAAACCTCAGCAACCGCTCGGCGACGGTTGCCTTCACCGCTTCGAGAGTCGGCGACGCGTGGAAGGTCATCAACAAGATGATGTCGGCAGGATTGTTCGGCTCGTCTTTGTGGAGCCACGCTGCGTCGGCCGGGGCCATTCGCAGCCTCGTGGACGCAGCGCTTCGCGGCCTGCCGGGGCGACGACGGAGTGCGCCCGGAACGGCCAGGACAGTCAAGGTCTGAGTCCTCCATCTCAGGGCGACCAGATCTGATCCGGCGCCGGAATGACGTCCTCCCCGCCGCGGTCGGCGAGGCATGCTTCAGACCTCCGAACCGGCCTGCGGGTCGGGCCTGCGTTACAGGGCGGAGCGCGGCGAGTCGCGAGCTGGAAGCGCCCCGCCCTGAGGACTGTCTGAGACAGTTTGGGTTCAAGGTTCCCGGACGGCAAGAGCGGTATCTATGTAAGTAGATATACGGTTATCAGTTAGGGAGTTCCGGGCGCTTAGCTCAGCTGGTCAGGGCACCTGCCCTACAAGCGCACCACTGGCGTCGGCCAGCGTCGGCCAGCGTTGGAAACACTGGGTTTCTGCGTCGG
>JARRLD010000015.1:0-36180 GCA_037387345.1 Gemmatimonadota bacterium
GAGGAGAGCTCATAGGGCTCGAAGGCGGAACGGTTCGGAGGCTCGTCGTTGACGGCGTACGCGAAGACGTTGCGGGCGGTGATCCGACTCCCTTCCCCCAGCTGCCAATCCACGCGGGTGAAGACGTTGGCCAGGGATTGCTCGAGGGTGTAGGTACCCGCCTCCCCGGTGTCCACGCCGTGGTCCGCCTCGAAGTGACGCTGGAACTCCGCCATGCTGGCTTCGCTGATCCCCACCAGGGGAGATGGGTCGCGTCCGAGGTTGTATCCCGAGGGCGGCTGCCGCCGGCGCTCGAGCTCGGTGGACACGAAGATGTGGGCCCGGTCACGAACGAGCGGCCCCCCGGCCGAGAGCCCTACGAGTGCTCGCTGGATGCCCGAGGCCTCCGCCGGACCGGAGGGGAGGGTGAGGTCGCCCATGAGGGCGGCGTCCCGTCCCGCCGCCACGGTGCGGAGAATCCATTCGTTCGTTCCGGTCTCGGTCACGGCGTTCATTACGCCGCCCGCGAATCCGGAGAGGCGGGCATCGTAGGGTGCCACCAGCACCTCGTACTGAGACACGGCATCGAGGGGGAGGAGCTTCGCCCCCGCCTGACCGCCTGGGACGCCCTGCGCCGTGAGTCCGAACGCGTCCTGGTTCTGGAGTCCGTCCACCAGGATGGCGTTGTACCGGTCGTTCTGTCCCGCCACGGAGAAGCCTCCCTGCTCCGTGGTGCGCACCAGGGGCGACAGTGCCGTCAGCTCCATCACGTCCCGGGACAGGATCGGGACGCCCTCGATGGCACGTCGGTTCAGGCGGGTGACCGGCCCGATCTGCGAGGGGTTGAAGATCGCGGCCCGCTCCACGGTAACCCGGACTCCCTCCACCTCCACCGGCTGTTCCTGGAGCACGATCTCCAGGACATGGGTCTCTCCCACGCGCAGCTGAAGGTCGGATTGTCGACCCTCGGCGTACCCGAGGCGGGTCGCCGTCAACTCGTACGGCCCACCGGGCTGGAGCAAGAGGACCAGGAAGCGGCCCGCCTGGTCGGTGACGACGGTTCGTTCGACGCCCGTGGGCAGGTGACGGACCCGCACGTCCACTTCGGCGAGGGGGGCGCCCCCGGTGGAGAGCACCGCTCCGCGGATGGCCGAGGTCGTCTGGGATTGGGCGTGGCCGGAGGCCGGGGTCAATCCCACCAGCAGCGCCATGGCTCCCACGAGGCGACGCGTGCGCCACCCCCACGCCGTGGCCGTGCCTCCACGAGGAGATCGCCGTCCGCAAGGGCCCGCATCGCGAACACCGCCCCGGGGCGGGGCACGGAGAGCCGGCGGGCGAACGCCGTCGTGTCCCCCGTCGACGAGGCGGCGAACGAGCGTCGCGCTGATGAAGCCCGAACCTCCGGTCATCAGAATCGGGCTCATGGTCGTGATCCTCGGGAGGCTCGGTAGGACGACGGTCGGGCGTGTGCCCGCGGACCCAAGCTACGACAGCACGTCGTCCGCTGACAGGTACGCGGAGGAGCCACAACCTAGAAGTACGCGCAAACCGACAGCCCTACAGATCGCAGAACCATGGCGCCGCTCCAGGACGCCCGTCTATCGGGCGGCCTGCTGACCCGGGCGGCCGCCAGCTCCTACCTACGAACCTCGTAGTGAAGCTCAACCGTGCCGCTTCTGCGATGTAGCCGTAGGCTGGCTGCCATGTGGATCGTCAGGCGAGATTCGGCGTCCGTAATCGTCCCTACCTGACTGCAATCCACCGCCACGCACCCGTGGACGGCATGAGCCCCCCTACTTCACCGCGTTGATCATGTCGAAGATGGGCAGGTACATGGCGACGATCATTCCGCCTACCACGACCCCCAGCACCACGATCATCACGGGCTCCATGGCCGACAGGAGCGTCTCCACTGCCGCATCCACCTCTTCGTCATAGAAGTCGGCGATCTTGGAGAGCATCTCGTCGAGGCCACCGGTCTGTTCGCCCACGTTGATCATCTGGACCACCATGGGCGGGAACACGCCGGATTCCTTCAGGGGACCGGCGATGGTCTCACCCCCGGCGATGGAGGCGCGAGAGCCCATGACGGCGTCGTGGATCACCCGGTTGCCCGCCGTCTTGGCGGTGATCTCCAGGCCTTCGAGGATGGACACGCCCGACGACACCAGCGTGCCCAGGGTGCGAGTGAACCGCGCCACGGCCGCCTTGCGCTGCACATCGCCCAGGATGGGAAAGCCGAGAAGCATCCTGTCGATGAGCAACCTGCCTCCGTCGGTCTGATAGAACTGACGGACGGCGACCACCAGGATCGCGGCACCTGCCGCCACCGCCCACCAGTAGGCCTGCAGGAATGCGCTCATCGCGATCACGATCCGGGTCGGCAGCGGAAGCGGGACGCCTGCCGACTCGAACATCGATTGGAATGTGGGAATCACGAACACCAGAAGGATGATGATGGCCGCTACGGCCACGGAGAGGATCACCGCGGGATAGACCATGGCGCCTTTGATCTTCCGCCGCAGCGCGTCGTTCTTCTCGAGGAACGTCGCCAGACGGAGGAGGATCGTGTCCAGGATACCCCCGGCCTCGCCGGCGGCCACCATGTTGACGAATAGCTCCGAGAAGATCTTCGGATGTCGTCCCATGGCGTCCGCGAGCGTGTGTCCGGACTCCACGTCGTACAGGACCTCCTGGATCGTCTTCCGGAGCGTCTGGTTCTCGGTCTGCTCGGCGAGGATGTCCAGGCTCTGCACCAGCGGCAGGCCCGAGTTGATCATCGTCGCGAACTGCCGAGTGAAGATGACGACGTCGCGGGTGGACACACCGGTGCCGAAGGAGATGGTGAACTCCTTCGACTTCTCCCTCACCGAGACGGGGATCATCCGCTGCCGGTGCAGATACGCGAGAACGTCGTCTCTGGTCGGCAGCTGGACCTCGCCGCTCTGTATGTCCCCGCCCGTGGCGGGTCTCGCGCTGAATGCGTAGGTCGGCATAGCCTCTTACCTGCTCTGATCGGTTGACATCAAGCCTGCATACCGGCGGGAACCACCTCTCCCACGGACCTGAGAAGCTCGGCTGGGTCGCCGGAGCGTTTGAGCGCCTCCTCCAGCGTGACTTCGCCTCTCATGTACAGCATCTGAAGGGCATCATTCATGGTCTGCATGCCGTGCTTCTTCCCAGCCTGCATCAGCGAGTAGATCTGGTGGATCTTCTCGTCTCGGATCACGGACCGGATGGCCGGCGTGCACACCATGATCTCGCACGCGGCCACTCGGCCCTTCCCCTTGGCCCGGGGAAGCAGCGTCTGGGTGATCACACCTTCCAGGACAAACGCCAGCTGGGCACGGATCTGCGCCTGTTGGTGGGCCGGGAAGGCATCGATGATCCGGTTGATGGATTCGGCCGCCGAGTTGGTGTGCAACGTGGCCAACACCAGATGGCCGGTTTCGGCAATGGTCAGGGCCGCGGCGATGGTCTCGAGGTCCCGCATCTCTCCGATGAGAATGACGTCGGGGTCCTGACGAAGGGCATACTTCAACGCGGCCGAAAAGGTCTTCGTGTCCGCCCCCACCTCCCGCTGGTTGATCATGCAGTTCTGGTGACGGTGGATGAACTCGATGGGGTCTTCGATGGTGATGATGTGTCCTTTGCGCTCCCGGTTGACCTTGTCCACCATGGCCGCCAGGGTTGTGGACTTTCCGGCGCCGGTCGGGCCTGTGACGAGCACGAGTCCCCGTGGCCGTTCGGAAAGCTGGTTGACCACGGGAGGAAGCCCGAGCCTCTCGATGGAGATGATCTCGTAGGGGATCTGCCGGATGGCCATGGCCACGCAGCCGCGCTGCTTGTAGACGTTCCCCCGAAAGCGTGACAGGTTCTGCACACCGAAGGAGAAGTCGAGCTCGTCCTCGGTCTCGAACCGCTTCTTCTGGTTCTCGGTGAGGATCGAATACGCCAGGGCGAGCGTGTCCTTCGGAGCCAGGACCTGCGTGAGCCTGGAGTCCTGCAGGTCCCCGTCGACCCTGATCTTGGCCGGGTTCCCCACGGTCAGATGAAGGTCCGATGCTCCCCTCTGGATCATCTCCTGGAGAAGGACGCGCAGGCTGAGCTCCTGCTGCGGTGGTGCGGACTGTCCTGCCGGCTGGCTCATCGAGTGTTCCCCGTTCTCGCTACGCTGGCTATTCCGCCACGCTGGTTTCCTTGACCAACTCGTCGAGGGTCGTGACGCCCCGCTCGACCTTCTTCATTCCGTCGTCCCGCAGCGTCAGCATACCCTCCGAGATGGCCACGTCCCGAAGGTCATCGGTGCTGGCCTCCTGCATGATGGCTCTGCGGAGCGCCGGGCTCATGATCATGACCTCGTAGAAGCCGCACCGGCCCTTGTAGCCTGTCCCATCGCATCGATCGCACCCCTCCCCCTTGTACAGGGTGTGCTTCGACACCCAGTCCAGGGGAACGCGGGCCGCCTTGAGGTATTCTCCCTCGTAGGTCGCCTCCACCTTGCAGTTCGGACAGATGCGCCGGGCCAGCCGCTGGGCGGACACCAGGTTGAGGGCGGACGCCACGTTGAACGACTCCAGGCCCATATCGATGAGCCGCGTGACCGTCGAGGGTGTGTCATTCGTGTGCAGCGTGGAGAGGACGAGGTGCCCCGTGAGGGCCGCCTTGATGGCGATGCCGCCCGTCTCGAGGTCACGAATCTCTCCCACCATCATGATGTTCGGGTCCTGGCGCAGGAACGCCCTCAGGGCGGCGGCAAAGGTCATGCCGATCTCGTTGCGCACCTGCACCTGGTTGATCCCGTGGATGTTGTACTCCACGGGGTCCTCCGCCGTCATGATGTTCGTCTCGATGGTGTTGACCTGGGACAGGGCGGAGTACAGGGTCGTGGTCTTCCCTGACCCCGTAGGCCCCGTCACCAGCACCATCCCGTAGGGCCTGGAAATGGCCCACATGAAATCGCGCTCCGCCTTCGGCTCGAACCCGAATTGGGTCAGGTCGAAGGTCAGGTTTCCCTTGTCGAGAATACGGAGGACGATCTTCTCGCCGAAGATCACCGGAAGCGTGGACACTCGGAAGTCCACCACCTTGTTCTTCAGCTTCAGCTTGATGCGCCCATCCTGGGGAACCCTCCGCTCGGCAATATTGAGGTCCGCCAGGATCTTGATCCGGGACGTCAGGGCCGCCTTCATCTTCAGGGGCGGCTTCATGACCTCCTGCAACGTCCCGTCGATCCGGTACCGGATCCGCACTTCCTTCTCGTACGGCTCGATGTGGATATCGGACACGCCCCGCAGCACCGCGTCGGTGAGGAGTCCGTTGATGAACTTCACCACGGGTGCGGAGTCGACCTCGGCCTGGAGCGCGGCCATCGAGACGTCCTCGCGCTCATCCTCAAGGACCTCGACGTCGTCGTCGCCCCACTCCTCGAGGAGAGAGGCGATGACCTCTTCCTCCACGGCCCCGTAGTACCGCTCCAGGTGCTTTCGAAGGGTGTATTCGCCGACGATGACCGGCTCGATATCGAGCTTGGTGATGAACTTCAGGTCGTCGATGGCCGAAAAATCCGTGGGGTTGGTCATCGCGACCGTGAGCATCCTGCCCACTCGCCGCAAGGGCAAAACCAAATGTTTATTCGCGACGTCGGCGGGGATGAGCCTCAGGATCTTCTCGTCGACGGTGACCTTGTCCAGAGCGACGGCGGGTACCCGGTACTGCTTCGCGAGCATCCGGGTGAGCTCCTCCTCGGCCACGAACCCCAGCTTGACCAGGGAGTACCCCAGGCGGGTACCCCCGGACCTGGCGTCGGCCAAGGCTTCCTTGAGCTGGGGACCTGTGACGAGTCCTTCGCGAACGAAGAGATCCCCGAGACGGATTTCCTGGGCAACCTTGGCTGACATCGGGTCAGTTCGATCCTTCCGGTAAGGGCGCACGCGGGTCGAACACACCACCCCTCCGGTAAGAATACGCGGCCTCGGCCGCGCCGTACAAGAGAGGCATTTTTTGCAACTTCTTGGAAAAACTATCCGTCGAAGACGACACGGCCGCGCAACCGGGCGGCCGTCGCCGGACCGATCCCACGCACCCGTTCGAGGTCCTTCACGCTCCGGAACGGCCGCTTCTTCCGTTCCGCCAGAATCCTGCCCGCCAGGGCCGGACCGATCCCCGGCAACCGCTGTAGGTCCGCTTCTCCGGCCCGGTTGACATTCACGCGCGCGGCTCGATTCCCCACCTCTCGAGCCCCCCGCAGGGCGGCACCCTGAATGCTCAGGTGCGGCCGAATGCGCTTCAGCGTGGCAGGACCTATGCCACGGACGCGGAGAAGGTCGTCGGGGACCTGAAACTGCCCCGCCGACGTCCGGTGCTCCACGATGGCCCTGGCCACGGCGGGGCCCACACCGGGGAGTCGGTCCAACTGGGACTCCGACGCGCCGTTGGGGTCGAGCTTCTCGCCGACGCCCAGCGGACGGGCCCGCAGACGCTCCTCTTCCAGCTCCTGACGACTGGTGTCCAGGAGCGCGGAGAGGACCTCGGGTCCCGGACCTGCTTCAGGCACCTTCCGAAACGACCAACCCCACCGCAGCATGCTCGCCGCGAGGAGGAGGGCCGCGGCCCGGCGAAGTGCCCGGACTTCAGACGGGGACATGCATGACAGCTTCGCCCGAGCCGCTGGGCCCCGGAATGACAGCACGGGACGTCGGTCGTCAGCGGGATGGCAGAGAAGGTAGCATACCCGCAGAGAACTGCATCTGCCCGATCAGGCCGAGCTGGAATTGAGCCGACTGGTTCTGCTGCCCGACGAAGGACTGGCGGCCATCGTAGCTCATCTGGAGTCCCACCTCGAACCCGCGTACCCCGGTGTCGAGCGTGAGGCTGAAGCTCCTTCGTATCTGGTCCACGAAGGGGACGCATCGGTCCCGGCTCGCCGTGTCACGACAGTCCCGTTCGAACGTGTAGGACGCCAGCAGGGCTACGCTCAGCGGTCGGTCCAGCCGCCTGGCCAGGAAGCCGGGAGGCACGACCCGCGCGTTGACGGAAAGCCGATGCCGTTCCTGCTCCCGCTCGGTAGCTCCGGTGGGGTCGCGGGCCTCTCCGTCCCGAAAGGATGCCTGATAGGTGGTCACCATCGCGCCTCCCCACGCGATGGTCAGGTCCACAGGGACCTGCAGGTCGTCCTGGACCCTGCGTTGCAGCCCCCGTCCACCGAAGACCGTCTCACGTGTGTTCTTGACCACGCCCGACGACAAGGTGATCCGCTGCATGCCCAGCCAGGACGGCGGCGAAAGCGCGGGCAAGGTTGCCCGGACATCCGGCCATCGCCTCTGGGTGGTCCGGCGGTCGCTGCGCGTATCCAGCGTCGCGACGTCGGATTCCTCGTAGCCGAGGTCCAAGGTGACCCCACCGGGCAACCGCAGCCCTGATCCGATCCTCCACGAGGCCTGGTCCGTGAGCGTCGCGGCCGTGTCCCCGTCCAGGACCCGGAAATCGTCGGGCCCACCCCAACCGAGCTGGTACCCCCACCCCGGATCGACGGCATCGCGGTGGAACCGGGACACGACCCCGCTCTGGTACGTGACGGTGACCGGACGTACACCACCGATCATGGCGCGGAGCTGTGCCACCTCGGGGTCATCTCCCGGCCCGGGCCCACCCAGCAGGTCCGCGGCCAGCAGGCCCGGATCCAGGGCGAGCAGGGCCTGCCAGTCACGCTGCCCCCGGGCGTTGCGCGTGAGCGCGAGGACCGTGTCCCCGACTCCGGCCTGGCGCATCAGGAAATTCGCGTTCCGGTCAGAGCCGTACACCGAGCTCCATTGTCCCTCGCTCCGCAGCCAGCCGAAGAGCCGGGGGCGGAATCCGATCCGGGTGCGGAGGTTGCGATTGGTCTCCCACCCCAGATCCACCCCGGCTAGTCGGGCGCGCTCCGCGCGGATCAGGTCCTGCACCCGGGCGTCGGTCACGGCCTCCTCGGGCGGGAGGAGATCCCGCACGGTGAGCAAGGCCAGGGTGGCATCCAGAGCCTCGAACGGCCGTAGACGGACGTCCGCCGCCGATTCCATGGTCTCTCGGGGAGCGAGGGTTGCCATCGACAGGGTATCCCCTGGAAGGCGGATGATCCTCTCGAAGCGCTGGATGCGGTTGTCCTGCCTCAGGTAGGACGTTCCGACGGAGATGCGCTCGGGGGTCCATCGAAGTCGGGCACCGACGAGCGGCTCCGACAGGAAGTCCGGCAGGACGAGCCGGACCGCGTCGCGGGCGAAGCCGGGCACGAGGGAAAAGTCCCGCCTTTCCGGGTCGCGGCTCCACGCGACCCCCGCACTCACGCCGTCGGATTCGGTTTCCGTGGTCACCGTGGAGCCCTTGGTGGCCGTGTATGCGACTCGCGCGTCCAGTCCGTCCACCAGGAGGCCGACCCATGGATTCGCTGTACCGGTGGTCTTTCTGAAGGAGAGGCCCAGGCGAGTGTGCCGGGACCTCGTGGGCCGGAGGTTCCGGAGTCGATCGGCCCGCACGTCGGAGTTCTGGAGGAAGACCGGATCCAGGCTGGTGCGATCCAGGCGCAGCGTCAGCGGCAGCTCGATGCCCCACTCCACCGGCGCCCACCGTCCGAGCCGCAGGGTCGACGACCAGGCAAGCGACGCGTCCGTCTGGTAGGTCGGATCGTCCCGCAGCTGTCGGAAGAGCGCACCTCGGCTCGTGTACGACAGGCGGCTCGTCAACACGCCGGCGCCATCGAGTATCGCTTCCACGGAGCTCGCCAAACCCGCATCACGCACGGGCCGCCCAAGCCTCAGCTCGTCGATCCAGACCTCACCGGACAAAGGAACCGGACCTTCGTTCCATATGCCGAGGGAAAGCTCCCGCACGTGAGCCAGGTCGGGCGCCCGTCCGCGGTCGCGGAGCACGACGGCATAGGTCGAGTCCGCCCCCCACACCGTGACCGGGGGGTCGCCGGGCCCGGGAGGATCGAGCAACAGCGTTTCCTCCGCCCGCTGCCGCAATTCGAACCACTGCTCGAAGTCGATCACCACTTCGGGAAGCCAGTCAGCCGCGACAACCCCCGCAGGGCTCACCGGAGGGTTCAGAGGAGTCCTGAACAGGTAGAAGTTCTCTGCGTCGGTCCCCACTTTCAGGAAGAAGCGGTGAGGACGATCCGGCCCGAAGTCGCCTTTGCGCGGCACCACCCAGAGCCTCGCCTGCCGATAGGCGAGGAAGCTCCGGGGACGCTGGGGGAACCGGTGGTAGACCTCCGCCCGACCCCCGGCGGGGATCATGTCGAACGTGAGGCCCAGCGACTTCTCGTTGAACTCGATGGCCTGGCCCACGAATGCTGATGTGGGATCGACGAGCTCCTCGAGAACGCCGGGCGGCGACGCGTACCCGTCGCCTTCGGTGACGCGGGATACGGTGGCCACATCGAGTCGGCCCATACCCTGAACGGTGTCTCCCACGATTCCCGTGAGCACCCCCTCGCCCGCCCGCTTGATCCAGCGGGAGCCCACCAGCCGCATTCGTGCCAGCTCGAGGGAGCTCGCCCCGGGAGCGGCGACGGTGATCCTCAGATGCTTGATGGCCCGGAGATCGGCGTCGGTGATGGGCCCACCCACCTCGAAGGCGTCGCCACCGCGCAGAGGGATCCGGTAGAGTTGGAAGTCGGTGCCCGTTTCTGCCCGGGTTCGGGCGAGGAAGGGGGATGTGCCGTCCAGGCGGAGGACGTAGCGGAGGTGGCGCTCCACCTCGTCCAGATTCCCGTCCCCGTCCAGGTCTTCCGAGTCCCGCCGGCCGTTCCCCCGGGTGCAGACCGCCCTGGGGTCACCCGGACGGTAGATCCGTCCAGGCTCTGCCAGGCAGGTTTCCGCCCAGACGCCCGTCTGGTCGGATTGCGTGCTCCAGATCTCGCCCAGGGCCGGGTCGGCTTCCTGGTCCAGGAATGCCAGGCCCCAACGCTCCCCGGAATCGGCCCTCACGCCTGCCGTGTTCCCTTCGCTGTCCACGAAGAACGCGTCCTCGCTCACCGAGCCGAGATCCAGGATCAGGGAGACCTACTCCCCACCCGCCACGTAGAACTCCAGGAAATCCGTCTTGGTGAGATCCATGCCCGTCGTGGACAGCGCGGTGGTGAGCGACCGCCAGACAGGGCCCCCGGAAGGACCCGCCCCCATGGTCAGTCGAAGCCCCGGCTCCCGCACCTCGGACCCCGCCAGTCGGATCTGCCGATCGATCTCCTGCCTCGGGTAATATCCCTCGTGGATGGCCACCGAGTCGCCTGCACCCGACTCCAGAATCCAGCTGTGCTGCCAGACCAGGGGAGCCGACGACGTTGTGCCCAGCACGGGCGGCAGTACACCCTCCGCTCCCAGAGACGAGGACGGTGCACTTCCCAGGAGCCACTCGGGCGCGAGGAGGGATACCGGCAGGGACGCGGCGGCACTCAAGCCCCCGAGGAGGGCTGCGCCGGGCTCGGTTCCCAGCACCGGCCGGGTCACGACGGTCCGCTCCGACTGGTACAGCGTGAGGACGTCCAGACCGCCGGTCTCACCGAGTGCGGTGTGGGTACGGAAGCCGAACACCTGGGTGGGGGACACCTGGAACAGGGCGCGCTGCTCCCAGGTGGCCCGGATGGCCGCGTCGGGGTTGGCGACGAAGAGCTGCTCAGGCTCCAGGAGGGAAACCTGGCCCACGTCGTAGTCGATCTCGTAGTCGACGCCCCGCGTGAGGAGCCGCTCCCCGATCCAGATGCGCTCGCTCTCGTCGCGGATCCCCAGAGCTCCCAGCGAGAAGGAGGAGATGACGCCCTCGCTCCGGATCCGATAGGAGAGCGTGAGCCGAAAGAGCCCGGCGTTGTCACGCTCGAACGGGTCTTCCTCCACGTAGATCCTGGGGTTGCCGTCGTCCCCCAGGATTTGCGCCGTCTCCGTCTCCGACAACCCCAGGGACGGGAGCGGCGGTGGCGCGGCGAAAGGACGAAGAGTCGGGAACACGACGAAGGTGCCCTGGACCGGAGGCTGGTCCCCGAACACCTCGTTCTCCGGCGAGTAGACGGCGCTCGGATCCAGGACGTCCAGGGGCGATTCTTCGTCGAGGCCGAAGAGGCGGAGAAAGGTGACGTCGTCTCCCGCAGGTGACCGCTTGAAGGTCCTGCCCGCAGACAGCTCCCCCAGCGAGACGGTGAGCTCGACCGACCCGGGATCGACATCCCTCGAACCCGAGACCCGGTAGACCTGGTGCATCTCCAGATCCCACGTGGGCCGTCCAGGCTGGTGGTTCGCTCCCGAAGCCTTGAGGAGCCGCAGCGTGGGACGGATACCGTTGTTGTGAAGCCGCTCGGGATCGTAGTCGCCGACGGTATCTCCTGCCGCGGTGATGTACGTCACCGCCAACATCTCCTCCCTGCGGAGCGGGGTCCGGAGCGCAACCCACAGCCCTGAGGGGTGGACGAAGTAGTCCAGACCCGGCTGAAGGTAGCGGAACCATCCCGACTCGATGACGGAACCGCCGGGTCCGTCGGCAACGGCATCCGCCTGGATGAATCCCTCCACCTGCTGCCGGAAGACGGGCTCGTCCTCGAAACGATAGAGCTGGATAGGACTACCACCCGGCGCGCTTGCGGCCGGAGCGGATCCCGGATCGAGATCCAGGGCATCGATGTGTGGGTACCGGTCGATGACCGAAGGATCGACGAGGAAGAAGAACTGACCCCGCACGTAGTCGGCATCGTCCAGGACCAGGGTATCCTCCTGCTCGAAGGCGCGCTGGTCGCCGACGCCGGCGAGGCGGAACTCCCGGGAGTTGAGGTCTCCTCGTTGCTGTGCCCAGACGGTCTGGAACTCGAGCGGCCCCAGCTGGCCCGCCGCCTGGAAGCCGAAGTTGCCGGCGGGAATCCCCTCGGTGAGGAAGCGGGACGAAGGAAGCCGGAAGGTCACGTCCCCGACCTCGAGCCGACGCAGGATGTCGTCTTCAGCCCCCTCGTAGAAGATGTTGATGCGGTTCGCCGCGTCGAACTCTCTGGCCTGGTCGAAGTCGACGTCCACCGCCACCCGGTCCATCAAGGTCCCGTCGACCCTGACGCCGAACTGCACCTCGGGATTCAGCTGCGGGATCAGCGTGGGCGAGCAGGACGCCTTCCGCTGTTGATCGCACGGCTGGTATCGAGTCCAGTCCCCGCCCAACTCCATCCTGCTGCGGACCTGTAGGGCCAGATCGGCGAAGTCGGTGACGAAACGCGGCGTGCCCCCTTCCGGCGAGATCTGTGGGGCCACGGGCTCGGGCCCTGGGGCTCCGGGCGGCAAGAATATCGACGAGTCCGCCACCAGCCGTCCCCACTCCATCGCCCGGGTCCGGAGGAGGTCGGTGAGGAGCGAGGCCGGCCGACGGAGCTCGGCCAGGCGCTCCGTCCCCCGCTCACGCAGATCCTGACCAGGCAGGAGGAACGGCAGCCTGAGCGTCGCCAGGCCACTCGTTCCCACAGGGATGCGTCGAAGTCCGAGCCGCACGTGCGGTGAACCTGATGAGGCCGTGAGCCCGCCTCGTACGGCGCCAGGGGGGTGATCCAGGTCACGCCGCAGGATGGTGTCACCCGCCAACTCCGGTGACTCGGAGCCCCCGGGGATGGCCTCCGTCGGACCGGGACGGCCCAGCAGCAGGACGAGGATCAGTGTCCAGTAGGGCACGGCAGCAACGTCAGCCGACGAACAGCGAGGGGGCTCCGGGGGTACGCATCACGCGGCATCCCGGCGGGAGGGGTCCGCCGCGCCTTGAAGCGAAGGGCCCCGGGGGAATAGGTTGGCGGGCCCCCGGCTCTCGATCCTCGAGCTCAGGTACGCCGTCATGCGGTTGGGAGTGATCACTCGATACTTGATCCGGGCCCATATCGGCCCCTTCCTTTTCAGCCTCACCGCGATCACCGGGCTGATCTTCCTCAACGCCGTGGCCCAGCGGATCGATAGTCTGGTGGGCAAAGGGCTATCATGGACCGTGGTGGTTGAGTTTCTGATCCTGTCCCTACCTCATACCGTCGCGCTGTCCCTCCCGATGTCCGTGCTGGTGGCGGTCCTCTACGTGTTCAGCGAGCTGACCGAGCACAACGAGCTCACGGCGATGGCCGCGGGAGGCGTGCGCCCGGCCCGCGTCCTGGTTCCCCTTCTGGGGATGGGCGTCGTCACCACCCTGGGAATGCTCTACTTCAACGATCAGGTGCTTCCCGAGGCCAATCACCGACTAAAGAACCTCCTCATCGACGTCGGTCGCAAGAGCCCCACGTTCCACCTCAGGGAGGGCGTGGTCAACAAGATCGAGGCAAACGACCGGCTGGAAAGCTACTTCCTGTTGGCGGACCGCATCGACCGGGACAGCAACACCCTTCAGGAAGTGACCATCTACGACTGGAACAACCCGCTCCACAAGCGCGTGACGCACGCTACCCGGGGCACCATGGCGTTCAACGAAGCGCAGACGGACCTCTATCTGACCCTGTACGAGGGTCAGGTCCGAGAGGTACAGGGGGACCGGGAGGGTGGATTCCAGTGGGTCTTCTTCGAAAAGCAGATCGTTCCTCTCCGGGGGATCGGCAACGAGCTGGACCGGCAGATGGGTGGCCTTGAACGTGGGGACCGGGAGATGGATTTCGCCCAGCTGCGGGCGGAAGCCGCCGAGCGCGTGGCCGAGAGAGACTCGGTGCGCATGCAGAACAGGGAGCGGGTGATGGAAGCCGTCCGCATGGCGTTGGGCCGGCCTGACGAGGGGGATTCGCTCGTAGTATCGGAGATGCAACGGGCCCAGGCGGTGAGCGAGGCCAACACCGGCGGCTTCCCCGGCTCCCTTCTCGCCCTCGATCCCGTGACCCAGAGAATCGTGACCGGCACCCGATCACGGGAAACGCGGGAGAGCTCCCTGGAGGAACAGGTGAATCGCTTCAGGGTCGAGCTGCAGAAGAAGTGGGCCATCGCCTTCGCCTGCCTCGTCTTCACGCTCCTGGGCCCGCCTCTGGCCTTGCGCTTTCCCCGCGGTGGCGTCGGCCTGGTGGTGGCGGCATCCGCGGTCATCTTTGGCCTCTACTACATGGGCCTCATCGGAGGCGAGAGTCTCGCGGACCGTCGCTTCGCGGGCCCCATCGTGACCATGTGGATTCCCAACGCGGTCTTCGGCGGTGTGGGGCTGGTCCTCGCCGCCCGGATGGGACGATCGCAGTCGACGGTCCGAAGCGGGAGCTGGCGGGATAGCTGGCTCAGGCTCGCGGACCTGGCGAGGCAGCGCGTTCTCCAGGCCCGCACGGGTGAGGCAGCGTGATCCGAATCCTCGACCGGCTGGTGGCGCGGACCTTCCTGAAGCTGTTCGTCGTCTTCCTGTCCGCCGCCCCCTTCCTTTTCGTCGTTTTTGACCTGACGGAGAATCTCGACACGTACCTGGACCGGGGCCTCACGCCCCTGGATGTCATCATGGCCCAGGTATATCAGATGCCCCTGTTTCTTCAGCAGTCCTTCCCCATCGCCGCGCTCATCGCGACCGTGTTCACGGTCTTCGGCATGACCACACACCGGGAGATCGTGGCGGCCAAGGCCGGAGGCATCTCGTTCCATCGTGTGGTCCGGCCCATCGTTGTGGTGGGCATCATGCTCACGGGGGTCGCGCTGCTCCTGTCGGAGGTCGTTCCTCGTGCGAATCGGAGGGCGGCGCAGATCCTGAGTCTCCAGGATCCGGGAAGGACCTGGCGCACGGACTTCGTCTACGAGTCCACGGACGGCCTGACGTGGCAGGTCGGCCGGCTCACGGCGCCCGACGGCCGCATACGGAACCTCCTCCTGGAGAAGCCCGCGAAGGACGGTGCCCCGGGAGTCCACCTCACGGCCGACATGGCGGAGTGGGAGGAGGGCGAGGGATGGACGTTCCTTCGAGGCTACATCCGTCAGCTGCGTGCCGACAGCACCGAGCGCGCCTATCAGTTCGAGCGGGCCATGCTGGCCGGGATCACCGAACGCCCGGAGGAGCTCCTCGAACGGCCCCGGCAACCGGAGGAGATGACGTACGCGGAGCTCACCCGTCAGGCCGAGATCATCGAACGGACCGGAGGGGATGCCCTGGACCTCCTGGTGAAGCGGGAGCAGAAGCTGTCCATCCCGCTCGCGACGCTGGTCGTGATCCTCTTCGGCGCCCCGCTCGCCACGAGCAGCCGGCGCGGGGGGACGGCATACGGGATCGGAGTATCTCTGGGCACGGTCATGCTGTACATCCTGCTGCTCAGGCTCAGCGGCGCCCTCGCCCAGGCCGGAGCGGTGCCGCTGCTGCCGGCTGCCTGGACACCCAACGCGGTGTTCTTCGTCGGTGCGCTGATCCTGCTCGCGAGGGTCCGGACCTGAGCTTCTGACGCCCTGGACGCGAGCCCGTTAGGTGGGTTATCCGCCGTTTCCAAGCGAAACGCCCGACAGCCGACCCTCCATCACCTCCTCCACCGGCCCCCTGAGCAGCACGCTCCCCTCGGTGCCCACGACCACCGAGAGCTCACCACCCTCCTGGCGGACGATGATGGTTCCCGGGAGCTGGAGGCCTCGATGCACCATGGCGACGGCGACCGCGCAGGACGACGTGCCCGACGCCGACGTGCGGCCCACTCCCCGCTCCCAGATCAGGGCCCGGCAGACGCCCGGTCCTTCCACCGTAGCGAGCTGCACGTTGGCCCCGCGGGCCACAGCCGGATGGGCGCTGAGGAACGGGCCTAGTCGAAGCAGCGCGGCCTCGGAGAGGGTCTGTCCCAGAACCACGAGATGAGGGTTGCCCACCGACACGGGCACGATGTCGAGCTCCTCTCCATCCGGTCCGGCGCAGCGCCCTCGGGCGTCGAGGAATGAGGGGCCCATCCCCACCGCACGGGGCCCCACCACCGCCCGCCCCATCGCCACCGAGACGTCGTAGACCGGGCCGGACCGGGTGTGCACGGTGAGCTCCACCTCGTCCCCCCCGACGTGGACACGGAAGGGGTCGCCTCCCACCCGCCCCCGTCGGGCCAGGAAGGCGGCCGCGACCCTCAGGCCGTTTCCGCTCCTTTCGAATTCGGACCCGTCGGGGTTGAACATGCGCAGGCGGCGGGCTTCACCGGCGCCGCTCTCCAGGAGCAGGACGATGCCGTCACTGCCCACTCCCCTCCACCGGTCACAGACGTGTCGGATGGCCCGGGGAGTGAGCACCCAGTCGTGTCCCTCCTCGAATACCAGATAGTCGTTTCCCAATCCGTGAGCCTTGAAGAAGTCGGCGCCGGCTCCAGGTGGCCCTCCTTCGATGAACATGCCCCTCCTCTCGTTCCTCTCGCGAGCCGTGCCCGGCGTGGACGCTGCTGTCCCCGCTCCCGGAATCTCGGTTGACCCGCGTCATCAGGCGAGAGGGCTCTACCCGGAAAACCCACCCGGGCGTGGATCCGTACGTTCGGGAGACACGCGACCTTGACGGAGGCGGGGCCGGAGCCGTCGCACGAGCCCCACGGCCACGCTTGGCCCCCGAACGTGCCCGTGGTAGGTTGCATGGATCATCCGACAGGGGCGATTTGAGGCGTATTGCGGCCCAGTCGGTGGGCGGCACGTCCACCGGCAAAACGCGCTAAAAAGCCACGCCCCCTCGCGTACGCCGGCGGCGGGGGTTTTGCATTCGGGGGTTCCATGAAGACGGCTCCGGTTCCATCTCGGTTCACCCGCCTCGCGCGGGCAGAGCTTCTCGCGGACCACCTCGCCCGGCGGATCCTGGTCATGGACGGGGCGATGGGCACGATGATCCAGGCCCGTGGCCTGGATGAGGAGGACTATCGGGGAGAGCGCTTCCGGGAGCACCCGACACCCCTGACCGGTGCCAACGACGTACTGGTTCTCACACGCCCCGACATCATAGGCGAGATCCACCGGGCATACCTCGAAGCCGGTGCCGATCTCATCGAGACCAACAGCTTCAACGCGAACAGGATCTCCCTGGCCGACTACGGGCTGGCGGAGCTGGCCGGGGAGATCAATCAGGCGGCCGCACGGGTGGCGCGGGCCGCGGCCGACGCGGCCGAGGCGGCCGACCCGGAGCGCCCACGGTGGGTGATGGGCGCCCTCGGACCCACCACTCGTTCCAGCTCGATCTCCCCGGACGTCGCCGACCCGGCGGCACGCGGCGTCACGTTTCATCAGCTGGCAAGGGCCTATGCCGAGCAGGCCCAGGGGCTCCTGGAGGGAGGCGCCGACATCCTGATGATCGAGACCGCCTTCGATACGCTCAATGCCAAGGCCGCCCTGTTCGGCCTGTCGGGTGTCCTGGCGGAGTGGGGGGAGGACGTGCCCGTGATGGTGTCGGGCACCATCACGGACCGGAGCGGACGCACCCTGTCCGGCCAGACCACGGAGGCCTTCTACAATTCCGTGCGTCACGGAGTGCAGCCGGGACCCGGTCGCCGCAGCGGGCTCCTCGCCGTCGGCCTCAACTGTGCTCTCGGCGCCGAACAGCTCCGCCCGTACCTGGTGGAGCTTTCGGACGCCGCCGACCTGCCGGTGAGCTGCTATCCCAACGCGGGACTCCCCAACGAGCTCGGGGAGTACGACGACACGCCTGAGAACATGGCCGCGGTGCTGGGGGAGTTCGCCCGCTCGGGCCTCGTGAACATCGTCGGCGGGTGCTGCGGCACGGTTCCCGCTCACGTCCGGGCCATTGCGGGTGCCGTGGGAGGCGTGCCGCCCCGGCCCGTCGAGAAGCGCCCCCGTCGGACTCGTCTTTCGGGCCTGGAGCCCCTCAACCTCGGGGCCGACTCCCTGTTCGTGAACGTGGGCGAGCGCACCAACGTCACCGGATCCCGGCGCTTCGCCCGGCTCATCACGGAAGGGGAGTACGAAGCCGCCCTGGACGTAGCCCAGGACCAGGTCCGAGGAGGTGCGCAGGTCATCGACGTCAACATGGACGAAGGCCTGCTGGACTCGAGAGAGGCCATGACCCATTTCCTGAGGCTCCTGGCCTCCGAACCGGCGATCGCGCGCGTCCCCGTCATGGTCGACTCGTCCGACTGGGCGGTGCTGGAGGCGGGCCTCGCGAACCTCCAGGGCAAGGGTGTGGTCAACTCCCTGAGCCTCAAGGACGGCGAGGATGCCTTTCGGGAGAAGGCCCGCCTGGTCCGCCGGTACGGGGCGGCCGCCGTGGTCATGGCGTTCGACGAGGAGGGACAGGCCGACACGGTGGAGCGACGCGTCGGCGTATGCCGGCGGGCCTATCGGATCCTGACGGAGGAGGAGGGATTTCCACCCGAGGACATCATCTTCGACCCCAACGTCTTCGCCGTGGCCACGGGGATCCAGGAGCACGACCACTACGCCGTCTGGTTCATCGAGGCGGTCAGGGCCATCAAGGAACAGTGCCCCCACGCGCTCACGAGCGGCGGGGTCAGCAACGTATCCTTCTCGTTCCGTGGCAGCCCGGAGGTACGCGAGGCGATGCACGCGGTGTTCCTCTACCACGCCATCGATGCCGGTCTCGACATGGCCATCGTGAACGCGGGCGCCCTGCCTGTCTACGACGAGATCCCCACGGAGCTGCGCACCGTGGTGGAGGATGTGCTCTTCGCCCGGAGCCCCCGGGCGACGGAGGCGCTGACGGACATGGCCACCGCCAGGACGGGAACCTCGGAGCGACGGCGTGAGGAGGACCTGGCGTGGCGTGAGCTTCCCGTGAACGAGCGTCTGGTGCACGCCCTGGTCCAGGGGCTGGACCGTCACATCGAGGACGACGTCGAGGAAGCTCGTCGAGCGTTGCCGCGGGCCCTGGACGTCATCGAGGGCCCCCTCATGGACGGGATGAACGTGGTCGGTGACCTCTTCGGCTCGGGTCGCATGTTCCTGCCCCAGGTAGTGAAGAGCGCACGGGTCATGAAGCGCGCGGTATCCTACCTGGTACCCTACCTGGAAGCCGAACAGGCGGGATCCGCAGCCAAGGGGAAGGTCCTCCTGGCCACCGTGAAGGGCGACGTTCACGACATCGGCAAGAACATCGTCGGCGTCGTGCTGCAGTGTAACGGATACGACGTCGTGGACCTGGGCGTCATGGTCCCGGCGGAGCGGATTCTGGAGACGGCCCGGCACGAGAAGGTGGACGTCGTGGGGCTTTCGGGCCTCATCACGCCGTCCCTGAACCAGATGGTCCACGTCGCCCGCGAGATGGAGCGGCTCGGCTTCGATCTTCCTCTGCTGGTGGGGGGCGCCACCACCTCCCGCACCCACACGGCCCTCAAGATCGAAGGGAGCTACGGGGGACCCACCGTCCACGTCCTGGATGCGTCCAGGGCCGTGGGCGTGCTCGCCAGGCTCGTGGACCGGACCACGCGGGACGCGTTCGTTTCCGACGTCCGCGCCGAGTACGCCGAGCTACGTCGGAGGAGGTCCGAGGGGCGAGGGCGCGCGGAGATCCTGCCCCTTCCCGAGGCGCGTGCCCGGCGCTTCCGGACCGACTGGGCCGGGTATCGCCCTCCCGAGCCGGCGTGCCCGGGCATCGGCGTGCTGGAGGTGGCGGTGGACGACCTTCGTGGCCACATCGACTGGACGCCCTTCTTCCAGGTCTGGGAGCTGGCCGGCCGCTACCCGTCCATCCTGGATGACCCGGTCGTGGGGGCTCAGGCCCACGACCTCCTCCGGGATGCCCACGCCATGTTGGACCGTCTGTCCCGAGATGGGGTGCTCTCGCCCCGGGCGGTGGTGGGGCTGTTCCCGGCGAACGCCGTCGAGGACGACGTGGAGCTCTATGCCGACCCCGGCCGCACCGAGGTCGCCGGCGTGATCCGGTGCCTCAGGCAACAGTTCTCGAAGCCTGGGCGGGAGAACCTCTGCCTCTCGGATTTCGTGGCCCCGCGGGAGTCCCGGGTGCGGGACTGGGCGGGGGCGTTCGTGGCCACCACCGGCGCCGAGCTCGAAGGATGGGCGAGCACCTTCGAGGCCCGCGGAGACGACTATTCCGCGATCCTCGCGAAGGCCCTGGGGGACCGGCTGGCCGAGGCGCTGGCCGAGCACACGCACCTGCAGGTGCGGGCGGAATTGTGGGGCTACGCGATGCAGGAGGCCCTCACCAACGAGGACCTGATCGCCGAGCGCTACCAGGGGATCCGTCCGGCACCCGGATATCCCGCCTGCCCGGACCATTCGGGGAAGCGCACGCTGTTCCGTCTTCTCGACGCCGAGGCGGCGGTGGGGGCGACCCTGACGGAAAGCTGTGCCATGCAGCCCCCGGCCACGGTTTGTGGCTGGTATTTCGCCCACCCGGCGGCCCACTACTTCGGGGTCGGGCGCATCGGGCGCGACCAGGTGGAAGACTACGCCCGTCGGAAGGGAATGAGTCTCTCCGAGGCCGAAGGATGGCTGGCTCCCAACCTTGCCTACGAACCGGAGAGAGAACCGTGAGGAGCCTCATCGACGACGGTCGGGTCCACGTCTTCGATGGGGCGATGGGCACGCTTCTCTACGAGCGTGGCGTCTTCGTCAACGTGTGCTACGATGAGCTGAGCCTCTCCCGACCCGAACTGGTCCGTCAGATCCACGCCGAATACGTGGAGGCCGGCGCCGAGATCCTGGAGACCAACACCTTCGGCGCGAACCCGGTGAAGCTGTCCGCCCACGGCCTCGACTCCCGGACCGAGGAGATCAACCGGGCGGCTGTCTTCCTGGCCAGGGAGGCGGCAGCCGGTCGTGCCTGCGTCCTCGGCGCCGTCGGCCCCCTGGGCATCCGCATCGAACCCTGGGGGGCCACGTCCCGGGACGAGTCGACCGAGATGTTCGCGAGGCAAGTGACGGGCCTCCTGGAGGGCGGAGTGGACGGCTTCATCCTGGAGACCTTCTCCGACCTCCACGAGCTCGAGTGTGCGCTCGAGGCGGTACGCAGCCTGTGCGACCTTCCCGCCGTCGCCCAGATGACGGTGGGGAGGGATGGCGCGACATCGTACGGCACGGATGCCGCCCAGCTGGGAGCGTCCCTGGCGGACCTGGCGCCAGACGTCGCGGGGCTGAACTGCTCGGTGGGGCCGGCCGTAATGCTGGACGCCGTCGAGGAGATGGCCGAGCGTACATCCCTTCCCCTCTCGGCCCAACCCAACGCCGGGCTTCCCCGGACGGTCGGCGACCGGAAGATGTACATGGCGAGCCCGGAGTACGTCGCCCAGTACGCCCGACGGATGATCGACGTGGGCGTGCGCTTCGTGGGGGGGTGCTGCGGTACCACCCCGGAGCACGTCCGGCGCATGCGGAGCGTCGTCATTTCGGTGCAGCCCCGTCACACCGTCGTGAGCGTGCCCGCCGAGGTCGACACCGGTCCCGCCCCGGCACGTCCCGTCCACCTCGATCGCAGATCTGCGTGGGGGCGCAAGCTCGCCCGCGGCGAGATGGTCGCCTCCGTGGAGATCCTCCCTCCCCACGGCTGGGACCGTTCCCGGATCGCGGAGCCGGCCCGCCAGCTCAAGGTGGCCGGCGTGGACGCCGTGAACATCGTCGACAGTCCTCGGGCTCGAAGCCGCATGGGTGCCGTTCCCGCCGCCCTCATCGTGGAGCGCGACGTGGGCATCGAGACGGTGGTCCACTACACCTGCCGGGACCGGAACATGCCGAGCATGATCTCGGACCTTCTCGGTGCAGCCGCAGCGGGCCTCCGGAACGTCCTCCTCGTCAGCGGGGACCCACCCACCATGGGTCCCTACCCCGACGCCACGGCGGTCTTCGATATCGATTCCATCGGCCTCACCAACGTCGTCGCGGGCCTCAACCGGGGGGTCGACCCCGGGGGCGGCTCCATCGGGGCGCCGACGGAGTTCGTGATCGGTGTCGCCGCGAACCAGGGTGCGGTGGACCGGGAGCGTGAGGTCCGGCGATTCGGGTACAAGGTCGAGGCGGGAGCGGACTTCGCCGTGACCCAGCCCGTGTTCGACCCCGATGCGCTGGAGCGCTTCCTCGAGAGCGTGCACTCCTGGCCCATCCCCGTGGTGGCCGGGATCTGGCCGTGCCGCAACCTGCGGGACGCGGAGTTCCTGGCCCACGAGCTACCCGGGGTGAGCGTGCCTGGCCCCGTGATCGAGCGCATGCGCAAAGCGCAGGAGTCGGGGCCCGAGGCGGCGACGGAGGAGGGGATCACCCTCGCGTGCGAGATGATCGACGCCGTGCGGCCTCTCGTCCGTGGATTCCACATCAGCGCGCCGGGCGGACAGGTGGACCTCGCCCTGCGAGCCCTTCGGGAGAGCGGCGTCAGCGCCACGGCGTGAGGCCGGCCGGACGCCCGGTGTGGGCCCACCCGGTCCGCGGACCGTCACACCCGCTCGCGGATCCTCCGCAGCCGCGCCCGTGCCGCCCGGTTCCCCAGATTGCTCACGTAGATCTTGTCGGCACCTACCTTCCGGAGCTCCCGAATGGACCGAGCGCAGATCTCCTCGGCCTCGTCTCCCGCCTCGAACTCGCGGGCGATGTCCGGGGCGGGCACGGGGAAGAACCGGGCCAGGGTCATGAGCGTCACCGGGTTGGCGCTCCGGTAGAAGAACACGCCGAAGACGACGGGAATCGACGATCCGCTCGCCTCCAGGACCTCCAGGAAGCGTTCGACCGCGGCCAGCGAGTGGTGGGACACGACCTGCGCGAGCGCGAACTCGATCCCTGCACCCGGTGCCGTCAGGTGGCCGACCTGTGAGACGGGATCCTTCAGCGGGTTCACCCACCCCCCCAGGGTCAATCCCGGTGACCGCGTCCGGATGATGGACCTCAGATCCCGGGAGTGGGGGACACACCGCGGGGGCCCGAGGCTGTCGTCACCACCCAGCACCGTCAACGTGTCGAAGCCCTGGGAGGCCGCCCGGGTGGCAAAGAGCGTACAGTACTCCAGCGCGTGCTTGCAGGTGAGGATGGGCACGATCCGTCGAGGATCCACGTCGTCCCCCAGGTTGGCGCCCACGTGGGCCAGGCTCTCCTCCTCTGCCTCTCCGACCGCGTTGTCCGTCAGGAAAACGAAGAGTCCGTCACGGGTCAGGCGCCCGAGCGCATGGTGCAGGTCGATCCAGGCAGCCATTCCCGCTTCGGACCCCAGATGGCTTCGCGGAGGTCGGAGCTCCACGGTGAGCAGGGGCTCCGGGGACCTCAAGCGCTGGAGGAGGAGGGATGGGGCCGCGCCCTGGGTCCGCGCTCGCCTCACGAGACGGTGTGGGCCAGGGACTCCATGGCTTCCGCGGAGGTCGGGAGATGCGGGGCCGTGAGGTTTTCGGTGCCGTCCTCCCTCACCAGGACCTCGTCCTCGATCCTCACGCCGATACCGGCGAAGGAGGCAGCCCTGCCCTCGGACCCGGCCGGGATATAGAGACCCGGCTCCACGGTGAGCACCATGCCCGCCCGTAGCGTCCGAGGGTGGCCGTTCGTCGCGTAGTCGCCCGGATCGTGAACGTCCAGACCCAGCCAGTGCGACGTCTGATGGGGGAAGAAGGCCTTGTACGCCTCCGTATCGATCAGACGCGCCACCGCCCCGTCCAGCACGCCGAGGTCCACCATCCCCGCCGTCAGCACGCGCAGCGCCACATCGTGGACGTCGGACACGGAGCTTCCCGGTATCGCCGCCGCCACGGCCATCTCGCGGGCCGCTTCCACCACGTCGTACACCGCCCGCTGCTCCGCCGTAAACCGTCCGGAGGCGGGGAACGTCCGGGACATGTCCCCCTGGTAGAAGCCAACCTCCGCTCCGGCATCCACCAGCACCAGGTCACCGTCCTCAATCACCCGACCGTTGTCGACGTAATGCATCACGCACGCGTTGGGGCCCGACCCGACGATGGTGTCGAAGCCCGACCCCCGGGCGCCGTGGCGCCGGAACGTAGCGTCGATCTCGGCCTGAACCTCCCACTCGCCCTTCCCCGGTCCGGCCGTCGCGAGAGCGGCCCGATGCCCCTCCGCGCTGATCCGTGCGGCCTCCCTGATGAGCGCGATCTCGTGCTCGTCCTTGATCAGGCGGAGCTCGTCCAGGATCTCCCCGGGATCGATGAGGGAGCGGGGCCCGACCCCCCGCCTCTGCCCCCGCGACCGGGAATACGCCAGGGCCTCGAACACCATGCGGTCCAGAGCGTCGCCTCGTCCCGGGCGGTAGTGAACCACCTCCCCGGCCTGGAGGAACGTCGGCAACGACGACTCCAGCTCCGAGAGCGATCGAGTCTCATCCGCGCCAAATCGCTCCTTCGCCGCCTCCGGACCCAACAGGGGACCGGACCACCGTTCGACCTCCGCATCACGGTCCCGCACGAAGAGGACCAGGCGGGGCTCGTCGCCGCCGACCAGGACGGCCACGGCGTCGGGCTCGACACAGCCCGTCACGTAGAAGAGCTCGCTGTCCGGCCGATACCGGATTTCCGTGTCACGGGACCGGAAGAGACGGGGGGCGGCAGGCAGGACCATCACGCCCCGATCGAGGGCTGCAAACACGGATGCCCGTCGCGCCCGGAAGACGTTGGCGGGAACCCCCGCCAGAGGATTACCGAGAGTCATGAAGCCGAACCTAGCAAATGGGCCGCGACCTTGCGACGGCGTGGGGCGTCAGCGCTCCCGCGCCCGGACGTATAGTTCACGCAGTGAGGCGCGATGAACGAGGATGTTCTAGACTACCGTCGTGACACGAGCTCTGATGGTCGCCGCTCTGGCGTCGATTCTCCTCGCAGAAGCCGCCCACGGACAGATTGTCCGGGGGGTCGTTGTGGAGGTGGGTTCAGGAACTCCGGTCGAGGGCGCCATGGTGATTCTCCAGGACTACGCAGGGGAGCCACTCAAACGGGTGCTCACTGACCGCAACGGCGAGTTCATCATCGACACGGATCGCCCCGGACCGCATTTCATCCGCGTCGACCGCATCGGGTACGAGAGCCTCACGACCGAGCAGTTTGCCGTCCCGGTCGACGGAACCTATCAGCGAGTCGAGGTCCCCATCCACGCCGTGGAGCTCGTGGGAATCGACGTCTCCGGCTCCCGGCGATGCGAGGTGCGTCCCGAGGAAGGCCGAGCCACCGCGCGCGTCTGGGAGGAGGCGAGAAAGGCCCTGGAAGCGGCTGCGTGGACACTGTCCTCGGGGGCCTACCGATACACGCTCCTCCACTACACCCGGGAGCTCGACCCCTCGGGTGTCAGGACCCTGAACGAGGATCGCCGCTTCGATCGCTCCTGGGGCCAGGCCACCTACGTCAGCGCTCCGGCCCAGGAGCTGGCCGATCTGGGGTACCTCCGACAGAATCCGGACGATTCCAACACCTACTTCGCCCCCGACGCCGAGGTCTTCCTCTCGGATCCGTTCCTCGACACGCACTGCATGCGCCTGGATCGCGTCGAGGATGGTCTCATCGGGCTCGAGTTCGAGCCGCTCCAGAGCCGACGTCTTCCCGACATCCGGGGCACCCTGTGGATCGAAGCTGCCTCCGCCCGGTTGGACCGCCTGGAGTTCCGGTACACCAACCTTCCCTGGGAGCTCGCCACGGGAGACGCCTCGGGCGTTGTGTCCTTCGGACGGCTTCCCAACGGGACGTGGATCGTCCAGGAGTGGTACATCCGCATGCCCCGGATGACGATCTCGGGACCGAGTCGACGCCCGGTGCGGACAGGCTTCGTGCAGGAAGGCGGGGTGGTCTGGCGGATCGCCGACCACGAGGGGTCCATCCTCCTCGAGGCGACAACCGCCACGGTGGCGGGCACCGTCTACGATTCCACCCGCGTGGGTACGGTGGGCGGCGTGGTGGTGCGCACGGCCGACGGACTCTCGCAGGACACGACGGGAGAGGCGGGGTCCTTCGTTCTCCCGGGCCTCGCCGCCGGCCTCCACACCCTGATGCTGCATCACCCGTCACTGGACACGCTCGGCCTCGGGCCCGTCGCTGCGCCCGTGGATGCGAAGCTGGGCGAGATCACCTCCCTCGACCTCGAGCTCCCCGGTGTGGAGTCCAGCCTTCTCGAAGCCTGCGGCGAGGTGCCGGTCGATGATCGAGCGCCGGTCATCCTGCTGGGGAGGGTCCTGAGGGGGACGGAGCCCGCCGCCGGCGCGCGGGTCGGACTCCTCTGGCTCACGGGCACCCGCCGTGGCTTCGGCATCTCCACGCGCGCGGCCCCCGCCCGACCCGGTGCTCCCGAAGGTCCGGTGCCTCTGTGGGAACCCGCCTCCGACGGAAGCCGATGGTTGGAGACCACCGTGGACGACCGCGGCATCTTCCTGGTGTGTGGCGGACCCGCAGGAACCGAGGTGTGGATCGAGACGGGAATGCCCGGCAGCTCGAGCTCCCAGCGCAAGCTCACCATCCCCTCGCAGGCCCGGGTTCTGACCGTGACCCTGACGATTGGGGGGGCATGAGGCGGCGGGCGGGATGGTTGGTGATGCTGCTGAGCACGCTGCACGCCGGCCCGGGGCGGGCTCAGATCCCCCCTGACACGGTGGTGGAGATCGAGCCGGTGCTCGTACGGGTGCTCAGCAGCGCCGTCGGCACGGGTACGCCCTATCCGATCTCCGTCGCCTCCCGAACCGAGCTCCAGAGAGGCACCACCGGAGCGTCTCTGGAGGAAGCGCTGCGGACCCTGCCGGGTCTGCAGATCCAGAACCGATTCAACCTCGCCGCCGGTGAACGGTTCGTCATCCGGGGCTTCGGGGCCCGATCTCAGTTCGGTATCCGGGGCATCCGGGTGCTGGTGGACGGCATACCCGCGACGTTGCCGGACGGTCAGACGACCCTCGACCACGTCGATCCGGGCTCCCTCGCCCGGGTGGAGATGCTCAGGGGTCCAGGTGCCGCGTCCTACGGGAATGCCGCCGGTGGGGTCCTGCACCTGGAATCCCTCCCACCGACGACGGGCCCCGCCGAGCTCGAGGGTCGGTCGGCGATGGGATCGAACGGTCTCCAAAGCCATTACGCCTCGATCTCCGGAAGCTCCGGTCCTCTGGGCTACCGGGCTGCGGCTTCCCGATTCACCTACGACGGGTTCCGAACCGATCCTGTCGCGGTGGACGGAGGCACCTATGGACGCTCCACCCGGACGGTGGTCAATGGCGCGCTCACATTTCCGGCGGGACCCGGTACGCTCAGGGTGCACCTGAATGCCCTGGACATGGCCTCCGAGAATCCTGGTGCGCTTTCCTCGGCCCTGGTGGCCGAGGGCGATCGTCAGGCGTATCGCTTCAACGTCATCCAGAGGACCAGGGAGGACGTGCGCCAGGGGCAGGCCGGCATGGCCTGGGACGGATCGGTCTTCGGCCTGGAGGCCGAGCTGGCGTCCTGGGGCATCCGTCGGGACTTCGCGGGACGGATCCCGCCGAGCGTCATCGAGTTCGACCGGAGGGCGGGTGGTGCCCGGACGCTGGTCGGGAGCACGCGACGGACCGACCTCGGATTCCTGAGCTGGAAAGCAGGCCTGGAAATCGAGCTGCAACGGGACGATCGGAGGAACTGGGTCAACGAGGGTGGAGAGAAGGCCGGTCTGTCCCTCGATCAACTGGAGCAGGTCCGCGGCTACGGGGCGTTCGCCCAGGCGCGCCTCGACCTCACCCCGAGATTGGCCGCCTCAGCAGGCATCCGGTACGACCGTTTTCGCTTCCAGGTGGATGATCGTTTCCTCGATGACGCCACGGACGACAGCGGAGCGAGGGGAATGCACGCGGTGAGCCCCTCGGTGGGATTGGTGTATGCCTTCGGACCCCCCGTGGAGCTGTTCGCCTCTGCTGCCAGCTTCTTCGAGACCCCCACGACCACCGAGCTGGCCAATCGACCTGAGGCCGCGGGTGGCTTCAATCCGGATCTCGATCCCACACGGGGCCGAACCCTCGAAGGGGGAGTGCGTGGCCGTCTCGGAGAGACGTGGAGCGGTGAGATCACACTGTTCAGGACGTCCCTCGAGGACGAGCTCATCCCGTTCGAGGTCCCGACCGACCCGGGACGGACCTTCTTCCGAAACGCCGGACGATCTTCTCACCAGGGATGGGAGATCACGGTGGAGGGCCGACCCTCACGCTCCCTCCGGACCCGTCTCGCGTATACACGGGTCGATGGCCGGTTCGACCGGTTCACCGCAGGCGGAGCGGACTTCGACGGCAAGAGGATTCCAGGTCTTGCTCCTTTCCGGGTCGACGGTCGGCTGGCTCTGGTCGGGTCAACCGCGTTCGCCGAGGTGCGGGGCCTCTATCAGGATGCCATGCCCGTGGACGACGCCAACACGGCGGAGAGCGCAGGGTACTTCCTCGCGGACATCCGGATGGGCATCAGCGGCCTGAGGGCCGGGCAGGTCAGCCTGTCTCCATTTCTCTCGGTATCGAACGTGCTGGATCGGACCTACGACACGTCCGTGGTGGTCAACGCGTTCGGAAGCCGCTACTACGAGCCCGGGCCGGGCCGTAGCCTTGCGCTGGGGGTGCGCGTGTCTTGGAGTCCCCGACCCGAGCGTTGATCCGAAGCGGGTCCGGTCCCGCAGCCGGACGCGTCCCTCACGAGGGCCAGGGCGTTGACCACAGGGCGCTCCCCCTCCTCGTCGGAGGGTCGGTTACGCACTCGTCCGCGCACCACCATGACCGACGATCCCCCTCCGTCCAGGTTGAGGGCTTCGTCCGCCCCCAGAGAAGACAGCAGGTCGGTGAACTCCGGGAGCGTCATGCCCACCGAGTAGGGGGCTTGCCGTCCGTCCACGACCACGAGCCAGAGTCGACCCCGCCCGGCCTCGTACGCCACACCGGTCCGGGGATGGCGCGTGGCGGCGGAGACACCCAGCTCCTCGACGCGCCCTCCGCCCTCCAGGAGCTTGGGGAACCCTCCCACCACCTCCATGGGCGCATCCAGGGATTCCAGATGCACCCACCAGCCTACCCAGAGCGAGTCGCCGTTCACCCACGTGCTTCCCATCCACGGAGCGGAACCGGGCTGCCAGGCGAAGGCGGGCCGTGAGCGGGCTGCCCGCACCCGTCCTCCTGTGACCTCCGAGCCCACGGTACGCCCGTCGGGAGTGAAGAAGTCCGCATTCACCGCACCCATGACGCTCCCACCGGCCCTCGCGACCATGGAGCTGACCGTCTCCCGCCCCACACCTCCCGTGGCGCGCGCCTCGGCCTGCAGGGCTCTGAGCGCGAGGTCACATCGGGTCAGGTCGGCCTCCAGCAGGTGCACCGCCCACGGCCCATCCACGGCCCAGAGGTAGCGATACCAGATACCGTCACCCACCCGGGCGCTCGTCACGGTATCCGGAGTCAACAGCTCGAGGACGGCGCGGGGCAGGTCCTGCCCCAACCGATGCGGTCGATCGGGAGGCGCGCACGCCGCCAGGCCCAGCGCGATCGCAGCCGCGACGGTACGGCCACAGGCGTGGACCGGCCCAGCGCGTCTGCCTATACTCCGGCTCCCATGGTGCGCACCTCTATCCTTCGTGCCGGTGACTCGGCTCGGTTCCTTCTCGTCGCCTCCCTGCTGATGGCGGCGTCGGCCATGCCCCTGAGCGCCCAGGGCTCTCAGGCCGGAGAAGGCGTGCGGGTCGGTATCTCCTTCGGTGGGATCGCCACCTTCGGAGTCACCGTCGAGTACTTCGACGGCAACGAGAGCCTCGACCTGACCGTAGGCACCTGGTCGTTCCGAGACCTGAGCGTCGCCCTGGTGGCGCGTCACTACTTCGGCGGAGGGGAGGCGCTTCCCTTCGTGGGAGGAGGACTGTGGCTCGTCGCTGCCCGACCTGAGGACGGTCGCGCCGGCTTCGCCGCTGTCCTGCACGCTCCATTGGGCGTGGACCTCCAGCCAGGACATCGCCACGCCGTCGGACTCGTCCTCAACATCAACCGCGCTCTCCTGGTTCGACGCACCGACCCCGACGACGACCTGCCACTCAACCGCCGACTGGTTCCGTTGCCCGGTGTCTACTACCGCTGGGCCCGCTGAGGGCGTCTCGGCCCCCGCACGCCTCACCACTCCTCGGGCTCGTCCCACGGCTCGGTCCAGAACCGACGCTCCTCCTCGTTGATCTCGTCGAGATCCAGGGGAGGATCGTCCTCCGCGGTGATCACTCCCTCTTCCAGGATTTTCCGTATGGCCTGGTCATCCACGACCGGCGTCCTGCGCCCCAGCCGCTCTCGAAGCCGCAGGCGAAGATGCACGCCCGAGGCCACCACCAGCCCCACCAGGAAGGCTGAAACAAGCGCGAGGAGAAACGACAGCATGGTCATGGGCTCAGTCCACAGGGTCCATGCCGACGTACTTCAAGCCGCTTCCGGTGTTGAACAGCACGAGCTCGTCGTCCTCCGAGATCAGGCCTTTCTCCAGCATCTTGGGCACGGCCGCCGCGGTCGCGCCACCCTCCGGCGCAGCGAAGATCCCGGTGGCCGCGCCGAGAGCGTATACCCATTCCCGCATCTCGTGATCGTGCACCGCCACTGCGCCTCCCTCCGAAGCTCGCAGGGCCCGCAGGATGAGGAAGTCACCCACCGCGCCGGGGACGCGAAGACCCGACGCATACGTCGCGGCGTCGGTCCATGGCTCGGCGTGTTCGTCACCCCGCTCCCACGCCCGAACCATGGGAGCGCAACCGGCAGCCTGCACGGTGAACATCCTGGGACGCCGGCGGCCGATCCATCCGAGCCGCTCCATCTCGTCGAACGCCTTCCACATCCCGATGAGCCCGGTCCCCCCTCCCGTGGGATACACGATCGCGTCCGGGAGCCTGTGCCCCAGCTGCTCGAAGAGCTCATAGCCCATCGTCTTCTTGCCCTCGACGCGATACGGCTCCTTGAGTGTGGACAGGTCGAACCAGCCGTGCCGGGCGACGCCCTCGGCTACCACCCTTCCGCAGTCGCTGATGAGTCCGTCAAGCAGCGTCAGATCGGCCCCGAGGGCCGCCATCTCCTCGAGAATGGGCGCGGGGGTGTCCTTCGGCACCACCACGTGAACGGGCAATCCGGCGGCAGCTCCGTACGCGGCCGCGGCGCTTCCTGCGTTCCCCGCCGAGGGCAGGGCCAGCTCCCGGGCGCCCAGCTCGAGCGCCCTCGATACGGCAAGGCCCAAGCCCCGGGCCTTGAACGATCCGGTGGGGTTCTGTCCTTCGTCCTTCACCCAGACTCGGCGCACGCCGAGGCGGTCGGCACCCCGGGGGGCGTCCATCATCGGCGTCCAGCCCTCGCCCAGGGCCACTCGACACCCTGGATCACGCACGGGCAAGACCTCCGCATACCGCCAGAGATCGGCCCGGCGGCCTGCGACGGCATCGGGTGTGAAGGCACCGCGGAGGGCCTCCAGGTCATATCGGGCGAACAGGGGCTTGCCGTGGGGGGACAGCCCCAAGAGCTGCTCGCTCTCGAATCGGTCCCCGGTCCCGGTGCACTCCAGATGGGATGCCCCGGAGAGCCTGGTCCCTGCGATCATCGTTTCCCCCTGTCCCGTCGAAACGGTCCTTCAGCCGGATGCCCGCGAGCCCGCAGGAGCCACCTGGGGGGGCGGCATGCTCCGACGTGTGTCGTAGAAGTGTTGGCGGCGGACCGGTAAAGGCACCACCGGGTAGGTACCGCAGGCTATCAATCCCAGGGCCGGTGGGCAACCGTCCGCGCTCACCTGTGCATCCAAGGTAGTAGATAACGGAAGAGAACCCCGAGGGGTATGACGGAAAACCAGCTGATCCGACAGGCCGCGGAAGGGGACGCCCGGGCGATCCGGTCGTTGTATGATCGGTTCTCGCCCCGGGTCTTTGCCGTGGTGCGTCGCATCGCCGGGGACGACGAGCTGGCTCAGGACTACGCCCAGGAGGCGTGGATCCGAGCCATCCGGGCCCTTCCTTCCTTTCGGGGGGACGCGCGGTTCTCGACGTGGCTGCACCGGATCGCCGTGAACTCCGCGCTCCAGGCCCTTCGGAAGTCGCAGACCCGGAAGAAGCGGGAGGGGCCGTTCCCGGAACAGGTGGCGGTCGCACCGCGGGAGGGCGACACCCTCCTTCAGCGTCGCCTGGAGGGCGCGCTGGACCGGCTACCTGAGGGCATGCGCAAGGTCCTCATCCTGCACGACGTGGAAGGCTATACCCACGATGAGATCGGAGACGCCCTCGGCGTCACGGCGGGGACGTCCAAATCACAGCTGTTCAAGGCGAGGGCGAAGATGAGGGACATGCTCGCCGCCCTGGACGGCCAGGCGCAAGAAACGGGAGTTGAAGCATGGAGCATCTGACCACTGAGATCCTCGCCCGGCTTGTGGATGAGCCGCCCCGGGAGGAGGAGACGAGGCACCTTTCCGAGTGCCAGGTGTGTACGTCGGAGCTCGACGCTCTACGCGCCCAGACCCAGGCTCTGGGGTCGCTTCCGGAGGTCCGCCCGCCTCTGGGCGATTGGGAATTCCTTGAGGCCCGTCTCCGGTCGGAAGGCCTGGTGCGGGACCCGAGCCTCTTCCACCGGCTCACCATGGGGAGGACACCCGGGTGGATGAGGGCAGCGGCAGCGGCGGCCCTGTTCCTGGGAGGAGGCATGTTCGGCGCGGCGTTCACCGGCGACGCCGTTCGCGACGTCCCCAGCGGAACGTCGAACGGCGCCGCGCGCATGGCAGCGGTGGACAATCTCGACGACGCTGCCTCCGCCGTGCGCAATGCAGAGGCGGACTACATGTATGCCCTGGCGCGGTATCGGGAGCTCCTCGGGGAGGAAAGCGGCCAGGGGGAGATCGGGGATCCCATCACGAACCTCGCCGCCCTGGAATACCTGGTGGCGGCAGGTCAGGCGGCGGTGCGTCAGGCTCCGGCGGACCCCTTCCTGAACGGGCTGCTCGCCTCGACGCTGGCTGAGCGGGAGGCGGTTCTTCGCCGCATCTCTACACGCCAGGACAACTGGTTCTGAGTGCCATGGGCAGGACGACGATTCTGACGCTTCTCCTGGCTACAAGCCTGGCGGCCCCGCCCGCCGGAGCGCAGGTGGTTACGGCCCCTTCCGGAGCCCGGGGATGGATTGGAATCTCCATCGACGTGCCCATGATCCCGACGGCTCCCCGGGACCAGACCCTGGCGGTCATCACGGTAGTCAGCGAAGGCAGTCCCGCCGAGTCGGCCGGCGTCCGCGTCGGAGACCGGCTGGTCTCCATCAACGGCCACGGGTGGGACGAGGGTTTCGGACACCCCGCCGAAACCCTGCGTCCGGATGACCCCGTCCGGATCGTGATCCAGAGGAACGGCATCCGGCGTACCACAGGCTCAGGGCAGCCGAGCGGCCGGTGGAGCTGGGCGTGGCGCCTCCGGCTCGTGGGTCAGGGAGGGGCCGGGGTCCAGGTGGTGGGACTTCCCCGATTGACCGATTCCCTGTGGATGGTCATGGGCGTCAGGGGTTTCGCGCCGCGGATCGAGCGTTCCCAGGCAGAGGGGCAGCCACGTTACGATGAGGAAGGCTCCCGGACGTTCGTGGTCCCGGAGGTCAGTCCACCGTTCGGCTTCCTCGCCCTCAGCGGACAGCTGCCCGACTCGCTTCTGAGGGAGATGGAGGCGCTCAACCGTGAGATCGTGACACTCCGTTCCCAGGAGGCGGCGCGATTGCGGACCCTGGCAGCCGGCCGACAGCGGGTCGACCAGGAAGATTCCGAGCTCGTCCGGGCACGGGAGGCGCTGGAGGACGCCAGCAGGCGTAGCCAGGACCTGAGGAGCACCATGGCGCAGGTCGCACGCGAGTCGACCACGGAGCGAACCGGATTCTCCGTCACCTGGTCCTTGGGGCCGGACAGCGCCGGGCCGGCCTACACCATGAGGCCGCTCGCGCCCTACGTGCTGGGCCAGAATCGGGCCGCAGGCGCCGAGGTCGTCGAGCTCCGCCCGGAGCTGGCGGAGTACTTCGAGGTGGAGGGGGGAGTGCTGGTGGTGGACGTTCCAAGAGGGACACCGGCGTCGGACGCCGGGCTCCAACCGGGGGACGTGCTCACGCACGTGGACGGGCTACCGATCCGATCCATCATGGCGCTTCGGGCCGGGCTGGCAGGCGGAGGCACCGACCTGACCGTCACGCTGGTGAGGAAGGGCCGAACCCTCGAGGTCATGCTCCACAGGGATTGACAGGTCGCTCCCGGGGCATGCCCGAGCGGCTTACTCGTACCGGAGCGCGTCGATGGGGTCCAGGCTCGCGGCCCGCTGAGCCGGCCACATTCCGAAGAACAGGCCCACGCCCGCCGAGAATGCCAGCGCCGTGGCGATGGCGGCAGGGGAAACGACCGTGTCCCACTGCTGGATTCGCGTCATGAGCTGAGCACCCCCGATCCCCGCGCCCACCCCGAGCAGCCCACCGAGGACGCAGAGGAACAACGATTCGATGAGGAACTGGAACATGATCGCCTTCTTCGTGGCTCCCAGGGCCTTTCGGACGCCGATCTCCCGAGTCCGCTCGGTCACGCTCACCAGCATGATGTTCATGATGCCGATGCCTCCCACCAGGAGGCTGATGCCCGCGATCCCTGCGAGAAGCAACGTGAACGTCTCGTTCGTCTCGTTGAACGTCGCCAGGAGGTCGGCAGAATTCCGGATGTTGAAGTCCCCCTCCTCTCCCGGCCGGATCCGATGCTCACGCCTCATGATCCGATCGATCTCGGCGTAGGCCATGTCCAGCTGTTCCGGCGTGGCCGTCGCGGCGTAGATGGCGTTGATCCGGTCCCGACCGCCGAAGACCCGATATTGGGCGGTGGAGGTGGGGATGAAGATCTGGTCGTCCGGCCGCATCCATGCGGCATCGCCCTTCTCTTCGAGGACTCCGATGACCTCGAAGGGCACGCCTCGGATCTGGATGGTCTGCGCGACCAGTGCTTCGGGGACCTGTTCACCCAGGGTCTCGGGCAGATTGTATCCCAGCACCGCAACGCGCCGTCGGCCCTGAATCTCCCCTTCGTTGAAGAAGCGCCCCGCCTGGAGGGTGTGGTCGTACATGTCGAAGTACTCGGGCCACACCCCCAGGATCTGCGTGTTGGAGTTCCAGCGAAGGTAGGTCACCTGCAGACGAGACGAGATCTCGGGTGAGACCTGCAGCAGACCGCTGGACCCGGACCGAAGCGCCTCGGCGTCGTCGACGCTCATGTTGCTGTCGCCCCGGGAGATCCCCCCTCTCCTGCTCCACCCGCGCCTGCGCGCCCTCGCCCAGGGCCACCATGGCGATCACGGCGGCAACGCCGATGATGATCCCCAGCGTGGTGAGCACGGAGCGGAGCACGTTGGCCCGGATGGCCGCCATGGCCACCATGACGATCTCATAGACGAGCATGTGTGCCTCCTACCGCCGTCCCCGGCCGCCCATACCGGGTCCTCCGAAGGGACTTCCGTTGTTGCGGTTGCGGATACGGTCGAGCCACTCCTGCTGCTGCGCCTGGAGCTGGGCCGCCCCGACCACCACCAGGGTCTCTTCACCGGTGAGCCCCGCCACCACCTGGGTGTTGTCCCAGTCGTTGAGACCCATCTGGATCAGGCGCGGCTCCAGGACCGAGTCGGGTCGCATGACGAAGACCACAGCGGGTCGGGTCTCCCGTTCCGGTGCTCCCTCGGCGGATGCCTGACGGGCGACTCCGCCGATGGCCCCCTGTGGCCTCAGGGACTGCAGCACGGACCGCATGGAGTCCTGAGTGATCTCCCCGGCCTGGACCTGAGCACGGAGCCTCTGGATCTGCGCCTGGGGGTTAGCCCCAGCCGGTGCGGCCGCCTCCGCGCTGGTCCCCGATTGAGCCTGAGCCTCCCCGCCGTCTCCCTGGACCGCTCCTTCGGAAGGCATGCCACCTCTCACGCGACCCGCCCCCATGAACTGTGTCAGGTCCAGGGACTCCAGATCCAAGCCCAGGGCCAGGGCCGCCGGTCCCACGTCCTGCATCTGGACGATGGCGGTGTTGGGCACCAGAATCGCGTCCGTGGCCTGGTCGATGAGAATCTCCACCTCTGCGTTCATTCCGGGCTTCAACAAGCCGACCCGGTTGTCCAGGTTCACGATGACGGGAAACATGGTGACGTTCTGCTGCACCTCGGCCTGGGGCTCGATCTTCTCCACCTGCCCCCGGAAGGTGCGGGACGGGAACGCCTCCACCTTGACGGTGGCCTGCATGCCCGCGCGAAGCTCGCCCATGTCCGTCTCGTCCACCAGGGTCCGAACCTGCATCTCGTCCAGGTTCGCCATGATGAAGAGGGTGGTACCGCCCGAGACGTTGCCCGAGGCCGACTGGATCACCTGCCCCTCCTCGACGCTCTTCTGGATGATCGTCCCCTTCATGGGAGCCCGGATGGTGACGTCCTC
>JARRLD010000016.1:0-43481 GCA_037387345.1 Gemmatimonadota bacterium
CGAGGTGGCGCGAGTTAGGTCAGTGACGTGCAGGAAGAGTGGCGGGAGTGACGGGACTCGAACCCGCGACCTCCGGCTTGACAGGCCGATCAGCCACATTGGCCACTTACCCGCATGAAATGGCCCCCCACGGGCGATTCGTGCGCGGAGACCGCCGGCGCCGGACTCCCCGATAACTCCCCGATCATGCGCCGATTCTGGGGCGCTGCTGGTACGGGTGCTGGTACGGGTCAGACCCCTACGTCTGGGGCCTCTCGCGGACCCGCGCCGGGTCCACGCCCGATCAATCAGGGCCTCGCGGGCGGACCGGGGTCCGATCGACGCCCGATTCCGGGGACCGTCCCCCAGGGGGGATAGCATCTCGCCCCCGAATCGCGAGGTTCGGGACAGACCGCCACGAACCGCTGTGCGAGAGCTCCGCCCCCCGCCCCCGGTCGCGGCCAGGGACAGGAGCCAGGCATGCTCATCACCGACCACGAACGTCTGACCCGGAAGTTCTTCCGGCAGGTCAACTCCCCGCAGCTCCTCCGTCGCTTCTTCCGGGGCTTCGGCGTTTGGGATGCGATGGAGCTCGGCGCGGACCCGACCTGCGACGAGATCCACGAGGCCTGGGATCAACTCGACAGCCCCAACCGCACGGCGGTCAAGGAGGCGCTGTGCCGCATGAACGACATCGCCCGGGAGAAGGGGCGTTACACCCTGCATATCCGGGCTGAGCAGTGCGGCCTGGAGGGCTACCGCGACCTCACGCTCCCGAAGCTGGCGATGACGCTGTTCCTCGAACATCGCGCGGTCTTCGATGCGGCCTACGACTTCTACGTGCTCGAGAAGACCGAGGGGCTTCACACCCTGCTCGGGCGCCAGGCGGTGCCGTGCAAGCCGACCGCCGGGCGCCTCGATCGGTTCAAGGCCGAACTGAGCAAGGCGCTCCGCCGCGATGCGCACGGGCCTCACCTGCTCGTCGAACCTGGCCCGCCGCACCCGGAGAAGTGGATCGCCGTGATTCCGCACGAAACGTACGTGCGACCCGACCACGAGTTCGACGAGCACAGCGAGATCACGACGCGCGAGCGCCGCCCGGTCTACGAGATGGTGCTGATCTACTACCCCGAGACGGGCGTACTGAAGCTGAAGGCCGGGCGCGGCAAGCGGAAGATCGAGCAGGTCGCCGCACTCTTCGCGACCGAGGTCCTCGGCCAGGGGCTCGCGTTCTTCCAGGTCTGCCAGGTCGTGAGCTTCGACCCCCTCCTCGACCCTGAGTTCTCCTTCGCCAGGGAGCCCGAAGACGAGTTCCAGTGGGCCGAGCCGTGTGAGATCAAGTACCGGAAGCTGTCCAACACGGACGTTGAGCACACCGTGCAGTGCAAGGAGGTCCGCTACGGCAAGCCCGGCATCCTCGTCGCCCTCGCCGCTGAGGGCGTGGACATCTCCGAGATCGAGATCCTCGGGCTGAAGATCTGCTTCAAGTTCCCGAGGAACAACCGCGACACGAAGACGGTCGAGCTCGCGATCCCGAACCGCGTGCACCTCGACGAGACCGATCGCGACCGCTACATCGAGAGCGTGCTGGCGCGCTGGGGGTTCATCGACTATGCCGCGAAGGACCGCCTGGCCCGCGCTGGCGTCACTGAATAGGCGGTTCACCGCCGAGTTCCGTGGCGATCGACTCGCGAGCCTGTTCCCCGGGGACAGTGCCCGGGATCTGATCCGGCGCCACGTCCTCGTGGGCGCCGGCTTCACATGGACCGTCGGACACTGCATCTGCGAGCACCATCACGACGAATGCGTGGTCCGCGTCGACGTTGAAGACGGCGTCTACTGGGGCTACTGCAACGAGGCGGGGCGGCGGATCGAGGTGCCGCGGGAGTCGCTCCAGCGCTACCGCTTCGCATGGGAGCCGTGGGCGGCCCTGCTGCGCCGCAAGAACGGTCTCGATGGCGTCGGGCCCGTCCTCGGGGCCGGTGCGCTGTTCGTGGGCAGCGGCACGCTCGGCGGACGCGAGTATGGTCTTGTGACCGTCGCTCCCGGGTGTCGGCGCGCGGCGGACGTGGTGCTGCCCGAGGGGGCGCGAGAGTCCGGCCGCCCCCTCGTGGCGCTTCTATTGGGGGAGCCTCTTGAGGCCCTGCCGGTGGACGCCACGGTCCCCGGCGCCGCGCTCGGTGAGGATCTCGCGACGATCGACGGTGCCGCGCTCGATCGTGCACTCGATGGCGTGCCGATTACGGTGCCGCCAGGTGATGCGATGTGCCTTCTCTTCAGCCGCGACACGCCGCGCGGCAAGCCGATTGACGATGTCGAATACCGGCGCCTGCACGATGCCGAGAGGAAACGCGGATTCGACCTGTTCATCGACCGCATCCAGTCAAAGGTCTGGTGCAAGGGCCAGGCGCACTTGAACATCCTCGACTCAAATGGCAGGTCGAAGGGGAAGAAGCTCGGGCCCATGCTGATCGGCCTTCTGGCGGACTACGTGCGTCGCCCGGGGGTTCCGATGATCGCCAAGGCCACGCCGACGTACCGGAACTCGAACACCTCTGCGCGTGGCGCGTCGAACCAGCTCGGCGAGGTTCGCCGAACCCTTCGTGGTGAGAGCTTCCTCCGCACGGGAGCGAGGGCGGACAGACTCGGGGAAACGCCCTACTACTTCGACCCGGGCGACATGACCTGGTGCCTGCTGGAGCCGCTCCCGGCCGCGTAACGGCCTTCTGACGCGGGCGCATCCGAGGGGGGGCGCCTCGCGACCTCCATCGCGCAGCGTGCGCAAGTCGTTGTGTGGAACGGCTTTGCGCACCCAGTCGATCCTGCACGAGATTGCACGGGGGCGCCTTACCAGCGTGCACCCGTTCCGCATCCTCCCCGCCGTCGACCACCGAGGTCATCGAGCGACGGGAGCGAGCATGAACGACAACAGCCACTGCAACGGCGCCCAGGCGCTGACTCGGAAGGCGCGCTAGCGATGCCGCGCCAACGCCCCCTCCCGCCCGAGGACGCCCTCCTCAATGCCACCGAGGCCTCCGCGCTCGTGAAGGTCTCGCGCAGCCGCTGGGACGCCTACGTGAAGCGGTTCCCCGCCCTGCTTCGGGGCCGGCGGATCGTCCAGGTGAACCCCACCGGCCCGGGCGTCGCGCGCTACCTGCGCAGCGCCGTCGTCGAGCACATCCACCGCGAGCTCCCCCGCGACCGGGATCCGCAGTCGTGATGCCCCACGTCGCACCTATCTACCCCTTGCCCCCGGTCCGGGATCTGCGCGGCATTCCCCTCGCTCCTGTCACAGCGGCCGCCTGCCCGGGCCGGGGCACTTCTTCACGCGACGGGGAGGTGCTCCCGTGACCTCCCGTCCGTCGCAGGTGCTCACGCACAGCCGTCTCGCGTGCTTCCGCGCGTGTCCGCGGCGCCACTATCTCCGCTACGAGCTGGGGCTCAGGCCCGGGGACACGGGCTTCGCGCTGCGCGTCGGCTCCGCGTTCCACCGCGCTCTCGACGCCGCTGGGAAGGGCCAGGATCACGAGGCCGCGATCGCCGATGGCCTGGATGACCCGTTCGACCTCGCCCTCGTCGCCGCCATGTTCGACGGCCACCAGCGCCGCTGGGCGGACGAGCGCCTCGAGGTCGTGGCCTCTGAGTTGCCCTTCGACCTCCCGCTCGTGAACCCGGCGACGGGCGCCGCGACGCCGATCTGGCGCCTCGCCGGCGTGATCGACGCGATCGTGCGTCTCCCCGACGGGCGCCTCGCACTGCAGGAGTTCAAGACGACCTCGCGGGACTTCGCCCCGGGCGAGGACTACTGGCTACGCCTGCACTTGGACAGCCAGCTCTCGATCTACGTCATCGCGGCACGCGAACTCGGCTACGACGTCGAGACGGTCTACTACGACGTCACGCGCCGTCCCGGTCAACGCCCCAGCGCTGTGCCCCTGGTAGACGAGGACGGCGTCAAGATCGTTCACGACTCCCAGGGCGATCGCGTCCGCACAAAGAACGGCAAGAAGTGGCGCGAGAGTGGAGACGCGAAGGCAGGCTACGTCCTGCAGACGCGCCCCGAGACGCCCGAGGAGTTCGCCGCGCGCGTCGCCGCGGTGATCGCGGCGGAGCCCGATCGCCACTTCGCGCGGATCGAGATCGCACGCCTCGACCAGGATCTGGACGACTGCCGTCGCGACCTCTGGATCCAGCAGCAGACGATCCGCGCGTGCCAGCGCGACGACGCGTGGTACCGCAACCCGGGCTCGTGCTTCGAGCCGTTCGCCTGCGACTACCTGCCGATCTGCCAGCACCGCGACCTCGACACCCAGACACCCGGCGGGTTCGTGCGCGTGGAGGACGTCCACCCCGAACTCACCGGGAGCGCCACGCTCGGGGGCTAGCCCGAGCACGCCACCGCGCCCGGGCCAGCGGGCGCTCAACGACAGGAGTCACGTCCATGACCACCGCACAGAAGCCCCCGCCGCCGCCTCCGAGGCGTGCAGCAACGCCCCAGCCCGAGCCGCCGAAGCCCTCGGGCCGGTTCGCGATCCTCTCGGGTCGCATCGACGGACCGCAGCGGATCGTGATCTACGGTCCAGGCGGCATCGGCAAGACCAGCCTCGCCGCCCTCGCGCCCAAGCCCGTGTTCCTCGACGTCGAGAGCGGGACGCGCGCGCTCGACGTGCCCCGCGTGGAGGGGATCGAGACGTTCGCCGACCTGCGCGCCTGCCTCCAGGGCGACGTGCTCGACGGCTACGAGACGGTCGTGCTCGACTCGGCCACGAGGGCCGAGGAGCTCGCCGTCGCGCACACGCTCGCCACGGTGCCGCACGAGAAGGGGCACCGGGTCAACAGCGTGGAGGGCTATGGCTTCGGCAAGGGCCTGCAGCACGTCTACGACACGTTCCTCCACCTGCTCCAGGACCTCGACGCCCAGGTGCGCCGGGGCCGCAGCGTGATCCTGATCGCGCACGACTGCACGGCCGACGTGCCGAACCCCGTGGGCGAGGACTTCATCCGGTTCGAGCCGCACCTGCAGAGCCCCAAGTCGGGGAAGGCCTCCATCCGCAACCGCGTCGTCCAGTGGGCCGACCACGTGCTCTTCGTGGGCTACGACGTCGTCGCCAAGGACCGCAAGGGCAAGGGCGTGGGCACGCGCACGATCTGGCCGGTCGAGCGCCCGGACCACGTGGCCAAGTCCCGCACGCTCACCGAGCCGATGCCGTTCGAGGCCGCGGACGACGGCGCCATCTGGGCGCAGATCTTCGGGGGTGCGAAGTGAGGCGCCTCGACCGTTCCGGGATCTTCCGTGCACGCCCGCTCTCCTGGTCCGTCCGCTCCAGCGAGACGAGCCAGGCCGTCGCGATCTCCATCGAGTTCCTCGTCCTCGCCCAGCTCGAGGGCTCCACCTGGTCCAGTTGGGCCGACTACGAGGACCACCGCGTCTTCGGCGACTTCTACGTGATCAAGCGCGACGGCTCGGTCAACGCGACGATGGTCGAGCAGCTCGTGAGCTCGCTCGGCTGGTCCGGCGACCTGCGCCAGGTCGGCCAGGCGGTGCCCGACGTCACGGTGCAGATCACCGTGAAGGAGGACACCTACAACGGGCAGGTCCGCTTCAAGGCGGACTGGGTGAACCCGGGCGACCACGTCCCGCAGGCGGGTGGTGCTTCGGACGGCGAGCTCGGGAGGCTGCAGGCGCGCTTCGGCTCGCTGCTGCGCGCGGCGGCCGCCGGCGCGAAGTCCCAGCAGAAGACGGCGACCCCGCCGCGCGCGCCGAAGTCCCCCCCGGCACGCGACGACGTGCCGCGCAACCCCATCAGCGACGAGCCGCTCGATGACGATCTCCCGTTCTAGCCACAGAGGGGGTGTGGTCGCGGCTGTGGACCCCGGGGGCACCGGCGCCGTGGCGTTCATTGACCTCCGCACCCGCGAGGGCTGGGGCGAGAGCGTCGACACCACGGACGCCGTGACCCTGGCTGAGGTGCTCCGCACGCACACGCCCTCCGTCGTCGGGATCGAGGTGCCCGTGGGGCGGCCGCCGCACACCGGGGGATGGAAGCAGATCAGCCAGCAATGGCGCGCGATCGGCGTGGCTGAAGGCGTCGTCCTGGCGCTCGGGCTCCCGCTCGTGCGGGTGCAGCCCAAGGAGTGGCAGCGGCTCGCGTTCGCGGGACGCACGAAGCCGAAGACGTATGCGGAACGAAAGCGCCACGCCCTTCGCTTGGCTCGCGAGCGTTGGCCGGGCGCGCTGCTGGATCGCATGAAGGACTCGGGCCTCGCGGACGCGCTCTGGATCGCACTCACGGTGTCCCGGCAGGAGCTGGGGAAGGAGGACTGACATGGCATCGAGCAACAAGACGTCCGGCGGCGGGCGATGGGAGCAGCTCACGCACTTCCGAAGTCCCGACGCAAGGATCGAGGTTGGCGCGCTCTGCGGTTGGCGTCGCGTGAGCTACTACGACTACCTGGAGGCGCTTCAGGTCCACCTCCGCGAGCGGGCACCGGAGCGGCGCCTCAGTATCCGCTTCGACGAGAAGACGGGGCGCGTGGCCCTGTGGGAGTTCGAGCGGGCGCAGGTCGCCGCCAGCGCGTGAGGAGGGGGCGGTGCGATGACCGACGACGGCAACACCCCTACCTACGACGCGCGTAGGCCACCGACGTGGCCCCCGCGCTGCAGCCGCTGCGGTCGGTGGATCAAGCCGCCGGGCGGGGCCGCCTTCGGGAACGGGAAGACGTGGTGCGAGCCCTGCGCGGTGGATGTCGATCTGGCCCGAGGCGAAGGGCGAACGCAATGAAGGTGATCGCACCGCGCTTCGACGACGTTCCCGAGGCGCTTCGCGCTCGAGCCCAGTGGGTGCTCTGGCGCATCGAGCGCAAGCCGGGGCAGAAGAAGCCGACGAAGGTGCCGTACCGCCCAGATGGGCAGCACGCCTCGACGACCGATCGCTCGTCGTGGAGCTCGTTCGAGGTCGCGCGCGTCGCGTTCCAGGCAGGAGGCTTCGACGGTGTCGGATTCGTCTTCGCCGACGACGACCCCTTCGTAGGGATCGACCTGGACGGCTGTCGCGACCCGGACTCCGGCGCCGTCGAGTCGTGGGCGCAGGCCGTCGTCGAGCGCTTCCCGACCTACTGCGAGGTCAGCCCGTCCGGCACCGGCGTCCACCTGATCCTCGAAGGTACGCTCCCCCCGGGCGGCCGGAAGCGGGGGCCCGTCGAGTGCTACGAGTCGGGGCGCTACTTCACCGTCACTGCCCAGGCGCTCAACGGAGCGGCCATCGGCGCGGTAGAGGCTATCGGAGACGAACTCGCGACGTGGCACGCGGAGGTGTTTGCGGTCCGCGCTGCGCGCAAGGTCAAGCCGCCGCCCTCGCCCCCGAAGCGCAAGTCCGCCGACGACGACGAGGCCCTGATCACCCGTGCGCGCGGCGCGAAGAACGGTGCCAAGTTCCGTGCGCTCTTCGATGACGGGGACACCGGCGCCTACGGCTCGCACTCCGAGGCGGACCTGGCGCTGTGCATGCTGCTCGCGTTCTGGACCAATCGGGACGCCGCGCGCATCGACCGGCTGTTCCGGCGCTCGAAGCTGTTCCGCCCGAAGTGGGACCAGAGCGCGGGGCAGGGAGAGACGTATGGCCAGCGGACCGTCCGGACGGCGGTGGACCGATCCGCGCCGACCCGCCAGCCGATCGTGTTCACCGGCCTCGGCGGCGACGTGCCCCTCCACCAGGTCCTGCCTCTGGCCGTGAACGCCATGGCAACGCGATGCGCGGAGACGGTCTACGCCCGGGGCGACGTCCTCTCGCGCGTGATCCAGACCGCGGAGCCGGGTGAGGACGGGATCCGGCGCAGTACCGCGCCCCGCATCGTGCGCCTCCCGGACTCGATCCTGCGCGAACGCCTCGACGAGGCCGCTTGCTGGATCAAGGAGAAGAAGAACAGGCGGGGCGACGTGGTGCGCCTGGAGGAGTGGTGTCCCCGGCCCGTGGTCGAGGCCGTGCGTGACCGGGCGACGTGGCCGGGGGTCCGTCCGCTGCTCGGCGTCGTGACGGCACCGACGCTACGCCAGGACGGCTCGGTGCTCGACCGCCGGGGCTACGACGCGAAGACCGGGTTGATCTACGAGCCGGCCTGCGGCTACCCGGCCGTCCCCGAGCGGCCCTCCGAGGACCAGGTGGCCGAGGCCTACCGGGCGCTGCTCGAGCCGTTCCGGGAGTTCCCGCTCGCCACCCCGGCCGACGAGGCGGCCGTGGCCGCCCTCATGCTGCAGATCGCCTGCAGGTTCGCCATCGCCGGCCCCGTGCCCATGACGGCGGCGATCGCCCCGGAGTTCGGGAGCGGGAAGACGCTCCTGGCCCAGGCCGCCACGCGCGCCATGACGGGCCACGGCCCCGACGAGATGTCACCCGTGGGCGGGCGCAGATCCGACGGCGAGGCCGAGATGCGCAAGCGCCTGACGACCGTGGTGATGGAGGCGCCGCGCGTGGCGCTGCTCGACAACGTCCCGGACGGCTCGACGCTGGAGAGCCCGAGCCTCGCAGCCCTCCTCACCTGCTCGGAGTGGACGGATCGGGTGCTCGGCGTGAACCGCAAGGTCACGCTCCCGCACCGCGTGGTGTGGATCGCGACGGGGAACAACATCCGGCTCGCCGGCGATCTGGGCCGGCGCGCCCTCTCGGTCCAGATCGAGCCGGGCGTCGAGCGGCCGAGCCTGCGCACGTTCGAGAGGGAGATCGACCTCGGGGACCACATCCGCGCCGAGCACCCGCGGCTCCTCGTGGCGGCGCTGACCGTGGTCCGGGGGTTCCACGTCGCCGGACGCCCGGCGCACGGACGGCCTGCGCTCGGCATGTTCACCGCCTGGGACGCGCTGGTCCGCGGCGCGGTGATCTGGGCGCACCGGCTCGCCGGTGGGGAGGCAGACCCCCTCGACACCCAGGGGCGGCTCGTGGGCGAGGCCCCGGACCGGGAGGTACTCGTCTTCCTGCTGGCTGCCTGGCACGCGACCTTCGGCGGCGAGGGCACGACGGCGTCGGATGCCGTCAAGCGCGCCGCCACGGACACGGAACTGCACGGAGCGATGGTGGCGGTCGGCGCCCACCACTCGGAGAAGCCCGACGCGCGACGCCTGGGCTACTACCTGCGGAAGGTCGCCGGGCGCGTCGTGCAGGGCCTCTCCTTCGAGCGCGCGGGCTCCACCGGCGGGGCGGTCCGTTGGATCGTGCGTGGGACGCCATCGAGCCACGCCGAGAGAGCCTCCGAGAGTGGGGATAGGGCGATAGGGGTGATCGGGCGGAGCCCTCCTCAATTCGTGTACGCACGCGGGGGCCCCGCAGGCGCACGCGCGAAGACCGATCCGCAGCATCCCACCCATCCCCTCGATTCCCCCTTGGATCCCGCCGAGGCCGAGGAGCGGGAGGCCAGGCGGGCGGAGGGCTGCGGCGAGTTCACCTGGCCCACGTGCCCGACCTGCGACCGGGGGGACCGGAAGGCGGGCGTCGCCGCGGGGTGCCGGGTCTGCCGCGAGTACCTCGAGGCGACGGGGGGACTCTGAAGGCGGGGGCCAGTCTTACAGCTCCCTTGTGGCACCGAGAGCCCGATTTTCTGGGCTCCGAGGCCGGTCGAATCCTCTTGAGGTGTCCCCCCGGCAGAGCCCTGATGCGACCCGACCGGCGGGGAGCGCCCCCGCCCGGAAGGAGAACCACGATGGCAGCGAAGAGCACGAAGAAGGCCGCCCGGAAGAAGGCGGCGAAGCGGACCCCCAAGAAGAAGGCCGCCACGAAGCGGGCCCCGAAGAAGGCTGCGAGGAAGCGGTCCACGAGGGCGAAGGCCACCCCGAAGGCGAAGGCCGCCACCCCGGCGAAGGCTCCGGCACCCCGCGAGCGCGACCCGCGCCTCCCCAGGCCCGGCGGGATCCTCACCCGCACGTTCAAGGGCAAGGAGATCAAGGTCGAGGTCCTCGACGCCGGGTTCCGCTACGACGGGAAGACCTGGCGCTCGCTCTCGGCGATCGCCAAGGAGGTCTCACAGACCTCGTGGAACGGATACCTGTTTTTCGGCCTCCAGACCCGCGCGAAGATGGGTGCCTGATGGGACTCCGCTTCAGCGACGGGCTGGAGATCGACACGGGGGGCCCGCTCCGCATCTGGAGCGGGCCCGATGGGCTCTACGTGGTCGGCCGGGGCTGGCTGATCCCCTGCGAAAACCGGGGGGAAGCCGAGGAGACGCTCCGCGAGATGCAGGCCCGGCTGGAGAAGGGAGGTGCGTCTTGACCGACGCAGCAGCCTTCGACCCGCGCCCGGTCTTGATGCCGGACGCCGTCTACTGGGCCGACAACGGCCGCCGGATCTGTGCGCGGTGCGCGGGCGCCTCCGCGCTCTACACCGGCCGCGACCTCTCGGGACAGCCCGTCGAGCGCGTCACGATCGAGGACGTCCACGCCTGGCCCGAGGACCTCGGACCGCTCGCCTGCGAGACCGGATGCATGACGCTCTCCGCGGTCGCCGGCCCGGACGGGTGGCCGCTCCCGAAGGGCGGTGCGCTGTGAAGATCGACGCCACCACCCCGATCTGGGTCGTCACCGACCCCACGCCCGTCAGCACCCTCCCCGACATCTGCTTCGAGACGACGCTCGACGGGCTCCGCCTGCAGTTCGCCGGCGGGCTCTCCACGGACCAGCGGCCCGTGCTCTGGACGACCCAGGAGGAGGCCCACGAGGACGCCAAGAACCGGCTGCTGGTCTGGAGGATCGCCCGCCAGATCCGGATCGACCGGCGGCTCCCGGAGGGGGAGGTCGTGCGGGTGACGCTCCACGACCGAGACGGGCGGGTCTTGTACGAGGGGGAGGTGGGGTAGGGACTGATGGCCCTACGATGGTCCCATTTCGCCCGGAATCTCTCGCTGTCCGTGACAGAACGGTGACAGGGGGGGTCGCAGCCGATCAGGGCGGCTGCAACGGCGCAGTCGAGTGTGGCAACCCGTACATCTGTCCGACCGGCTACTGCTGCAGCTACACGCGCTGGAAGGGCTGTACGGTGACGAGTCCGGCGTGTCCTCCTGGGACTTGCTTCCACCAATACGACGTGTGCAACGGCCAGGGCTCGCGCACCTGTTTCTGCGGGGGAGGCCCCCAGTCGCCGTGCCGCCTCTGCTATCTTCCCGGCGCGCACTCTGGCGTCCCGGGGACGGTCACGTGCATCGTCGAGACCTGCACTGGACCGAACCAGGTCTGCAACACCGATTGGGTCCCGGGCTACAGCCCCTCGCCGCAGGGTGAGTACCGCTACACCTGCGAGTGCCAGCCGTAGGTGAGTTGGGGCCCCCGCCGCCTCCTGCGGGGGAGAGCGGGCGCCCCTTCTGGACATCCGACGGACCTTCCCTGTGGGGAGATCCGTCGGATGTCGCTTGGTGGCTCTCTAGATCTGGGGGATGAACCCTGTGCGGCGGACGTTAGTGGCCTTCGGTGCTGGGGTACTGTCGGCGTTGATCTTGGCGCTCAGCCTATGGCTGCTCTCCTCTCAGGACCAGCAGGAACGAGCAAAGCCCGCTGAGTCTGCCGCTCCCCAACCCACGGACGCAGCACCCATATTGCGGGGCGCTTCGCCGGCGCATGGGAGTCCCCGCGAGGCCGCACCAGTCGTCCACGTCCGCGATGCGGATTCGCATGAAGGCCTCGACGGCGCGCTCCTACGGATTCTGCCGATCGATTCGGGGCATGCCGTGCCTGCGGAAGACGTGTTCACACTTCAGGCGGACACGCACGGAGTGATAGCCGTGCCGCCAGAGAGGTGGCAGGAGGAGCGGGCATGGGTGTTCTCCGCTCACGGCTATCTACCAACCACTATGCGCACTTCGATGCTCACCGCCAGCGCCGTTGGAGGGGCCGTCACACTGGATCTCCGAAGAGGCTCGCGCGTCGCCGGCAGAGTCGTCACGCCTTGGGGGGCACCGGTCGCAGACGCGGACGTGGTCGGCTATGGGCGCTACGGCGTGGACTTCGACGGCACAGAGGAACTCCTGCTCCCTGGTCCGCAGAGAGCAGGAGAGGTTCTTCGAACCCGTTCTGACTCAGAGGGTCGATTCAATCTGAGCGGCATTGGGGCATTCCCCATCCGCATTCAGGCGTCGAAGCCGGGCTTCGCTTGGAAAACGGATCCTGAGCAGGATCAGCTCTTCGTTGATCGCGCGACGGACCACGTTCGCCTCGTGCTTCGCCCCCGGCTCGTTGCCGGGCTTCGAGTGCTGGATAAACTCACGGGGGCCATCATTCATGACTTTAGCGTTCGCACAGGTCGGTCTGAGGGCCCCCTGACCGGGCGGAGCGAGGCGTCCTTGATGCGGCCGGGCACGGTCTCTGACCTTGGGTTTTCATTTCGAGAGGGTGAGTGGTGGTTAGTGGGCTGCAGTTCGGACTCGGCCACGGGCGCTGACGACTCAGCCCGTGTATTCGCCATGGTCCGAGCTCCCGGATATGATGACGTGAAGGACGTGCTCCTGCATGTGCGTCCGCTCGATGCATCCGGGCCGCCTTCCCCGACGATCGTGCACATGACGCCAACGAAGCCGGTTGCGAGAGGCCTACTCAGAGTGCAAGTCGTCGCAGCCACCGCGGATCTCAGCCTCCCTTGGGCGAACATACGCATTGAGGAGCTGATCTCAGACGTCGTAGATTCACGCGAGCCACTTGCTTGGACCTTCCGCGTTGAACTGGACGAGGACGGGCGCGCACAGCGCGCGCTCCGACTGCCCGTCGGCGACTACCGGGTGCGGGTGGGGAAGGGGACGGGCTGGGCCACATGGCATCCGTCCAGTGACGATCCATGGGAGACTGTCGCTATTACAGATTCCCAGTCAGAGGCGCAGGTATGGCTGCGATATCGCGCGGCCCTCCTTCGGATCTCCGCGTCGCTCACGTCGGGCAAGCCCATTGGCATGTTCAATCTCATGGTTCACGACGTAAGCCCGCCTTCGCCTGAGGGGCATCGTCCGGTAGCGCCCATGGTCGCGTATCTCTCCGAGGACAATGAGCGTTGGTGGCTAGAGTATGGCCACCCCTATCGGTCGCACCTTCGAATGGAACCAGGAGCACTTGACCTGCTTCTGCCGCCAGGCCGCTACTTCGTAAAGGTGACAAAGACCGGTTTTTCCGACCCGGAGCCCGAGGACGTGCACCTTGTGGAGGGGGCCGTGGTCCCCATTGCTTTCCGATTCCGGCCGGTTCCGCAGGGCGATGACCGGTGATCACCGCGCGATGGGTAGGGCGTGTGCGACTGGCTCTCACGGTTCTCGTGGCAGCCGCACTGGCGTTCGCCGGCATCGCGAAGGCCGTTTGCCCCGATGACTTCGGATTGCTGAGACTGTTCGGCGAGGCCGGCCGAGACCCGTTCTGGTTCAGTCACGTCGTCGCCGGCATAGAGATCGCTACGGCGACGGCCCTACTCGTCTTCGGGCGGGTAGGCATTGTTGCCGCGGTTATCTTGACATGCGGATTCGTGGCGTATCACGTCATCCTCGGGCTCGGCTTCGGGGCGCCAACATGAGGATGTTGGGGCGTCCCCACTCCCAAGCGTGTCTCGGGAATTATCGCTGTGGCGCTGCTGATGTCCTCGTTGTGTCTGCTCGCCCTCACGAAGGGCTCACCCGAGCAGGCCAGGCGGAAGTCCGGCGACGCCGAGGGGTAGGGTGGCCGTGCCGTTCGGGGAGGACGTCGGCTATGTGTCGCAGCGACAATGGGCGGATGATTCCGTCTCGCGTGTGTAGTCGCCCGTAGGTGTGCTCATCCCAGTCAGCGTGCCGCGAGGCATCACGCCGTCGAAGCCGCGTACGCGCGCTGGCACACTCCGTAGTCGGAGGCATCGCCGGGCCGTTGCGGTGGTATGATCCCAGCGTGGCGCACGGCGGGCTCGAGCCCCGCCCATGCCCACGCGTCCGCCCACGCACGCCCAGCTGCTTCGTCGCGCCCGTGGTCGTAGCGACGAGGACCGCGAGTACGACCGCCAGCGGCGTGAACGGGATCCGGCCCTCGCCTTCGCCGCGCGCGTCTACAGGTCGAGGCGCTGGCAGAACCTCCGCGCGCTCCAGCTGACGCGCGAGCCGCTCTGCGAGGAGTGCCGACGCCACGGGGTGGTCGAACCCGCCACGCAGGTGGACCACGTCCTCGGCCTGGTCCTGCGTCCCGACCTCGCCTACGACCTGGCCAACTGCCAGTCGCTCTGCACCGCGTGCCACGCGCGCAAGAGCGCCGCTGAGCGCCGCGCCCGCCGAGGAATCCGGCGATGAGCTCGCGACTGGACCGCCACCTGCGAGGGCCGAGGGGGGGAGGCCGACTCTGGATCGGATCAGCCCCAGAGCGGGCGCGTGGGGATGCCACTTTTTTCACGGGTTTCCCCGTTTCCCTCGAATCGCCCGCAGAGCCCTGTTCGTTGCGGCAAGAGCGCCCGGGCGCCCTCTCCCGTGCCCGGGCGTCCGCGGCCGGCCGGGGCGGAAGGAGGCCGGGATGAAGGTCTCGCTGCGCCAGGCCGAAAAGCAGCTCTACGCCCTGGTGGCCGCCGTGGAGCAGGGCGGGGAACGGGTCGTCCTCACCCGCAGCGGGCGCCCCGTGGCCACCCTGTTGCCCGTGGCCGCGCTCGACGCCCTGGACCTCCTGGGGCGGCTGCTCCCCGACGTGGCCGAGGTCGCGGCCCGGTTCCCGCCCCTGGACCCGGAGGCCCCGGGCCTCGGGCCGGCGCCCGGCGACGAAACCCACGGCGACACAACCTCGGACGGACCCGCAGAGAACCGGGCTCCGGAGGTTTCGGTTCCGTCGCCGCCCCCGGGGAGTGGCCCGACAGAGCCGGAGGCGTCGCCGTGACCCGCCCGGACCCCGACCGCAATGCCTGGGCCGGGCATCCGGAGGCGCACCCGTGCCTCAAGGAGCTCTCGCCCGTGTGGACCCGGGACCCCCTCGATGGGGGCCCGATCGCCCCGGTGCTCGACCGCCTCGCGGCCCGCCGTGGCCACGCGGCCGTCCGCTCTCAGCTCTTGGCGTGGCTCTCAGAGCACGCGCTCTCGCTCTCCCCCGGAGGACCCCATGGTCGCGAAGACTGACCCGAAGGCTCTCGGTCGCGTGCGCCTGGAGACCCGCCGCGTCTCCGATCTCGTGCCGGCGGAGTACAACCCGAGGACCATCTCCCCCGAGGCGCTCGCCGGCCTCGGCGAGTCGATCGGCCGCTACGGGCTGGTCCAGCCGATCATCGTCAACGCCCGCACCGGGCACGTCGTGGGCGGCCACCAGCGCCTGAAGATCCTGGAGGCCAAGGGCGCCGAGAGCACCGACGTGGTCGTGATCGACGTGGACGAGGCCGAGGAGAAGGCCCTCAACCTGGCCCTCAATTCCCCCCGGATCTCGGGCGAGTGGACGGCGGACGCCCTCGGCGTGCTCGAGGAGGTCGTGGGCGCGCTCCCGGACCTGGGCGAGGCGCTGAGGCTCGGCGACCTCGGCGCCGACCTCGCGAAGCTCTTCCCCCAGCAGCCCGGCGAGGTCATCGAGGACCCGGTGCCCGAGCCGCCCGACGACCCGGTCACGAAGCCCGGCGACCTGTGGGTGCTGGGGAATCACCGGCTGCTCTGCGGGGACTCGGGGAGCGAGAAGGACCTCGATCGCCTCCTCGACGGCGCCCCGGTCCACCTCCTCAACACCGATCCGCCCTACAACGTGAAGGTCGAGCCGCGCTCGAACAACGCGATCCGCGCCGGGCTCTCCTCGTTCTCCGAACAGCCCAGGAAGAACAAGCACCACCAGGCGCTCGACCTCGCTCGGCATCCGGAGAAGTCCAAGCCCACGCACGCGAAGATGCGCGCGAAGGACCGGCCGCTCACGAACGACTTCGTGACCGACGAGGCGTTCGAGAAGCTCCTGCGCGCGTGGTTCGGCAACGCCTCGCGCGTCATGCTCCCCGGGCGCGCGGCCTACATCTGGGGCGGCTACGCCAACGTGGCGAACTACCCACCGGCCCTGAAGGAGGCCGGGCTCTACTTCTCCCAGACCATCATCTGGGACAAGCAGCACCCCGTGCTCACGCGCAAGGACTTCATGGGTGCGCACGAGTGGTGCTTCTACTGCTGGAAGGAAGGGGCCGCGCACCAGTTCTTCGGACCGCCCAATGTGCCCGACCTCTGGGCCGTGAAGAAGGTGAACCCGCAGTCGATGGTCCATCTCACCGAGAAGCCCGTCGAGCTCGCCGCGCGCGCCCTCCAGTACTCCTCGAAGAAGGGCGAGAACGTGCTCGACCTCTTCGGCGGCTCGGGCTCGACGCTCATGGCCGCCGAGCAGCTCGGCCGCCACGCCTTCCTCATGGAGCTCGACCCGGCCTACACCGACGTGATCGTCGAGCGCTGGCAGAACGCCACGGGCAAGAAGGCCAAGCGCAAGGGGAAGGGGCGCCGCTGACATGGGCGACCGCGGACCCGCACCGACGCCCACGCGCACGCTCGAGCTCCGCGGCTCGTGGCGCGCAGGCACACGCACGGGCGAGCCCAGGCCCGAGGCCGGCGCTCCGCCCGTGCCCCAGGGGCTGAGCGCCGAGGCCGCCGGCGTGTGGGAGGAGATCGTCCCGATGCTGGAGGCCGCCGGGATGCTCTCCGTCGTGGACGGCCGGGCGCTCGGTCGCTACTGCGAGATGGTCACGGTCTACGACGACCTCCTCGCCTTCCTGCGCAAGTCCGGTCACGCGCACCCCGTGAAGGACCGCCAGGGCAACGTCGTGGGCGTGAAGCCCTACCCGCAGCTGCGGCTCGCGCTGCAGGTCTCCGAGCATCTGCTGCGCCTCGAGCAGCGCTTCGGGATGACGCCCGCGGCGCGCGCCCGCCTCGTGGCCGAGCCCCAGGCGCGGGCGCTGCCGGGCTCGGAGTACTTCCGGCCGCTGGGGACGACGGGATGACGCTCGCGCCCACCGACACCTGGCCCGAGGAGCCCGTCGCTGCGTGGGGCGACGAGGACCTCGTGCGCCTCTGCCGCATCGGCATTCCCGGCTACGACCCGTGGGCCACGGCGCCGGGGGGCGCGCACTTCGACCTGGTCCGCGTGCGGCGCGTGCTCGGCTTCTTCCACGACGTGCTCTCCTTCGTGGAGGGCGAGCGGGCCGGCGAGCCCTTCGACCTCGAGCCCTGGCAGGCGGCAATCGTGGGGAACCTGTTCGGGTGGATCGATCCCGAGTCGGGCCTGCGCCGCTACCGCGAGGCCCTCGTGTTCGTGGCCCGGAAGAACGGCAAGACCTCGCTGTCGGCGGGCATCGCCCTCTACCTGCTGCTGTGCGACGGGGAGGAGGGAGCCCAGGTGTACTCGGCCGCTGCCGAACAGGGCCAGGCCGCGCTCCTCTTCCGCCACGCCATGCACATGGTGGCCCGCCACCCCGCGCTGGCCGAGCGCTGCAAGGTCTACCGGGCCTTCAAGTCGATCGAGGTCGGCGAGACCGGCTCGGTGTTCCGGGCGCTCACGGCGGACGCGAACACGAAGCACGGACTCTCGGTCCACGGCGCGGTCGTGGACGAGCTCCACGCGCACCCGACGCGCGACCTGGTCGACGTGCTGCAGACGGGGACCGGCTCCCGGCGCCAGCCGTTGATCGTCCACATCACGACGTCGGACTACGAGCGGGAGTCGATCTGCAACGAGAAGCACGCGCACGCGACGAAGGTGCGCGACGGCGTGGTCGCCGATCCCTCCTTCCTCCCCGTGATCTTCGAGGCGCGGGTCGAGGACGACTGGGAGGACCCGGACGTCTGGGCGAAGGCGAACCCAAACCTGGGCGTGTCCTTGAAGCGCGAGTACCTGGAGCGCGAGTGCGCACTGGCGAAGGAGACGCCCGCCTACCTCAACACCTTCCTGCGGCTCCACCTCAACATCCGCACGAACGCCGACGTCGCGTGGTTCGACATGGCCCGCTGGGACGGGTGCCGGGGCACGAGGACCTGGCAGCAGCTCGAAGATGACCTCGAGGGGGAGGAGTGCTTCGGCGGGCTCGACCTTGCGTCGACCGAGGACCTCACCGCGTTCGTCCTCTACTTCCCGCGCGCAGACCACTCCGTCCTCGCGTGGTTCTGGTGCCCGAAGGACAACGCCGTCCAGCGCGAGAAGCGCCACCGTGTCCCGTATACGCAGTGGGCGCGGGACGGGGCGCTCCACCTCACGCCGGGCAACTACACCGACGTCGACCACGTCGAGCGCCAGGTGATCGAGGCCTCGAAGCGATACCGGATGCGCGAGCTCGCCTTCGACCGCTTCGGGAGCCAGCAGACGATCACGCATCTGCAGGGTGCCGGGATCGAGGTCGTCTCCTACGGGCAGGGGTTCCTCTCCATGAACGCGCCCGCGAAGGAGCTCGACGTCCTCGTGCGCTCCGGGCGGCTGCGCCACGGCGGCCACCCCGTCATGCGGTGGATGGCGAGCAACGTCATGCTGGAGAAGGACGCCGCCGACAACTGGAAGGCGTCGAAGAAGAAGAGCCGCGAGAAGATCGACGGGATCGTCGCGCTCTTGATGGCGCTGGGTCGGGCGGGCGCCGAGCCCGGGCCCACCACGAGCGTCTACTCGGGACCGGGCGGCCGGGGGTTCCGGATCCTATGAGCGCGCGTCCGTCCCGCTTCGCCCGCCTGCTCCGCTGGGCGGTGTACCTGCTCCCCTTCGTCTGTCTGACGACGGGCGCGTGGATGCTCGCGCCGCCCGCCGGCCTGATCGTGCTCGGCGCGCTGGTGTGGATCGACCTGCAGCTCGCCAGCGCCCCGCGGAGGCCCAAGCGATGAGGAGTCTCCTGACCTCCGCCATGCCGCGCCTCTTCTCGACGGTCACGTTCGGGGGGCGCACGGACCTGGAGAACCCGGCCGCGTGGCTCCGCGAGTGGGCCGGGATCCAGAGCGTCGCCGGCATGCCCGTGTCCACGGAGTCCGCGCTCCGGCTGGCGACCTACCAGGCGTGCCTGCGCGTCGTGGCCGAGGACACGGCCAAGGTGCCGCTGGTCGTCTACGAGCGCATGGAGCCGCGGGGCCGGCGCCGCGCGACCGAGCACCCGGCCTACGCCGTGCTCCACGACCGGATGAACCCCTACATGGGGGCCTACGTCGGGCGCGAGCTGCTCGTCCACTGGGCCCTCGGCTGGGGACTCGGTGCGGCGGAGATCCAGTGGCGGGGCGGGGGCGAGGTCGAGGCCCTCTGGCCGATCCACCCCTCGCGGATCCGCATCGAGGTCCAGAGCGGCCGCCCCGTCTACCTCGTGCGCTCCGACGATCCCGAGCGTGGGCTCATGGAGGTCCCCTTCGAGCAGGAGGACCTCTTCCTCGTGCACGGCATGGGGAGCGACGGATTCGCGGGCTACTCCGCTGCTCAGTACGGGGCGAACGCCATCGGCGTCGGCCTCGCCGCGCAGGAGTTCCGCGCCGCCTTCTTCGCCAACGACTCGACCCCCGGGCTCGTGTTCGTCCACCCGCAGACGCTGGACGAAGAGGCCTACCAGCGCATGCGCAAGAGCTGGTCCGAGGCCCACGGCGGCCCGGTCCGCGCGTGGCGCCCGGCCTTCCTTGAGGAGGGGATCAAGCCCGAGCGCCTGGGCATCCCGCCGCGCGACGCGCAGATGATCGAGGCCTCGGAGTTCTCCGTGGAGGAGATCTGCCGCTTCTTCCGGGTCGACCCGGGCATGGTCGGCCACCACAAGCAGGCGAAGGGCTGGGCCACGGTCGAGGCCTTCGGCACGAGCCACGTCGTGAACTGCCTGCACGCCTGGTACGTGCGCATCGAGCAGGAGGCCGGACGCAAGCTCCTCGGTGGCGCCGACTCGACCTTCTTCGCAGAGCACGTCGTGCAGGGCCTCATGCGCGGCGACTTCCAGGCGCGCACCGAGGGCTACGCGAAGGGCATCTCCGCCGGGTGGCTCAGCCCCAACGACGTGCGCGAGCTGGAGAACCTGAACCCGATTCCTGGCGAGGAGGGCGACATGTACTTCATGCAGGGAGCGATGGCGCCGCTCGACAAGCTGGCGAAGCCGCCGGCACCCCAGCCCATGCCCCTGGCACCGCCGCCGCCTCCCCCCGGCCATGACGACGAAGATGAGGATGATGACGACACGGCGACGGAGCCTGAGGCGCGCGTCGTGGCCGTGGGCTCGCCGCTCGTCACCGCGCTCCGGGAGGTGCTCGCCGCCGCCGCGCGCCCCGTGGTCGCGAAGGAACGCAACGCCGTCGTGCGCGCCGTGAAGCGCCACGAGCGCGACCCCGAGAAGCTCGTGGAGTGGATCCGCACCTTCTACGCAGCCCAGGTCGAGTACGCGGGGCAGATGCTGCTCCCGCCCGTGAAGGCGCTGGACGTCGCGCTCGGGGGCGAGGAGGGCGTCGAGGCCCGGCTCGCCAAGGCACTCAAGACCTGGGGTGAGGCGTGCGTGCAGCGCGCGCTCACACAGGAACGGGCCGGCGCGCTGATCCGCATCGTGTCCAACCACGTCGAGGACCACGTCCGCGAGCTCGCCGAGGTCGGTGAGCGGGTCGCGGAGGGAGAGTAGCCATGCACGAGACCACCCCGCGCTGCTTCGCCAACCACATGGGGCTCTACCTCTGCGAGCCGACCTGGCTCATGCAGGCCGTCGCGCTCGTCCGTGCGGGCGCGTACCCGCTCATCGACGCGCGCCCGCCGACGCCTCGCGAGCGGCTCTACCACGTCGGCACCGACGGCGTCGCCGTGATCCCCCTGTCCGGTCCGCTCTTCAAGGGCGGCTCGAAGTTCTCCTCGGCGTCCACCGTGGACGTGCGCCGTGCCGTGCGCCAGGCGCGCGACGACCCGGAGGTGCGGGGGATCCTGCTCCACATCGACAGCCCCGGTGGGCACGTCGCTGGGATCCAGGAGCTCGCCGACGAGGTCCGGGCGACGGACAAGGTGAAGCCGGTCCACGCCCACCTCGATGACCTCGGGGCTTCGGCCGCCTACTGGGTCGCTTCCCAGGCCCGCCACGTCACGGCCAACGCCACCGCCCAGGTCGGCTCGATCGGCGTCGTGGCGATCGTGGAGGACAGCTCGGGTGCCGCCGAGCTCGAGGGGGTGAAGGTCCACGTCGTGGCCACGGGCGAGCGGAAGGGCGACTTCGCCCCCGGCGCCCCGGTGACTGACGAGGCGATCGAAGCGCTTCGCGAGGAGGTCGCCGACACCCAGGAGCACTTCCTCGCCGCGGTGTCGCGCGGGCGCGGGATGCGTGGGAAGCGGCTCGAAGCGGTCGCGGACGGGCGGACCTGGATCGCTTCGAAGGCGCACGGACTCGGGCTGCTCGACGCCGTCGCGTCGGAGGACGAGGCGTTCGGCGGCATGGTGAAGGCGGCGAAGTCGAGCCGGCCTGGTCGCCGCGAACGCGCGCAGCTCGCGATCCGTCTCTCGCGCGCACGACGAAGCGCACCCCGATAGCACCCCGATCACGAAACGCAGTCTGCACTGTTGTGGACGTCGTTCGGAGGTGTAGACTCAAGACGTTGGCGTAGCCCCCGCAGAGTCGTCGGGCACGCTTGGACAGGCCGGTCCCACGCAGGGTCGTGGTGGACCGCCGACTTGCGAACCCTGACGCACGCAGAGACGCGCGTATGCGAACGACGCAGCGCGCGTCTTGTCGTTTGTGCCGCTCGCGTACGGGGCGTCTCCGCACACCGGAGACACCAACCGTGAAGACCCTGCTGGAGGCCCGGAAGGCCGCCGTCGACCAGGCGGCCGCCATCGAAGCGACCGCGAAGGCGGCCTCGCGCGACCTGACCGACGACGAGGTCACCCAGATCCAGGGGCACCTGGACGAGGTGGACCGCCTCGACGAGGAGATCGAGGCGGCCGAGACCCGCGCCCGCACCACCGACCGCCTCGCCCAGGCCCGGGCGAGCCTCAAGACCCCCGTGGCCCCGCGGAGCACCACCTCGGCCTCCACGCCGGTGGCCGTGCGCGAGGGGTTCCTGGACGACCCGAAGCGGGGCTACCGGGATCCGCGCGAGTTCCTGCTCGAGGTCATGGACGTCGAGCGCCGGCTCCGCCGGCCCTCGGAGCGGCTGCTCTCGCTGAAGCCCTCGTTCAGCGCGGCGGCCGGGAGCGACGAGCACGGGGAGTACTCCGACCCCTACGGCGGCTGGCTCACGCCGCCCGGCTTCCTCCCGAACCTGCTCCAACTCCCGCCCGAGATCGACCCGATCGCCCCGCTCGTGACGCGGATCCCCATGGCGCAGCCGGCGGTGAAGCTCGCGGCCCGCACCGACAAGGACCACTCCACCTCGGTCTCCGGCGGCTTCCGGGTCTACCGGCGGGCCGAGACGCAGACGGTGGAGTCCTCCCGCGGCGAGATGGAGGAGATCGAGCTCAACGCCACGTCCCTCATGGGCAAGGCGTTCGCGAGCGAGGAGCTCCTCTCGGACTCGGTCATCTCCTTCGCCTCGATCATCGAGCAGGGGATGCGCCAGGAGTTCGCCTCCAAGATGATCAACGAGCGCCTGTGGGGTACGGGCGCCGGGCAGTTCCTCGGCGCGCTCAAGTCCCCGTGCCTCGTGACGGTCAACAAGGAGGGCGGCCAGGCCGCCGACACGATCAAGGGCGCCAACATCCTGAAGATGCGCAAGCGCGCCTGGCGCTACAGCTCGTGCATCTGGCTCGCCAACCACGACACCTACGACGAGCTGGCCGGGATCCACAAGCCCGGCACCAACAGCGACGTCTTCCTCTTCGCGCCCGGCAACGGCACCGACGTCCCCGACACGCTGCTCGGCCGTCCCGTGTACTTCACCGAGTACGCCGCGACGCTCGGCGACAAGGGCGACCTGATCCTCGCGGACTGGTCGCAGTACCTGGAGGGGACGCTGGAGGAGCTCCAGGGCGCGCAGTCCGTCCACGTCCGGTTCGAGAGCCGGGAGCGCTGCTTCCTGTTCTGGACCCGCAACGCCGGCGCCCCGTGGTGGCGCTCCGCGCTCACCCCCAAGAAGTCCGCCTCCACCCTCTCGCCCTTCGTCGTGCTCGAGGCGCGGTAGCCCGCGGCCCTGACGAGACCAACCTTCAAGGAGACACCCGATGGCCAGTGCCCTCAGCACGCTCAAGTGGCTCGCCAACGTCCTGATCCAGCTCTGGGATCACGACCCCGGCGCGACCACGGCGAAGCTCGTCTCGCCCGACGGCGGGACCACGATCCGCTACCTCGACATGGGCCTCTACTCCCGCTTCGCGGTCGCGGCGTACCCGACCGTCATCGGGGGAGGCGGCCTCACGAAGCTGGAGATCGTCGCCTCGTCCGACGCCGCCTTCACGGCCCCGGTGGTTGTGAAGGACTCGGGCGTCATCGCGGCCGATGCGCTCGGTGACTGGGCGGTCCTCGAATGCACGGCCGAGGAGGTCGTGCAGCTCGGTGACGACCTCCAGTACGTGGCCGGGCGCCTCACGCAGGCCACGGGGACCGACGAGGCCGCCGTGATGTACCTCGCCAAGCCGCGCTTCGCCCACAAGGACCTGACGCCGGCGACCACGATCGCCTGATGGAGATGAGGGGGCGGGCCACCCCGCCCCCGCACACCCCATGAGCTGGAAGCGCACCCTCGATCCGGTCGATGAGCCCGTCACCCTCGACGAGCTCAAGGCGAACACGCGCGTCGACACCGACGCCGCGGACGATCGCCTCACGACCTTGATCCAGGTCGCGCGCGACAACGTCGAGCGGATCACGGAGCGGGCGCTCCTCACCCAGACCTGGGAGCGGCGGCTCGACCGCTTCCCGCGGGCACCGTCGGGGATCTGCCTGGAGCGCCCGCCGCTGCAGTCGGTCACGTCGCTCAAGTACATCGACCCGGACGGCGTCGAGCAGACGCTCGATCCCTCGAAGTACACGGTGAACACGTTCCGCGAGCCCGGCGCGGTGTTCCCGGCCTACGGGGAGGTCTGGCCCGACACGCGCGACGAGCCCGACGCCGTGCGCGTGGTCTACGTCGCCGGTTGGACCGAGGCGTCGAAGGTCCCCGGCTCGATTCGCGAGGCCATCATCCGCCTTGCGTCGCTCTGGTTCGACGAGAACGCACCGGTCGTGGTCGGCACCAGCGTCAGCGCGCTACCCCACGACGTGGACGACCTCCTCGCGCCCTACCGCATGCGGAGGCCCAAGTGATACGCGCCGGACTCCTCCGCCACCGCGTGACGATTCAAGCCGACCAGGGCACGACCCGCAACTCCGTGGGCGAGCACATCGAGGACTGGCAGACCTGGGGTGAGGCCTGGGCGTCCATCGAGCCGCTCTCGGGCAAGGAGATCGATGACGCCCGCCAGGTCGCAGCGCGCGCGACCACCCGCGTCACGATCCGGTACCGAGACGGCGTCCACGCCGGGATGCGCCTCGTGCACGACGGCGAGGTCCTGCACGTCGAGGCGGTGCTCAACGAGCGCATGGCGGACCACTGGCTGGCTCTCCTCTGCATGGAGGCGCCGTGAGCTCGCCTCGCTTCGACATCCGGGTCCTGGGGGACAAGAAGCTCACGAAGGCGATGCGCAAACTCCCCGAGAAGATGGAGCGCAAGGTGCTGCGCAAGGCCATGCGCACGGCGTTCAAGACCACGCTGGAGCGCGCCAAGGCCCGCGTGCCGGTTCATTCTGGCGCGCTCAAGCGAAGCCTCAAACTCCGCTCCCGCCGCGGCGGACGCCGGAAGATCGCCTACGCCATCTTCTCCGGCGGCAAGGACCAGCTCGGCGTGCCCTCGAAGACGAAGTCGGGGCGCCCGCGCGGGTACTACCCGGCTGCGATCGAGTTCGGCTGGAAGGCCGGGAGCCGGCCCGTGCCCGAGCGCCCCTGGATGCGCGCCGCGCTCAAGGAGTCCGAGGCGCAGGTGCTCGCCAAGCTCCGCCGCGAGCTCTGGACCGGCATCCGGCGCATCGCTGCCGAGTCGAAGGGAGCGTCGTGATGACCGTCGACGTGCTCGAAGGCTTCCCGGCCTGGGTGCAGGGCGAGCCCACCGTGACCGCGCTGCTCTCGGACCCCGCCGCGGTGTTCCCGTCGTGGGCACCGGAGGAGGCCCTTCGCCCGTACCTGGTCTTCCACCTCGGCAACGACGGGAGCCACCACCACATGAACGGGAGCGCGGGGATCGCGAACCCGCTGCTGCAGGTCGAGTGCTGGGCCGACGACCTCGGGAGCGCCCGCGCGCTCGCCGACGCGCTGGACCTGCGCCTGAACCACTTCCGCGGCGACCTCGGCGGCGTGTTCGCGCAAGGGGTGTTTCGCCGGGACCGCCGCACCGGGGTCGCGGACCCCGACGACGGCTCGGGAACGCGCCGTCACGTCGTCGAGCTGCACTACGAGGTCTGGCGCTCCACGTAGCGGCCAAGAAGGAGAGAACCCATGACCGCCCGCATCGGCACCGGCACCACGATCACCTTCGGGACCTCGGGCTTCACGGCCGAGATCGTCGGAATCTCGATCGACGGCATCAAGCGCGAGTCGATCGACGTCACGCACCTGGCTACGCCCGTCGCCGGCGCCGGCGAGGTCGGCTCCCGCGAGAAGATCCCGAGCAAGCACGTCGACCCAGGGCAGCTGAAGCTCACCTGCCACTACGACCCGGACACCGACCCCCCGATTCAGGGCGCGAAGGAGACGGTCACCGTGACCTACCCGCTTGAGGCGGGGCAGCTCACGCCCGCCTCGGAGGAGGGCGACGCCTTCATCGTGGACGTCGGCGTCGAGGTTCCGCTCGAAGACAAGATGATGCGCACGATCACGATCGAGCGCTCCGGCCCCTGGACCCGCACGGCTTCCACGTCGTAGCCCAAGGAGATGACCATGTCGAAGCCGCTCACCGCCGAGGAGATCCTCGCGCTCAACGACCGCAGGGTCGAGAAGGTCGACTGCCCCGAATGGGGTGGGCACGTCCACGTCCGTTCTCTCTCCGGCGAGGAACTCGACGGCTGGGAGGTCGAGCAGTACGAGCGAAGCCGCATCGAGAAGGAGGAAGGGCAGGACCAGCAGGCGATGCTCAGGAACCTCCGCGCCCGGCTCGTCTCGCGCTGCGCGTGCGACGAGTCCGGCCAGGCGCTCTTCACGCCCGAGCAGGCGCAGGCCCTGGGGCAGAAGAACGGCAAGGTGCTCAAGCGGGTCTTCGACGCCGCGCGCAAGCTCAACGGCATGACGCCCGAGGACGAGCAGGAGCTCCTGGGAAACTCCGAGAGCGGCCCGAGCGACGATTCTGGTTCCTGATCGCCAGGACCCTGGGTTGCTCGGTCCGCGAGGCGCAACGCCGCATCGATGCCCGTGAGTTCGCCGAATGGCGGGCGTACTACCGGCTGGAGCCCTGGGGCGAGGACCGCGGCGACCTCAGGACCGCCATCCTCGCGTGGCTGCTCGCGCCGACGCTCCTCCGCGGCACCAAGACCTGGCGCGTGAAGGACTTCCTGGCCCGGGACTTCCTCGGGCTGCTCGAGCAGGAGGAGGCCCCGCCCCCGAAGCCGCGCCGCGTGAGCGCGGAGCGGATCCGGCAGGTGCTCTCGGCGTGGACCGGGAGAGGGAAGGACGGGTAGCCCGTGGCCACGATCGGCTCCATCGCCGTCAGCCTGCGCGCCGACACGAAGAAGTTCGTATCGGGCATGGGCCGGGCCACGGCCACGCTCAAGCGCTTCTCCACGAGCATCCCCGGGGTCTCCGCGCTCACCGGGAAGCTCGGCCTCGCGCTTGGCGCGATCACCAGCGGCTCGCTCCTCTACTTCGTCAAGGCCCAAGCCGACGCCATCGACGCCACGGCGAAGTTCGCCGACCGCATCGGCGCCACCACCGAGGGGCTCGTCGGCCTGGAGCACGCAGCCAGGATCAGCGGCGTGGGCGTCAATGCGCTCCACATGGGGCTCCAGCGCATGACCCGGCGCGTGGCGGAGGCCGCGCAGGGCACCGGTGAGGCGCAGGGGGCGCTGCGGGAACTGGGGCTGGACGCGCAGAGCCTGAGCTCGATGCGGCCCGAGGAGGTCTTCCAGCGCATCGCCGATCGCATGGGCCTGGTCCGCGACCAGAGCGACCGCGTCCGACTCGCGATGAAGCTCTTCGACTCCGAAGGCGTCGCGCTCGTGAACACGCTCGCCATGGGGAGCGAGGGCCTCGATGCCATGCGCAAGGAGGCCGAGGCCCTCGGGCTCACCTTCTCCCGGCTCGACGCGGCCAAGGTCGAGGCGGCCAACGATGCGTTCACGCGCCTGGGCGAGATGATCCAGGGGGCCGGGCGCGCGGCGGCCGTCGAGCTCGCGCCCTACATGGAGGTCGCCTTCCGCAAGCTCGTGGAGTGGGGCACCGCGGGCGAGGGCATGGGCGCCAAGGTGGTGGGTGCCATCGAGTGGATCGTCTCCGCCGTGGGCACGGTAATCGACATCTTCAACGTGTTCAAGGGGATCGTGCAGGTCGCCACCGGCGTCTCGATCTTCGCCTTCGCCGGGCTCACGAAGGCCATCGGCGTCGTGATCAACGCGGCCGAGCGGCTGGTCGAGATCCTCACGCTCGGTTTCGTCGAGGGGGAGATCGGCAAGGGCATCGAGCGCTTCGCCGACGACCTCCTCGACACCGCGAGCGACATGGTGGACGCCGGTGCCGAGGCGGTGCGCGCCGGCTTCGGGGGCGAGGCAGGCGACCAATTCCTGGCGGCGCTGCGACAGATCAAGGAGGAGGCGAACGCCGCCGCCGAGGAGACGCTGCGGCTCGCCGAGGCCGGGCGCGGCACCATCTCCTCGGAGGAACTCGCCGCGCAGGCCGCCGAACTGGAGCGGCAGACCCAGGCCCGGCGCCAGGCAGCCGACGCCGCCGAGCGCGAGGCGAAGGCGCTCGAGCAGCTCGCCCGCACCACGAAGGAGCGCCTCGACCGCGAGGAGCGCATCCTCGCCATGTCGAAGGAACAGCGTCAGTGGGCCGACGCGATCCTGGAGATCGAGGAGCTTCGCGCCGCCGGCCTGGATGACCTCGCCACACAGGCCGAGCGCATCCTGGAGGCGAAGAAGGAGGAGCTTCGCATCGAGGAGGAGAAGCGGAAGCTCGTCGAGAAGGTCCAGGAGAGCCAGCGTGAGGCCGAGAAGCGGGCCGAGGAGACGCGGCGGCGCCAGGAGGCCCAGGCGAGGAATACCTCGGCGCTCCGCGAGGAGCTCGAACTCCTGCGCGCGGCCAACGACTACGAGCGCGAGCGGATCCGCATCAAGAACGAGCTGCTCGAGCGTGTCCGGGAGGCGGAGGGCGACATCGAGCAGGTGGCGCTCGCCCGCAAGATCGCCGACGAGAAGCTCGCCGAGCTCGAACGCCAGCGGGCCGAGGACGCGGAGCGCACGGCCAAGGCCGCCCAGGAGACCGCGACCGCCACGGCCTCGCAGACGACCTCGCTGCGCGCGCAACTCGACATCACGAAGCGCTTCGAGAACTTCGGCGGCACGTCGATCTTCGGCTTCGGGCGCGGCCAGGTCGGGCGCGGGCTCGGCGACATCGCCCAGGACGCGGCGCGTGCGAACCGGGGCGCCACGCCGTTCACGCGATCCCAGACGTTCGGCTCGTCGCCGTCGGGGAGCACCCAGACCGCCGAGGTCCCCGAGCTCCCGGACCTCGCGCCCCACGTCCAGGCCGTGGTGAAGGCGTGGAAGAAGGTGCCCCCGCTCTGGGAGCGGCTGCAGAAGGAACTGAAGGACCTCGAATCCGGCACCGTGGACGGCGTGGACCGCATGGGCCGCGCCACCGAGCGGGCGGTGCTCCAGATGAAGACCGCGGTGCGGGACCTCCAGGCCAAGGTGCGGTCGTTCGAGGAGCGCCTCAAGCGCGCCTCCGACCTCGGCGTGGCGGGAGGGTAGGCCGTGGGCAAGCGCGCCTGCTACTACAAGGGGGTCCGGCTCTGGGAGGTGTTCCAGGACTGGTATCCGTGGGCCTCGCGCACGGGCGAGGGCTCGCATGACGGGATCACTCAGGACTGGGTCTACCTCAACCCGGAGAGCCCCAACTTCCTCCGCGATCCCGTGGTCGAGTGCGTGATCGAGCCGATCACGGACCACGGCGACCTCGACACGCTCACCACGATGGACGTGCTGTGCCTCGACGTGGAGACGCACCTTCGCGCCAACGCCAAGAGCCTCGGGCACCTGTCCTACTGCCTGGACGACGACCGCAAGGCAGACGTCTCCGGGAGCTTCGCCGCGGGCCTCCGGGTCGTCTCCATCGGTGCCGCGGGCGGGGGCTGGGTGCCGGCGGGCGGGCGCTACGTGCTCTTCCGCAAGCCCTCGACGGGGGCGGGTTTCGTCACCGCCATCATCGGCGTGGGCGCCGGGACGATCACCGCCGAGCTCGCCGAGGACATCGACGCGACCTGGGACGTGGTGGACGTCCGGATCGCCATTCCCGACGTGCAGTACCAGTCGCTCGACCCCGGCCGTCCCGACGACGGGGGGCACGAGAGCTGGCGGCCGCGCGTGGTCTACCGCTTCACGGGCGGCGGCGAGCCCCTGATCGCCGCGGGCGACGTCCCCGCCCACGACACGGCGTGAGGCGGCCATGGCGATTCTGTTCTCCCGTAGCTTCACCGCCCCCGACACGACGCCCTGGACGAGCGCTGGCTTCTCGCTGGTGCTGGGCAACGTCGCCGCGCTGATCTACTCGAACGCCGGGCACTGCGGGACCATCGAGCAGGAGCGCATCTTCCGCGCGACCGCGTTCCCGCAGACCCCCAACTACAAGGCGCTCGCCACGCTCACCTGGAAGAACGCCGCGGGGGCGGGCCGCATCGCGGGAGTCGCCCTTCGCGCCTCGTCGGACGGGAAGGACGCCTACCTCTTCGAGCTGGACAGCAACGTCGATGCGGCGCGCGTGCGCATCCGACGGCGACGAAACAACACGGTCACCGACCTCACGGGCTGGATCGACGTCTCGGGCTCGCCCTACTTCGTGGGCTCCTCGGAGCTCAACGCCGGCGTGACGATGACGGCCCGGATCGAGAACGTCGAGGCCGAGAAGGTGAACCTCCAGATCTCGCTCGACGCATCGGGCCAGAACCCGTGCGCGGAGGTCGATGACACGAGCGCCGTGCGGATCGACTCAGGCGGTAGCGCCGGTCTCGTGATCGGCCAGGTCTCCACGCTCGACGACGTGGTCTACGACGAGCTGCAGGTGCGCGACTTCGAGGACGAGTGGCCGGGTGCGCCCGAGGAGCTGGACGAGAAGATCGCGCTCGTCGTGGACGGGACCTCCTACTCGTGGGAGCAGCTCGTCGCAGCCGGGGTGAAGGTCTCGCTGGTCCGCGAGACGCAGGGCGACGAGGTCGCGGCACAATTCCTGACGCGGGACCACGCCGACCAGGAGAACCCGGTCCTCTATCCCGGCGCGGTCGTGACCGTCGCGCTCAAGGGCACCATCGTGGCCTTCGGAAGGATCCGCCCCGCGCGCCGGGCGATCGACCCGCGCGAGGGCCACGCCTACGACCTAATCACGCCGAAACGCCTCGCCGCCGACGTCCCGATCCGCGACCCGGTGACGAACGCCGAGCAGATCCAGTGGAACCTGCCCGAGGAGCACCAAGAGTACGACCCGCTGCGCGACGACGTCACCGTGGGCGAGGCGATCGCCGAGGTCCTCGACGCGCACGCCGACGGCGACGGGATGCTCCGTGACCAGCTGGCAGCCCCGCCCGATGAGAACGAGCCGCCCTACGAGCAGACGGACCTGGACGCCATCACCACGAAGGTGCCGGGCATGGCGGCGAGCCAGGATGTCTATGCGGGCGTCGAGGCCCTGCTGTCGTTCACGAAGTTCGCCTGCAAGATCGACCCGGCGACGCGGAAGTGGCGCTTCTACGACCGCACCTCGGGCACGCAGACGCAGGTCGACGTCGGGCTGCAGCACGTGACCGGCGAGATCCAGGTCAACCCGGACGACAACTTCACCGCCGTCGAGGTGCGGGGCGACCGCCCCGAGACGACGATGACGGAGCTCACGAACGACGGCGGCGGGCTCGATCAAGGCTGGGACGCGGGGCTCGAGGGGACGCACGACCAGGCCAAGAGCTGGAAGAACAAGGACTCGGGCACCGTGCTCTCCTCGGCCGGCGCCGGCGATCCCGTGACCATGGTGCCGGACGCGCCCTTCGAGATGGACGCCCACGAGTGGTACCTCGGGGGCCTGCGCTTCACCTCGGGCCCCGAGTCGGGCAACGCCTACCGGGTCAACGACAACACGGCCCTGGAGTTCGAGCTCACGGGTCCGTGGAAGGCGGGCGGCCCGAACCCCGGCGACACGTTCGACGTGGAGGGCGACGCCAAGGGCGGCGGCCGGGACAACGGCCACCGCATCATGGGGCGCCTCTTCACGCTGACCGACCCCGACAAGGGGATCGCGCCCGACGCCTGCGCCAAGGTCTCCGTGAAGCTCGGGAACATGGAGATCCAGACCAAGGCAACGACGACGACGCCCGACGACCCGTCGCGCCCCGCCGAGGTCGAGCTCGATCTTCCCGCGATCGGCCTCATCAACTACCTGACGCCCCCGGCCGAGCCCGCCAACCCGTGCGAGGAGGGAAACGCCGAGGCCACGGCGCAGGCCATCGTGAAGGTCGAGGTCCCGACCTACGACCGAACGCTCCCCTGGGTGCCGACGCTGCGCGTCCCCGCGGCGGGCTTCCGGGGGACGGCCTACGCCACGGACAGCGCGAAGTGGAACGGCGGCGGCAAGCCCGGGCGCGGCGACCCGGCCGTCATGCGTGTCTACGGGTTGAACGCGCCGCAGTTCGACGGCTCTGCGGCGATGGTCACGGCGTTTACGGCGGTTGCTGACGACCTCCTCGGCCTCTTCGGCGAGCTCGCCTACGAGGTCCAGATCGAGATCAAGGGCCTGCTCGACACCCAGTGGGCGGGCCTCGGACGGACGCTCAAGCTCGTGGACACGACGGGCGCGAGGGACTTCTCGTTCCTCGACGACGTGACGCTCTCGGTCGTGGCCGTCGAGTGGGACGTCGAGAACACGATTACCCGCGTCTACGCCGGCACGAAGGCCTCGGGGCGGTTCAACCTCGACGCGCTGCGCCGCGCGCTCATGGCGAAGCACCGGGCCGAGCGTCAGAAGACCGCGACGCAGCGCCTCGAAGAGCTGATGGCCTGCCTCTCCTCGCACGGCCAGCAGATCGGCCAGGACGCGCCCACGCCCGTCTGCGCCGAGCGCGTCGTGATGCAGCGCCCGAGCGGCGGCGGCAAGTCCACGAACCTCAAGATCGAGATCGAGATCATCTTCGACATCCTGGAGATCCTCTTCGACCTGCTGGAGTTCCAGAAGGGCGGCGACTTCTCCGTCGACCCCGACACCGGCGACGTCACCTACCTGGACCCCTTCGGGACGCTCTGGACCTACGATCCGGATGCTGACACGTGGAGCGACGGATTCGGCGGCTTCACCGACAAGCCGTGGGATACGGGCGGAGGCCTCGGCGGTGCGCCCGACGGCGTCGCCGACGGCGGCTCGGACGCGATCCTCCTCTCGCTGATCCAGGGGCTCGCGCAGCAGCTGGGGAAGACCCTCCTCGTGGACGCCGACGGCGCGCTCACGGGCGAGATCGGCGTCCCTGGTGCCGTGGCCCCGGACGGCGGGCTCTACTTCCCGCCCGGCGGCTCCGGGCCCGTGGACCTCCCGCCCGGGAGCGAGGTCCCGCCCACGGTGCTCGGGGAGAAGCACGCCACGGAGGGCGCGCTCGGACTGGATCCGCACGACCTGGACGATCCCGGCGGCGAGGTCTTCCAGGACGGCACGGGGGAGCTGTTCCGCCCCACGCCCAGCGCACCGGGGAGCTACGACGGGGGCCACACCTGGGAGCACGTCCAGCCCGCCGCGGGAGGGCCGGGCACGGGCACGAACGGTGGCGACTACGAGCCGCATCCCGTCCCGCAGGACTTCATTCCAGCGAGCGCGCAGCAGCTCGATGACGGAACGAACCAGCTCCCGGCCTCGCACATGGCCGACGGCGCCACGCCAGGCAACCCGGACCACGTCCAGCCCGGTGGCGCGGTGCTCCACGACACGGGCGCAGGCCCCACGCCGCCGGGGTGGGCGCCTGACCCGATGCTCATGGGCATGCTCCCGCCGCCGCCCGGCTACGAGTGGATCAAGAAGGAGTGACGATGAGCGACGGCGCGCCCAAGCCCACGGCCCGTGAGTTCGAGATGCTGTGCGACAAGCTCGACCGGCTCGACCGGAAGAACGACCGCTCGCATCGACGCCTGCACGCAAAGCTCGACGCCGTGCAGCGTGACCAGGGCAAGGATCGCGAGCGACTCGTGGCTATCGAGGCGAGTCTCAACGTCGTGCCCGAGCTTCGTTCGGACGTGCGCGCGCTCGAGGAGCAGGTGGGCGAGATCGAGAAGGACGCCGCCGTGCGCAAGGCGCGGCTTGCGGGGCTCGGTGCGATCGGCGGTGCACTCGTTGCCGCGATCGTTGAGGTCGTGCGCGGCATGTTCTCGCGCGGCTGACGACGCGCGGCGTGCCCTCGCGGTAGACTGGCGTGGCCGCCGACGGTTGCTCGATAGCGTCAAACCTTCCTTCTCATTCCACACATTTCCCCTTTTCTCCAGAAGGTTCCCGTCGGCGGGCCTTCTCCCTTCGCGCGGTTCGGATGCGATCGGGCGTACGTTCGTCACAACACCTCGTCGTGCGTGTTAGTGACCCGCACGGGCGCGGCGGCTGACCGTAGGAGGGATCCCCAGGCGGTGGTTCAATGTCCCCTGTCGGGCGCGAACGCGGGCCCGGCGACATCCCCGTTCACGCACGCAGAGACGCGCGGTGACAGGCGCTTTGGAAGAGCCCTGTCCCCGCGCGTCTTTTCGTTTTTGGCGTCGCGGTCACACCCTCCTACATGCCCTCCGTGCGCCACACGGCCCTCGGGTCGGTCGCGACGGGGCTCCTGGCGCTTCTCCTGCTCCTGGCCACGACGGGGTGCGCCACGCGCGTGGCGACAGAGCCGGCCATCAACGCCGGCGCGCACGCCCAGTGGGCGACCGGTGAGAAGGTGGGGCCCGACGTCGGCCTCGACGTCAGCGCGGGCAAGCACGAGGTCACGCTCGCCGTGGACCCTCTGCGCGGCGTCCTCGACCTGATCTCGGGGACGCCGGCCGGTGCGGACGAGGCGCAGACCGCGGTTGCCGAGGGGGCGTCGCTCCGCGCGCAGCTCGAGGACCGGATCGCCCAGGAGGTGGCGAAGGGGGCGGAGGCCAACCAGGGGAGGATCGACGCCCTCACGGCGGCGGTTGCGAGGCTGGCTGAAGGGCTCCGTGAACAGGCGGAGTCTCCGCCTCGCCCGGACCTCGTGATCCCACCCGCGCCCTTCGGCGGCGGGCTCATCGAATGGCTCCTGTGGGCCGTCGGGCTCGTCGTGGCCGTCGTGACCTGGCTCCAGCGCCGGGGCGTGGCGACCACGCTCGCCAAGGCCATTGAGGCCGCGAAGGGGCTGATCAAGGAGTACGACGACGCCCCGTACACGGCGGAGGACGTGGCGAAGATCGATGCTGCGCGCGAGTCCAACAGTGCGTCCTGATGGCAATGCGACCAACTCGCACGCCATGGCCGACGCTCGACTCTGACTCAGAACCGCGCCTCGCAGTAGTCCAGAATCGCCTGAAGTAGGGGGCGGGCCTGCGGAGCATACGAGACGCTCTCTGCGAGGGCCGCCTCATTGCTTCCCAACGCGGCACGGCAGATTCGCACCGCTTCGTGGTACCGACCAGCATGCGCAAGTGCGCCCGCCAGTACCGGCGCAGGCCGCAGGGGGCCGAGGTTGAAGGCGTGCTCCCGTATCAGATCCGCGTGCGTGTCCGCATTGCAGACCGACCTGAGATGCGTGCAGGTCGAGTCAAGTAACGGCTTGATCTCTTCGAGCAGTGCCTCGGGCGGCTCTGGCCCGTCGAAATCCCAACCCCATCGTGCTCCATCTGCATGAAAGGGGTCCGCTCCGGGCTCGAAAGTACCGAGATTGAGAGCGCCGTTGGGATGGTCGAGCCCCCATTCGGGCCAGAGGCCCACCATGAACTCGTTGAGCGAGTCGCTGCGTACCCTAACGAACACCCGGACTACCCGCGGAACGGTCCAGATGACCAGCACGGTGACTTGATCGTGATAGCGCCCACGCTCCCGGGTGGCACGCACCCCCTCTACCTTTTCGAGGTCGAATCCGTTGGCCTCAAGCAAGGGGCGAAAGGACTGCTTGATCGCCCTGTCCGACTGCCTCGTGGTCATCGTTCCCGGTCCACGGCGTTCAGATCGACGGTTCGGAGCCCGAACCCAAGACTCGTCAGTTGATCCCCGAGCTTCTGAACCAGATCCAGGTCCAATTCTCCGAGCGGTCCAGCATGGGCGATCTCTATGTACGGCCGATAACGCTCGAGGTGCGGATACTTGCGCGCCAACTCGCCTGACATAACGAAGGTCACGTAGTCGTTGACCTTCTTGTTCAGCGCTTCGATCAAGTTGGGCTTCCTACTGAAGGGGCCCGGGATGACGATGCCGAGGTAGACCTTCTCCTCCGGGCCGTCCACGGAGATCTGGTCGATGGTGCCGGAGTCATAGACGGTCATGCGCGGTACCTGTTTCGCTTGCGATGGGGCTCATGGTACCTGGACCGATCCGTCCGGGACGACATTGTCGGCGCGGTTCGTCCTCGTCCCGATCGATCTGGATATGGGGACGTCAAGGTTCGCCGGCGAGAACACCTCGACGCGCACGTCGCCGATCGCTACGTTGCCGGCACCATCCGGCATGATGCCTTCATCGCGCAAGCTCTCAAGTGCCTCCTTGCCTCTCTTCGTGCCTCCCTTGATGCGAACCTCTGCTCCCTGTTGGGCCCATGGGTAGGCCTCCTTCTGATTCGGCGTGAAATGGGGATCCACCTCGTAGCCCGTCACCTCCCCACTTGCGTTCTTGATCGGCTTGGCATTGGAGGAGGCCTTCACATCGACAATGTGCACCTTCCCATCCACGACTTCCAGCGCGTCGGCTCGGATCTCCACCCACTCTTCAACCACAGTGCCATCAGCCTTCGTACGCCGGACGCGGACCTCCATTGGTACCTGCTCTCCCACGACGGTCCGTCCATTGCGTCTCGCGTAGTCTCCGTACCTGCGCTCGAAGTAGTCGCCTAGAGCTTGATTGTTCTTCGGGAGGTTATCGGGCCACTTGCCGGGCGGTTCCGGCGGAGGCGGAGGCGGAGGCGGCTGGTCGGTATCGCTCTTCTTGGGCTTGCCATCAGGGGTGTCCGGGGATCCTCCCTCGCGTGCGTCGGGGGGGCGTTCGGGTGCGTCCGGCCTTCGGGGTGGCGGCGGCGGCTCGGGCGCGGTACCAGCAGGCGGCCGACCAGACCCGGGCCCGCCCTCTGGGGCCTGTGTGCCCCGACCCGCCCCACCTCCACGGGAGCCCGAGTGGCCCGTCCCATCCGGCACCCGGACGTCGTCTGGCCCTGCCGCCGTACCCGTGTGGCCTCGCCGTCCCGCTGCAGAGACGTCGCCCGGCTCGACGCTGTCCGCGGCCCGCCGAATCTTCTCCAGCGCCTCCTCGGCCATCTCGTCGGTCAGCCGCTCGCCCTTCTTCGCGGCGCTCTTCATGAGCGCGTTCTTGAGCTTCTTGGCGCCCTCGCCTCCCTTCTTCAGGATCTTTCCCAACGCCTTGCCGAGAGGCCCGGCGACCGCTGTGCCCACCACGTCGATGACGAGCGCCTTCCAGTCGTCTGCCGTGATCGGTTCGCCGTTGGCGAGCTTCTTCAGGATCGTGTACGCCGCACCGAAGATCAACTCCAGGATCACGTCAGCCGCCGTGGCCAGGTCGTCGGCGTACTGCAGTAGAGCCTGGCGCACCGTCTCCGGAATGAACTCGTCGCGCAGAGCAACGATGCCCGAGATCAGATCCTGAACCCACTCCGGCAGGTCGTTGTTGGCGTCGTTGGATTCGACACAGATCAACTCGTGGTGCGGCTTCGCGTCGAACGACTTGCCCCTATTGCTGGGGTCGTCATAGTGCTCGTTGAGCTCTTTCGCGGTCTGGGAATCGAGTTCGAACGTGTTGCCGCCGGTGTGGACCCATGCCCGACCGCTCTTGGGATCCCGCGTGATCGGGAACCGTCCCTGCTGGCGGATGTGCTCGGGGATGGAGTCCCAGCGGAACCAGCCCTCCTGGCAGGGAATCGGAACCACCGGGATCTTGGGGACCTCGACGGCGTCGTCCTTCTTGCCGTAGTCCTTTCGTTTCGGAGGCGGCCCAACGCTGTCCGGACGCCTTCGCGGCGGAATGGGCGGCTCCTGCGTCCCGCCGCCATATCCGCCACTACCTGCGCCGCCGCCAGTACGACCGCGACCGGGCTGGCGGCTGCCCTCCGGCTCGACAGGCGGCACAACCACTGGCCCCTTGCCGGCGCCACCGTCGATCGTGACCGGAGGTCCGCCACCGCCGGGACCGCCGCCGCCTCCACCGTTCCCGTTGCCGTTCCCATTCCCATTCCCATTGATCTCGATGGGCTCGCAGTAGCACGCCTCTGGCGGCTCGCAAGGCGGATCGCACTCCTTTGGGCAGATCTCCTCGAGTAGCTTCTTCAGTTCCTCGATGCGTTCCTTGATCTCCTTCAGCTCCGCCTTCTCCTCGTCGGAGCGATCCCCCTCCGGGACGTCCTCGATCTCCTGCTTTCGAGTCGTGATGTCCTTCTTCTCTTCGGCCGCGAGCTTCTTCAGGTCCTCCTTCGCCTGCTTGATCTGGTTTCCGGTGATGGCGTTCTTGATCTTGGACTTGAGGTCTGCCTTGCGCTGATCCCGATCAGCTCGGTCGCGCCGACGTTGGGGAAGCCTGCTGTCCATGCGCTTGCGGAAGGCATCCTTCTCGCGCTCTCGCTGCCGCTCGGTTGCATTGAGTTCGTTGAGTTCCCTGCGCTCCTCCTGCGTGAGCGACCGTTCCTTCTCCGCCGCGCGAAGCGCGTCCTGCCTCTGTGTGTCGAACTTGTGCTGAGAGTACTGCCGACGGTCGAGCTTCGTCTCCCGGCGTGAGATGTCGTCGAGCGCCCGCTGCCGCTGGCTCGGGGGGTACTTTCGCGAGACGCTCTTTCGTTCTCGGTCGAATGCACGACGTGCCGCGTCGAACTCGCGGTTGCTTCGCCGCTCGGCGCGTACGGCGCTTCGCATGGCAAGTGACTCCGAGCGTGGCCCGGCAGCCTTCCTAAGGGCTTTCTCTTGGCGCTCGTACGCCCTCTCCAGCGCTTCCTTGGCCCGCGCCTTCTCCTGCTCCGACGCCCCCTCGAGTTCCTTGTCGAGATCACGTTGTGCCTGCTCATAATTCGCTTGGCGGCTGGCGGCCACGGCGTCGTCGATCTGTTTGCGTCGTGCGTCCACGGCTGCCTTCTTGTCTGCCGCCTCCTCGTTCTTGTCCGCCTCGATCACTCGGGCCCGAATCGCCGGGTTCTCTTTCCCGTTCGCGTCCTCCTTCGCAATCCCAGCAACCTTCTTGACCAGGTCGCTCTTGGCGCGCGCCACGTCCGCATGCGCCTGTGTTCTCGATGCTTGATCCGAGGTTCTCGCGGCGCGATTGGCGGCGGCGTCCGCGTTCGCTTTGGCAGCACCGACGCGCTCCGCCACAGCCATGGGCCCGTTTCCGCCCTTGCCGCGCTGTTGCTGGCCTGAGTCGAGCGAGGAGAGCCCTGCCGGTTTCGTGCCGCCAGCTACGCTATCAAACGTACCGGGCGGCACCATCGAAGACACTGCGCTCCCCCCACCGCCGCGTGCAGCAGAAGGCAGCGAGCCGTCGAGGGGCGCTGCGCCGCCCCGCATGGCCCCGACGCTGAGGGCCCCGCCAGGAGCTCCCGGGGCCCCGGGCGGGGAAGGCGACAGCCACCACAGCGCGGCCCACACACTGGGCCCGGCAAACTGCTGGCCGTGGACGCCTGCGCTCGGCGGTGCGGCGACAGGCTGGGGCTTCTTTACAGGAGCTCCGCCCATATTGTTCGGGGCCATCGGGGCGCTCGCAGCTGGCGCACCTTTCATGCTTGAGCCGCCCCCGCCCCAATCGAGGGAGGCGGAGCCGGACGGGGCCGTCGCGCCACCGCCCAGGACTACATCCGCCTTGCTTGAAGGTGGCGCCGCGGTGCTGCCCTTCGAATACGACATCGGCGGTGACACCGGGCTGCTCGACGGACTGGGCTTCGAGACTTGGATGTCGCCGAGACCGCCGGCGGGAGCCGGCTTGCCAGAGGGTGCGGATAGAGACGACGCGTCAAACTTGGGCGGAGCGACCACCCCTTGCTCAAGATGCCCGGCGAACCCAGGCATTGCCGGCATGCTCTGCTGGCCCGCCACTCGGGCAGGGCCGAGTAGAGGACGAGCGAAGGGCGCCGCCCCGGTCTGGGGCGGCTGGATGTGCAGCGGAGCGACCATACTGCCCCCGGGGCGGAGGGGCGCGGCACCCACGGGCGGGCCGGGTGTGGCCGATGGCGGCATCAAGTAGCCACCCCCTGCACGAAGAGCCCTCTGAAAAGCGTGGACGGCAGAACTGGGTAGTCCGCCTGTCACGCTCGCATTTGGCGTCTGAGCAGGCAATGCCAGCGGAGGAGCACCGATCGGCCCGAGAGGAGTGGGTCCGAGGGGCGCCCCGAGCGGCGGTGGGCCGCCTCCGCCGCCGGATGGAGGCGTCTGGGGCGGAGATGTGGGCGGCGGCGCGGCCGGCGGGATCGATCCGGGTGGGCTGGCGCCGGGACTGCCGCCCGCGCCCCCGCCACCACCTCCGGCACCCCCGGGGCCGGAACCGCCGCCTCCGGCCCCGCCTCCGCTGCCGGCCCCTGTGCCAGCCGGTGGTGCGCCGGGACCGCCCGCCGGGCCGCCGGCAGCACCTGCCGACGCGCCACCTTTGCCCTGTCCGCTCCCGGCTCCGCCGATCGTAGGGCGAAGCGCGGCGGAGAACGACCCCGGGAAGGCGGGGGGAGTGACTGCGGATGCTGACGCCATCGACGTGGCCACGGTTCCATCCGACTTCGGGGCGATGACGCCCAGGCCGCGGGCCGCCGCGCCGGCCAGGCCCACACCCAGGCGATCAGCGCTGCTGAGCGGGCTCCCGCTGAACGCCGCCGCCTCCGGTCGATCTCCCGCGCCGAATGCCAGGCCGCCGGGTCGTTCGTCGCCGCCGAGCGCGAGCCCCGAGGGACCAACACCGAATGCGTCGTCAACTCCGGCCACTGACTGCAGGCCGCGGGCGTCCATCGTCTCCATCGCCACGAGACTCGTGGATTCCACTGGTGCGGGCAGCACGCGGGTCGGCTGGGTCAGAAAGGTCGGGTCGCTCGCGAACGTGGTTTCAATGTCCAGAGGGAACGATGCCTGCGTCGTGGGTGCACGGTCCTGGCGAGTGGCCGCATCCAGGTCGGCGATCGCGGCAGCGAACTGCGATCGACGATCGGCGACCTCGGCGCCCGCCCCCCTCTCCACATCGACCGTGAACAGCTGGTCTCTGGGTGCGAGGAACTCCCACGGCGAGACGCGAGCAACCCCGTCGTGCCACCATACGCCGTCGTGGAACTCCCATGCGTTGAGGACCCACTCCCACCACCCGTCCCACGTCCAGATGCAGTAACAGGGGGGGCACGGATCCTCCAACTCTTCTTCCTCTTCCTCGCCCCCGCCGCCGCCCTTTCCCCGGCCCCCGCCACCCAGGTCGATGTCCAGCAACTTGCCCGGACCGACACCGGGATTGTCGGGCATGTACGCAGGCGAGTCGGTAGGCGGTGTGTCGGTCGCCGTTGCCTCTGGCGACCTAGCCGGTTCGTCCGACGCCGAACCGGTTGCCACCTGGAGTGGCGTGCCGCCCAGAAGCCGATAGAGCGCATCGGGGCCGTGCTTGCCCGGGATCAAGACTCCCACAGCGCTGTCGGCAAAGTGCGCCCAGATGACGCGGTTGGTGCGGGATCGCCGTGCGGAGCCAGGGACGATGATCGAGTAACCCGGCCGCAGGCTGGCGTGGGCCCGGCCAGGATGGTACGTGGCGAAGCTGGCAGGAGGTGCCACACACTCGGCGGCGTGCCCCGCGCGCTTCGTGTTCTTGCTGCCATGGCAGGAAGTGCAACCGCATGAGCTGCCGCAGGCCACGCCGGACACCTATTCCTCTCGGTTGACGAAGAAGCCCTGGACCCAGCACGTGACGCCGGGGTTCGTCCCGACGAGGTGCACGACCACCCGAAACCACCGACGATCGAACGACAACTGCACCGGCGTCTCGACGTTCTCGAGGGGGGAAATCGCCGGCTTGATCTCGAACCAGGTATTCCGATCAGTCGACTCCAGGAATGCGATCGAGATCGCGGTGCTCGTGCCAATCATGGGGCCGCGCCACACGGTCAGGTTCGCACGCTGGAAGGCAGTCACTTCGATTGGTAGCGAAGGAAACGCACCGATCCCGACGATCGATGTGAAGCGCGGCAGCAGGACGGCCGGCGTTACGACTTGAGCCACGACTGCTCCTCTCCGGGGAGGCGAGCCCCGAGCGCGGAGGGCAGAGGCGTGGAAGCCTCGATGCGCCTGCGGATCTCGGCGCGTTGCTTCCCTCCAGCGATGGGCTAGGACTGCCGCAGTTCGAGGAACCCGATGGCCCAGCAGCTGACGCTGGGATCGGTACCGACGATCGTGACCTTGCAGCGGAACCAGCGCTTCTTGAGCAGCGGCGTGTACTGGGCCTCCTGCTTCTCGCCGGGATCGCCCCCGACCCGTTCGTGCAGGTCGTCCAGCTGTCCTGGTCCGTGGACTCCTCGAACTTGAACTCGATCGTGGGCGGACCGGAGCCGAGCAGCACGCCCCGTCAACAGTTGACGATCGCGGACTCGTACTCGGTCACGTCCATCGCGATCGTGGTGAATGTGCCGTCGCCGACGTACGACGTGTAGCGGGGGATGAGGACGAGGGGGACCAGTTCTCCAGCCATTTCGAGTCTCCGTTCGGGGTCAAGGCGGACACGGCCGATGTGTCGGGGAGCCTCGACGGCGAGATTCCCGCGCTGCCTGGCGTGTGGCCGAATCCGCTGGCCTCTCGATAGCAGATCGGCACACTGCCCGTCAACACCCAAGGTCCCCAGCGATCAGGGCCGACGCGGGGTCCGGGGAGCGCAGCCCCAGGGGGCATGGGAGGGTCCCCGCACCGCGGAGATGGCCGCCGAGGCCAAGCCAGACGCCGGCCTACGCGCGCCGCACGGCGCGTGCGACGGCGTTCGCCGCCTCGCGCAGCCGTCCATCGTCCGTGTGGAGATACCGGAGCGTGATCGGCGACCCCGGCCGGTGCCCTAGCATCCGGCCGATCGTGGCCACGTCGATCCCCGCAGCGGCGAGGAGCGTGGCCGCGCTGTGGCGTAGCTGGTGCCACCCGCTCCGGGGCACGCCGGCCCGGTCCATGAGGCGGTGGAGCGCCTTGTAGAGAGAGGAGTCCGACTTCGGAAGCCCCTTGCAGACGGGCCCCGACCGGACGGGCTGGCGCCCCAGAACCTCGCGGAGCGGCTCCGACATGGGGAGGCGCAGCGCGCGGCCGGTCTTGTGCCGGGGGCGCGTGATCAGGCCCGCCTCGAGATCGACCTCCTTCCAGGTGATCGTCCGGAGGTCCGCCCGTGACAGCCCTGTCAGGAGGGCCAGCGCGACCGGGACCTCGAGGTAGTGGCCCCGGGCGGCGTCGAGGAGGCGGCGGCACTGCTCGGGGGAGAGGGCCTCGCGGTGCTCCTGGGGCCGGGCACGGGGCGGCTTCATCTCGCCGACGAAGTCTCCGCAGAGGTAGCCGACGGCGCCGCACCACGCAATGAAGCGGCGGTACACCCCGAGGGCCTGGCGGACCCGACTCGCGGACCACGATCGGTCGTGGAGGAGCCTTTCCAGCATGGTCCGTGACCATCCCGCCATCGGGCGGTCGCCCCACTCGTCGAGGAGGGGCTTGAGCTTGTCCTGGTCGTGGTCGATCGTGCCCTGGCGGCGGCCCGAGACCTTGAGGTGCTTCAGGTACTCGCGGACGGCGCGCTTGGCGTCCACGGCGACGGCGGCGCGCCGCGTGCGCCGGCCGGCCTCCATGGCGGCGAGCTCGTACTGCGCCTCCTTCTCGGTGACGGGGCCGAGCTGCCTCGACCGCACCTTGCCGCCCTCGCGCCACTCGATGGCGTACGTCGTGAGTCCCGAAGATCGTTCGATGCGAGAGCGAAGCCAGGCCATGCGTTGCCTCCGATGCGGAGCGCAACACTACCTCCGGCGGCCGACACCGGATGTCGCGAATTCGTGCTCTGATTGGCCTCTAGCGCACGAATTCGGACACGTTCCGATTGCGGTTCGTGTGCGATGCGGCGTCGATCCAGAGCGTGTTCTCGCCCGTACCAGCACTTTTGCTGGTACGGACCTGCCCCTACGTCCTCGACGGCGACATGGACCGCGAGAGCGCGCGGTCACAACTGCGCGTGGGTTCGCGACTTACGCGCGCGCTAGATGGCGGGAGTGACGGGACTCGAACCCGCGACCTCCGGCTTGACAGGCCGGCGCTCTAACCAAACTGAGCTACACCCCCG
>JARRLD010000017.1:0-22896 GCA_037387345.1 Gemmatimonadota bacterium
TTCGAGTACGCTCCGTCGGCGTACTTCACCGAGACGTACGGCTTCGCTGCCACCCCCGAGTGGTTCGAGCGCGCCCGCATGGCGGCGCTGCGCATCCCCGGCTGCTCGGCCGCGTTCGTTTCGGCCGATGGCCTGGTGGTGACCAACCACCACTGCGCGCGTCGGGCCGTCAGCAGCGTCTCCCGGGAGGGGGAGTCTCTCCTCGACGACGGCTTTTACGCCGCCACGCAGGACGAGGAGCGTCCACTCCCCGGCAACTATGCGGACCAGCTCATCGCGGTGGCGGACGTCAGCGACGAGGTCCTCTCCGAGGTGGACGCTGCTCCCGAGGCGGAACGTGGGGCGGTGAGGGAGGAGGCCATCGCCGCGGTGCGCCGGCGGCTGGCGGCGGACTACGCCGGCACCGACGGTGTCTTCGTCCAGGTGGTCCCCCTCTACAATGGAGGCCGGTACTCCGCCTACGTGTTCCGCCGCTTCACCGACCTGCGACTGGTGGCGGCAGCCGAGCTCAGCCTGGGCTTCTTCGGCGGCGATCCGGACAACTTCACCTACCCGCGCTACGCGCTGGACTTCGCCTTCTACCGGGTGTCCGGACCCGACGGAAGTCCGTACCGGCCGACGCACTGGTTCACCTGGGGCGACGGCGCCGCCGAGGGCGAGCCCGTGTTCATCATCGGGAACCCCGGTCCCACCAACCGGCTGCGGACCCTGGATCAGCTGGAGTACCAGCGGGACGTGTACGCTCCGGTCCGCAGGGCCTACTTCGAGGCGCGCCTTCGCGCCCTGCGGGAAGCCTACGCGGCGGATCCGGTGGAAGGGGAGCGCCTCGATCTCAGGAACCGGGCCTTCTCGTTGTCCAACAGCCTCAAGGCGTATACCGGGCGACTGGCAGCGCTGAGGGATCCACAGATCATGGCGCGCAAGCGGGCCGCCGAGATGGCGTACCAGTCGGCGGTACACGCCGACCCCGCCCTGGAAATGCGCTACGGTGATCTCATCGAGGAGATCGGCCGGGTCCAGGCGGAGCTGCGGGAGATCCAGGGAGAGCACGGGGCGTTCTACAACCTCGCGCATGCCAGCTATGGATCGCGTGCGCTGGCCCGTGCCCTGGCGGCCTCGCGTATGCGGGCGGCCGAGGCCGAGGGGGTCCCGGCGGACAGCGTCTCCGCGATGCGTGCCGCTTTGCTGTCCATCCCGGACCACCCGGCCGACCTGGAGGAGGACCTCCTGGGGCTTCGATTGGCCGACTTCGAGGGGTACCTGCCCGAGGACGATCCCCTGGTGGAGGCGGCTCTGGGTGGCCGTTCACCGGAAGGCGCCGCAGCCGTGCTGCTGGCCTCGTCGATCTTCGCTCATCAGGACAGGCTCCGGAGCGCCGTACAGGGGGGAGAGCCACCGGCGGAGGACGTCCTTCTGCGCCTCGCCGGGGTGCTGGAACCGCGGGTGGCGGCCTACGGCCGGCGGGCCGGCAGCCTGGGGCGGCGCGAACGTGAGCTGGCCGCCGATCTGGGCCGTGCCCGATTCGAGGTGTACGGAACCGACGTGCCGCCCGATGCCACCTCGTCGCCTCGGATCACCGACGGCGTGGTGCAGGGATACCAGTACAACGGCACGCTGGCTCCGGCCCACACCACATTCTACGGCATGTATGACCGGTACTACGGCCACGAGGGCAATGTGGAATGGCAGCTCCCGGACCGGTGGGTGCCCCCGCCCGAGGGCCTGGACCTGTCCACGCCGCTGAACTTCACGTCTACCGCCGACACGTACGGGGGGAACTCCGGCTCACCGGCCGTCACGCGCGATCTCGCCATCGTCGGCCTCAACTTCGACCGCAACATCGAGGGGTTGTCCCGGGACTTCATCTACCTCCCCGAGCGAGGACGGAACATCATGGTGGACGTCCGAGCGATCCGGGAGGCCCTGGAGGAGGTCTACGGAGCGGACCGCATCGTCGAGGAGATCGCGTCCGGACGGATGGCACGGGAGGATTGACCAGTTCTTCGTGTCTGCCCATCCTTCGGAAGCACGTTCAGCACGGAGATCGCACCCGATGTGGCATCGCCTGACGACCGACACGACCACGACCACCGGCCGGACCACCGGCCGGGGGGCTGCGCGCGTCGGTTAGGCTGAACAAGCGACGAAGCCGAGAGGCGCGGCCCCGGATCCCTGGGGTCGCGCCTTTTGCTTGACCTGCGGGGGCCCGACGCCCGAATCTCACGGACCACCCGAACCTCGAAGAGAAACCATGTCCAGCGAGCAGATCCGGATCACGCTTCCCGACGGCGACGCCCTCGAGCTTCCCAGGGGCTCTACCGCCGGGGACGTGGCCGCCGCCATCGGGCCGGGGCTGGCCAAGGCCGCCCTGGCGGCGGTGGTGGCCGACCAGGTTGTCGATCTCATGACCCCCATCGAGTCGGACGCCGAGATCCGCATCCTCACCCGGAAGGACCCGGAGGCCCTGCAGGTGCTCCGGCACTCCGCGGCTCACGTGTTGGCTACGGCCGTCCGCGACCTCCGACCGGGCGCAGGGATCGGATTCGGGCCGGCCATCGACGACGGCTTCTACTACGACTTCGAGGTGGACGAGCCCTTCACGCCGGACGATCTCGTGGCCTTCGAGGACAGGATGCAGGAGGTTACGCAGGCGGACCTGCCCTTCGAACGGCGCAGGGTGGACAAGGCCGAGGCCCGAGAGCTGGTCGAGGACGATCCCCTCAAGCTCGAGCGCCTGGAGGAGTTCGACGAGGACGAGGTGATCACCGTCTACCGCGACGGGGAGTTCCTCGACCTCTGCCGAGGTCCCCACGTGCCGACAACGGGCCGCCTGGAGCACTTCAAGCTTCTGTCGGCGGCCGGCGCGTACTGGAGGGGGGACGAGAACCGCCAGATGCTGCAGCGCATCTACGGCACCGCGTTCTTCACGAAAGGCGAGCTGTCGGAGGACCTCCAACGCCGCGAGGAAGCCAAGAAGCGCGATCACCGGCGGCTGGGACGGGAGCTCGACCTGTTCAGCACCGACCAGCGGGTGGGCCAGGGGTTCATCCTGTGGCACGCGCGGGGTGCCTTCGTGCGCATGGAGATCGAGAACTACGAGCGGGATCTCGTCCTGCGCCACGGCTATGACCTGGTCTACACGCCCCACGTCATGAGCGAGCGCATCTTCGAGATCAGCGGGCACCTGGAGAACTTCGCCGAGAACATGTTCGGCGCCATGGAGGTCGAGGGCGCCCGCTTCCGACCGAAGCCCATGAACTGTCCGGGCCACATCGCCATCTATCAGAGCGGACAACGATCCTATCGCGATCTGCCCATTCGCATGGCGGAGTTCGGGACGGTGTACCGGTACGAGCGGAGCGGCGTGCTCCACGGCATGCTGCGGGTTCGAGGCTTCACCCAGGACGACGCGCACGTATTCTGCACGCCGGACCAGGTGCCGGGCGAGGTGGGACGCCTGCTGGACCTGGTGGACGAGATGCTGCGGACCTTCGGGTACCCGTACACCATCGAGCTGGCCACGAAGCCGGACAAGGCGCTGGGGTCGGACCAGGAGTGGACCGAGGCGGAGAAGGTCCTGGCGGAGACGATGGAGGCCAGGGGCGTGCCCTTCGAATACGACGAGGGCGGCGGTGCCTTCTACGGGCCCAAGCTGGACTTCAAGCTCATCGACGCCATCGGCCGGAAGTGGCAGGGTCCCACGGTTCAGCTCGACTTCAACCTGCCGGAGCGATTCGACCTCGAGTACGTGGGCGAGGACAACCAGACCCACCGGCCCGTCATGCTCCACCGGGTCCTGGTGGGATCCATGGAGCGCTTCGTGGGGGGCCTCATCGAGCACTATGCCGGGGCCTTCCCCACGTGGCTCGCGCCGGAGCAGGTCCGGGTGCTGCCCGTGTCGGAGCACTGGGTCGAGAGCGCCGAGGCGCTGGTGCGGGACCTGGAGGCGGTGGGGATACGGGCCCGGGTGGCGGCGCGCGAGACGCTGGGCTACCGGATCCGGGAGGCCGAGACGCTCAAGATCCCCTACATGGGAGTGGTCGGCGAGCGGGAGGCGGCGGACGGGACGGTTGCCGTCCGTCGCAGGGGTGCCGGAAAGAAGCAGGAGAGCATGGACCGGCGCGCCTTCGTCGAGCTGGTGGCCGAGCAGGTGCGCACCCGGGCTCTGACCCTGGCCGGCTGAGCTCCGGCGCGAGCGTCAGCCCGCGACGGCCCCGTTCGCTAGCCTCGCCGCCTCAGCATGTTCACGCCGAAGTACGCGAGCGTGCCGGCCACGAAGTACACCGCCCACCCGGGCCCGACGAAGCCAAGGCCGCCGGATCCCAGGGATCGGGCGACCTCCACGGCGGTGGTGGCGGCGATGAAGGCGTACGGTGCCTGGTAGTCGCGGAACATGGCCACCCGGGCAGAGAAGGACCGCGAGGAGCGTGTGTACGCCGTCAGCCGAGGCAGCATGGCCGGCGTGCGCTCCACCCATTCGCCGTAGGCCGGGCCAAACTCCTCGAACAGGAAGCGTTCCTCCGCCATCATGATCTTCTCGTAGTAGATCCAGAAGACCAGGGGGGTGACGGCCACGCCCACGGGGTGTCCCGACAGCACGGCGACGCCCATCCACAGAAGCAGATTGCCCAGGTAGAGGGGATGGCGGGCGACGGAATACGGACCGTCGGTGCTGAGCGCCGCTGCGCGCGGCTCCACCGTGCCCCGACTGGAGGTACCGGCCCGTGCCACGCCCAGGGTCCAGGCCCTCACGGCCAGTCCGAGGAACCCCAGGACGATCCCGGCCCCACGCCACCAGGGCAGCGCGCCCGCTCCGCCAGGCGGCACGGGCCCGAACGCGGTGAGGACGAGGATGTAGGTGAGGGGGATGAGAGGCGCGTAGCTGCGGTGGCGGAATAGCCACCGACCCTGCCGGATGTTCTCGGCGACGAGTCCGGGGGACGGCGACGGGGTGGGGAAGTCGCGTTCCAAAGGGGCACGGGGGATCGGGTGGGACCAGAGGAACCCCAGGAGTGTCGCTCCGAACGTCCCGGGGTTCAAGGGCTCTGGGAGACGGCACCGTTGACCGATTTCCGGCGGCGTGCCATCTTTCTCGACCGCCTTTGGGCGGGCAACATCAGAGAAGTGGGTCGCTGGACCGGCGACTCCACCCTCAGGATCCAACCGGGTCGACGTGAGGGTCGCGAAGTTCGACGGGGCCGGTAGCTTCCCCGTCATTTCTGTCGCGGCCCGAGACTCGTCTCGGGCCTTCGGTGTTGGGGGCTCTCGCCGGGAGACCCTCGAGACGGACATCCAGTCGGAGGTAGGTCACATCAGCGAGAAAAGAGTCCGTGTCAACGAGCAGATCCGGATCAGCCCCATCCGGCTCATCGCCGAAGACGGCGAACAGATCGGTATCGTCTCGATCGACGAAGCGCGTGAGCGTGCCGCAGAGCGGGGGCTGGACCTGGTCGAGGTGGCTCCGGAAGCTCGACCGCCCGTGGTCAAGATGATGGACTACGGGAAGTACAAGTACGAGGCGAACCGGGCCGCCCGGGAGGCGCGGAAGAAACAGCACACGATCCAGGTCAAGGAAGTGAAGTTCCGACCCGGAATCGAAGACCACGATTACGACTTCAAGACTCGCCACGCCCGTCGATTCCTGGAGGAGGGGAACAAGGTCAAGCTGACCATGATGTTCCGGGGTCGACAGATCACCCATCCGGAGCTGGGACTGGAGGTGCTCCAACGGGTGACCGAAGACCTCAAGGACCTGGGCAAGGTAGAGCAGCAGCCGAATTTCGAGGGCCGGACCATGTCGATGGTGCTGGCCCCACTGAAGACGCCTTAGGCCGTGACCCTCCGGGGTCGAGGGCCCCAGAGGGGGTAGGGAGTCGATCATGCCGAAGATGAAGACGCACAGGGGTGCGGCGAAGCGCCTGAAGAGGACCGGAACCGGTCGGCTCAAGCGCCACAAGGCCAACAAGAGCCACATCCTGACCAAGAAGACGAGGAAGCGGAAGCGGCGTCTGCGCCAGCCCGATCTCGTCGCCAAGTCCGACGAGAAGCGCCTCAAGCGCCTTCTCCCCTACGGCGGATAAGGAGGGAGCACCATGCCCCGAGTCACGTCCGCCGGAGCGCGGAACAAGCGGAAGAAGAAGATCTTCAAAGCCGCCAAGGGTTATTTCGGCGGGCGCAAGAACCTCTACAAGACCGCCAAGGATGCGGTGGAGAAGGGGTGGGAGCACGCCTACCGCGACCGGAAGAAGAAGAAGCGCAACTTCCGCAGCCTCTGGATCACCCGCATCAACGCGGCCGCACGGGAGCACGACCTTTCATACTCACGCTTCATGAACGGTCTCAAGGAGGCCGGCGTGGAGATGGATCGGAAGGCGCTCGCGGATCTCGCCGTGCGGAGTCCGGAGGCCTTTGCCGCCCTCGTGGACCGGGCCAAGGAGGGCCTCACGGCCAAGGCCGACTGACGCTCTCGGGGATCCGGTCCGAAAAGGGGCTCCGCGGCGGCAGGCCGCGGAGCCCCTCGGCGTTCACGGGCCAGAGGTTTTCGGCCCACTCCACCCCTGATAGGTTTCGGCCTTCCAGGCCGTCGCGACACCAGGAATGCCATGAGTGAGCTCCACCCCATCGAGGCCCTCAAGACGTTGGAGGACGAGGCCCTGCGGGCCATCGCCGCGGCCTCCGATACCGACGCCCTGGAGGACGTGCGCGTCCGGTATCTGGGACGCAAGGACGGCAGGATCTCCTCGATCTTGCGGGGCCTGGGGAGCATGGAGCCCCAGGAGAGTCCTGCGTTGGGGCAAGAAGCCAACCGCGTGAAGGCCGCGGTGGCCGAGGCCCTCTCCGTTCGCGAGGCGGCTCTGGCGGGACCGGCGTCCACCTCCGTCGAGGACCTCACGCTCCCCGCCCGCCGGCCATGGGTCGGCGGGATCCACCCCGTGACCCAGGTGGTGGACGAGATCTGGGGCATCTTCAGGGATCTGGGCTTCACCCGCGCGCGGGGCCCGGAGGCGGACACGGAGTGGTACAACTTCGAGGCCCTGAACACGCCTCTCGACCATCCGGCCGCCGACGAGCAGGACACGCTCTACCTGGTGGATTCGGTGCTCCTGCGGAGCCACACGTCGCCGGTCCAGATGCGCACCATGGAACGGTACGAGCCGCCCATCCGCATCATCGCCCCAGGCTGGGTCTACCGGCGCGATACCTACGACGCCACCCATACGCCCGCCTTCCTTCAGATCGAGGGCCTGGTGGTGGACGAGGGTGTGACCTTCGTCGATTTCAAGGCCACCCTGGCCGAGTTCGCCCGCAGGTTCTGGGGCCCCGGGACCCAGGTGCGCTTCCGGCCGTCGTTCTTCCCGTTCACGGAGCCCAGCGCCGAAGTGGACGTGAAGCGCGTCATCACGCGGCCGGACGGGTCCAGCTTCGAGACCGATTGGATCGAGATCATGGGATCGGGTATGGTGGATCCCAACGTCCTGGACAACGCGGGCTATGACTCGGAGCGCTATACCGGGTTCGCGTTCGGTATGGGACCTGCGCGGATCGCCTTGCTCAAGTACGGTGTGGACGACCTGCGCACCTTCTTCGAGAACGACGTCCGCTTCCTGAGTCAGTTCGCCCGATGAACGTTTCGTACCGTTGGCTGAAGGAGATGGTGCCGGGCCTCGAGCTGTCCGCATCGGAGGCCGCGGAGCACCTGGCTCTCCGGGGGGCTCCGGTGGAGCAGATGTCGTCTCCCGGCAAGGGCCTGTCGGACGTCGTCGTGGGGAAGGTCCTCACTGCGGGCAGACATCCCAATGCCGATCGGCTCTCACTGTGCACCGTGGACGCCGGATCGGGGTCGGTCCAGGTGGTGTGTGGCGCACCCAACGTCAAGGAAGGGGCGTGGTACCCGTTCGCCCCGGTGGGAGCGACGCTTCCCGGCGGGATCAAGCTCAAGCGCGTCAAGATCCGCGGGGAGTACTCCGAGGGCATGCTGTGCTCCGCCAGGGAGCTGGGTCTCGGCACCGACCACGCCGGGATCCTGGAGATCCGGGGCGACTTCACCCCGGGGCAGGCCTTCGTCGAGGCCCTGGGCCTTGATGACGTGACCCTGGATGTGGAGATCACCTCCAACCGGGGAGATCTCCTGAGCCACCAGGGCATCGCTCGCGAGCTCGCCGCCGAGGGAACCGGGGAGACGTGCCTACCCCCGATCCCCGAGGACCCGGGCATCACCCTGGAGTACGACACGGGAGCGCCGGTGGTAGAAGTCGGGGGCGTCTCGGTGCGGATCGACGACGCCGATCTCTGCTCCCGGTACCTGGGCGCGGTCATCCGGGGGGTCAGCATCGGACCCTCGCCTCCCTGGCTGCAGAAGCGTCTGCGGGGCGCCGGCGCCCGACCCATCAACAACGTGGTGGATGCCACCAACTACGTGATGCTCGAGCTGGGTCAGCCCCTGCACGCGTTCGATCTGCATCGCCTTCGAGGTCACGCCATCGTCGTGCGTCGGGCCGGTCCCGACGAGACGACCTTCGTCACCCTGGATGACGAGGTGCGAGAGCTCGGGCGGGACATGCTCATGATCTGCGATGCCGAGCGGCCGGTGGCGGTCGCGGGCGTCATGGGGGGGCAGGACTCGGAGGTGAGCGAGGAGACCACGGATATTCTCCTCGAGTGCGCCCTGTTCGATCCCAGGTCCATCCGACGCACCCGCCGGGCGCTGGTCATGTCGACCGACGCCTCGTACCGGTTCGAGCGGGGCGTGGACCCCGAGGGAATGCGTCGGGCCGTGGAACGGGCGGTAGCCATCATCCTGGCCACCGCCGGCGGCGACGTGGATGGGCCCGTGCTGGACGCGTGTCCGGCTCCGTTCGAGCCGCAGGTGGTCCCGCTCCGCCTGGGCCGGATCGCGCACGTGCTCGGCGTAGCTCTCGACCCCGATACCGTACGGGGCTGCCTCGAGCCCCTGGGGTTCGTTCCGGAGCGAGAGGAGGATGGCACCCTCCACCTTCGTGTCCCGGGCTACCGCAGCTACGACGTCACCCGGGAGATCGACCTCATCGAGGAGGTGGCCCGCGCCCACGGCTACGACGTGTTCCCCGAGGTGCTGAGCGCGTACCGCCCGGGGAACGTGCCCGATCACCCCATGTTCCAGCTGGAGGACGAGCTGCGGCGGGATCTGGCGGCGCGAGGCCTATTCGAAGCCCAGACGCCGGGGTTCGCACCGGAGGGGGAAGGAGACGTCCAGATCGCCAACCCCCTGAACACGAAGGAGCCCTTCATGCGGCGGGCGATTCTGCCGTCCCTGCTCCGGAGCGTCGAGTACAACCTCGCCCGGGGCAATCGGCACGTCCGACTCTTCGAGATCGCGACATCGTTCCGGTTTGCCGGATCCGGCGAGCCCCCGCAGGAGGAGACGCACCTGGCCGCGGTCGTCACCGGAGCCAGGACCCCCCCTCACTGGTCGACGTCGGAGGACCCCTTCACCGTGTGGGATCTCAAGGGACTCCTGGAGGACGTCCTGGAGCGTGCCTACGGCGGTTCGGGTCGGCTGGAGCCGGCCATGACAGACTCGGACGTGTTCTCCGCGGACGCCGGGTTCGTGCTGAGGGATGGAGAGGGGACGGTGGTGGGCCAGGGTGGGCGGGTGAGGGCCGAGTCCGTGGATGCGCCCGTGTGGGCGGGGGACGTGTGGGGGCTCGAGCTCACCTTGCCCGCCGTGGTGATCCGGGCTCCTGCTCCCGTGTTCGAGCGTCTCCCCCAGTTCCCGGCGGTAGAGAGGGACCTGGCGGTTCTCGTCCCGGACCAGGTCCCCGTCGGTCGCGTGCTCGAGGTCGCGGAGGACAGTGGCGGACCCTTGCTGGAGGCAGTCCACCTCTTCGACCATTATCGCGGTGAAGGGGTCCCCGCCGGGCACCGCTCCGTCGCCTTCGGCTTGCGTTTCCGGGCCCCGGACCGGACCCTGAAGGACAAGGAGGCGGACCGGGCGGTCAGCAGCATCGTCAAGCGCCTGAAGGAGGAGTTGGGTGTCGAACCCCGAGGGTAATGGCGACCACCTGGCGTGGAGCGCCCTCGACGAGCTCGAGGGCCAGGTAGATTCGGCTCTCGCGGAGGTGAAGAAGCTTCGGCGCCGGACGGCCGAGGTCGAGGCGGAGCACGCGGAGATGACGGAGCTCCTGCGGCGGTTCACGGAGGACGAGGAGAGCCCCGCCAGGCTGCTCACCCGCCTGGAGACCCTGGAAAGGGAGAATGCCGACCTTCGGGACCGGGTGACGCGGGGACGAGAGGGGGTGAAGCGGCTGCTCGCCCGTATCCGATTCATGGAGGAGCAAGGATGAGCGCCGAGAAGTCGTCCTCCGTCACCGTGCGCATCGCCGGTGAAGACCACACCATCCGGGCCAACGTGGAGCCGGACTACACGAGGAAATGCGCCCGTTTCGTCGACGACCGGATCCACGAGATCCGGGCCAAGTCCGGACTCATCGAAAGCCACAAGGCAGCCATCCTGGCCGCCCTCTCCATCGCGGACGAGTATTTCCAGGCGCTGGACGAGGTCGAGCGGATTCACCGGCAGGTGGCGACCCGTGCCGGCAAGATCCAGCGGCGGGTGGAGAAGGAGCTGGGCGACGGCACGGGCGGGTGAAAAGACCGCCGAATTCGTCCGAATAACGCCAATACGCGGCGCCGCATTCCTGCCTCGCTTGCGTTTCGGAACTCCTAAATCCTATTCTCTCGGTAACCTAGGGCCCCCCGTCTTGGCCGTCGACACGGCGGACGAGGGCTCCGGAGACGTTCACGTTCGGCGCGGGACTTCCCGAGTTGCCGATGCAGGAGTGATACATGGACACCCCGCTGGTCATGACGCTGGCGGCGGCTGTTGGGCTCGTTATTGGTGCGATGGGTGGCTTCGTGTTCGGACGGAGCCGGGAAAGGGCCCGCCGCGAGCAGGACAAGGTCCAAGCACGGGACGAAGCATCCCTGATCCTGAAGAGGGCTGAGGAAGAGGCAGAGAATCTCCGCAAGGCGGGTGAGCTGGCCGGACGGGAGGAGGGCTTCCGCCTCCGCGAAGCTTGGGAGGGTGAGGAGACCCGCCGCCGCGAAGAGGTGGAGCGGTCGGAGCGTCGGATCGACGAGCGCTCCGATGCCATGGATCGGCAGTTCGAGCGACTCAGCGGACGCGAGGCCGACCTCGAGGAGCGCACGACCCGGGTCGCGACGCGGGAGAAGGAGCTCGACGATCTGGAGGCCGACGTGCAACGGACCCTCACCGAGACCCGCACGCGGCTGGAGAAGCTGGCGGGAATCTCGTCCAAGGAAGCGAAGAGGAAGCTCACCGAAGCTCTCGAGGACGAGGCCCGCGCCGACGCCGCGAACCGGCTTCGCGAGATCAAGGAGACGGCCCAGCGCGAGGCCGATCGCGAGGCCCGTAAGATCCTGGCTCTCTCCATCCAGCGGATGGCCGCGGACCAGACGGCTGAGACGACGGTGTCCGTCGTCCAGCTCCCTTCCGATGAGATGAAGGGGCGCATCATCGGGCGTGAGGGGCGGAACATCCGGGCGTTCGAGCAGGCCACCGGCGTGGATGTGATCATCGACGACACGCCGGAAGCCGTCGTTCTGTCGGCGTTCGACCCGGTGCGAAGGGAGGTGGCGCGACTGGCCCTGGAGCATCTCATCGAGGACGGCCGGATCCACCCTGGGCGTATCGAGGAGATCGTGTCCAAGGCCACATCGGACGTCGAGGAAGGCATGGTGCAGGCGGCCGAGGAGGTGCTCTACGAGCTCGGGATCCACAACGTGCATCCCGAGATCGTGAAGACGCTCGGGAGGCTGAGGTTCCGGACGTCCTACGGACAGAACCAGCTGCAGCACGCCAAGGAAGTTGCCCTTCTCGCCGGCAACATGGCGGCCGAGATGGGGCTCGACGTACAGGCGACAAAACGGGCCGGGGTGCTCCATGACGTCGGCAAGGGGATGACCCACGAGCACGAAGGGACCCATGTGGAGCTCGGATACCGGCTCTGCAAGAAGCACCAGGAAGGCGAGGTGGTGCTCAACGCCATCAAGGCCCATCACGACGAGGAGCCTCACCGCTTCGCGGAGACCTTCCTGGTGACCGCCGCCGACGCCGTCAGCGGATCACGTCCGGGGGCCCGCCGGGAGATGTTCGAGGGGTACGTGAAGCGCCTGGAGAAGCTCGAGGAGATTGCCATGGAGCACGAGGGCGTGGAGCGGTGCTTCGCCATCCAGGCGGGCCGGGAGCTCCGCGTCATGGTGGAGCCCGAGAAGGTGGGCGACGGCGAGATGGCCCAGATCTCCGAGGCCGTGGCGCGTCGCATCGAAGGAGAGCTGCAGTACCCCGGTCAGATCAAGGTCGTCGTGGTACGGGAGACCCGGGCCATCGACTTCGCGCGGTAGTCCCCGAGGGGCTCCGGAGACGTGTTACCTTGTGGGCCTGGTGGGGCGCCGCCGCCCCGCACCCCGACCATCGCCAACCCACTCCGCACCCCATGAGCGCGCAGATCATCTCGGGCCGTGACCTCTCCTCCACCATTCGTGCCGAGCTCCAGGAACAGGTGGCCAGGCTGAACGAGGACCACGACGTCACGCCCGGACTCGCCACGGTGCTCGTCGGCGAGAGCCCCGCGTCGCAGATGTACGTCGGCATGAAGAACAAGGCAGCCGCGGCGCTGGGAATCCACTCCCGACAGATCACCCTGCCGGCCGAGACCCCCGAGGACGAGCTCCTCGGCGTAGTGGCCGGACTCAACGCGGACCCCGAGATCCACGGGATCCTGGTGCAGCTCCCGCTGCCTGATCACATGGACGAGGGGAAGGTCATCGAGGCCATCCACCCCTCCAAGGACGTGGACGGCTTCCATCCCGTGAGCGCCGGGCGCCTCATGACGGGCTCGGGTGACTTCTTCGCTCCCTGCACGCCTGCCGGGGTCGTCGAGATGCTGGTCCGCTCCGGCCACGATCCCGCGGGCAAGCACGTGGTGGTGGTGGGACGCTCCAACATCGTCGGGCAGCCGCTGGCGAATCTCCTCCTCCGCAAGGCGCCTGGGGGGAATGCCACCGTGACGGTGTGCCACTCCCGCACCCGCGATCTCGCCGCCGTGACGCGCTCGGCCGAGATTCTCGTCGTGGCCATGGGCCGGCCCGAGATGATCACGGCCGACATGGTGAGCCCGGGGACGGTGGTCATCGACGTGGGCACCCACCGAGTGGACGATCCGTCCGCGGAGAAGGGCTATCGGGTGTGCGGCGACGTCCTCTTCGACGAGGTGAAGGAGGTGGCGGCGGCCCTCTCGCCTTCCCCTGGCGGCGTCGGACCCATGACCATCACGATGCTGCTGGCCAATACCGTGCAGTCCGCAGCCCGGACCGTAACCCGCGCCTGAGCGTCCCGACGACCTTGAGCGACTCCTCGAACCTGGACCTCTTCGCGGACGCCGAGCCGGGGGCGCCGGACGCTCTGCCGGTCCCCGCCTCCCCGGAGGAGCCCCGCGTCTGGTCCGTGTCCCAGGTCAACCGGGCGGTGCGCTCCCTGCTCGAGAGCACCGTCGACGCCCTGTGGGTGCGGGGGGAGATCGGAAACTGGACGCGGTCCCGCGCCGGGCACTGCTACTTCACGCTGAAGGACGACCAGGCCCAGCTCCGTTGTGTCCTCTGGCGCAGCGACGCGGAGCGCTTGCCGACGGACCCCGAGGACGGGATGGAGGTGCGCGTCTTCGGTTCGCTGACGCTGTACGAGGCCCGGGGCGAGTATCAGATGGGCGTGCGCCGTCTGGAAGCTGAAGGCGCAGAGGGCCTGTGGCGCATCGCCTTCGAGAAGCTCCGGAGGAAGATGGAGAGCGAGGGGCTGTTGGACCCTGGAAGAAAGCGAGCGCTTCCGCGGTTTCCGTCGGTCGTGGGGGTTGTGACCTCCCCGACCGGTGCGGCCATCCGGGATATCCTGACCGTCCTGCGCCGACGCGCACCGTGGGTCCGGGTCCTGGTGCGTGGGGCCCGGGTCCAGGGAGAAGGCGCCGCGTTCGACATCGCCACGGCGGTGGAGGAGCTGGCGCGCTCCGGGCTGTGCGACGTGCTCATCGTTGGGCGGGGCGGGGGATCCATGGAGGACCTGTGGGCCTTCAACGAGGAGATCGTGGCACGGGCCATCGCGGCGTCGCCGGTGCCGGTGATCTCGGCCGTGGGGCACGAGGTGGACGTCACCATATCCGATCTGGTGGCCGACCTGAGGGCGCCAACGCCGTCGGCCGGCGCGGAGGCGGCGACCACGGATCGTGAGGCGGTGGTGGACCAGCTGCGGCAGGTGCCGGAGCGCCTGGCCCGGGGACTCCTGCGCTCGGTGGAGCATCGGCGGATGCGGGCCAGGGAAGCGCTGCAGCGCCTCGCCCGCAACGTCGAGAGACGGATCGCTCCCATGCGTCAGGCCGTGGACCGGGGTGCGCAGCGCCTGGAACGTGGGGTGACACGGGTGCTCGACGACCGCCGCTCCACCCTGCGCGCTCTGGGGGGAAGGCTCCAGGCGCTGTCGCCCCTGGGCATCCTGGAGCGGGGCTATTCGGTGGCGAGGGCGAAGGACGGCCGGGTGCTCCGGAGGGTGGAGGACTTCCCGCCCGGGAGTAGCTTCAAGCTGAGAGTCGTGGACGGGTCCGTGGTGTGCGAATCGCTGGGGCCCATGCAGGAGGACGGTCAGTGACGGAAGGCAACGAGGAACGCGACGAGACGGGCCAGGGCGGAGACGAGGCGCTCCCGACGCTGGAGGCGCGGCTGAAGCGCCTGGAGGAGATCCTCGGCCAGCTCGAGGCGGACGAGGTGGAGCTGGACCGGGCCCTGGCGCTCTTCGAGGAGGGAGTGCGGCTGGTCCGGCAGTCGGAGGCCATCCTCTCGGAGTCCATGCTGCGGGTGGAGGAGATCCTCTCCGACGGCTCCCTTCGCCCCTTCGAAGAGCCGGAAGAGGGATGACGGCTCCCTTCGACCTGAAGGGCTTCCTCGCCCAGGAGGCAGAGCGCGTCCAGGCCGCGCTGGAGCGCGCCCTGGCGGCAGTCGAAGGGACCCTCGGCCCGGACGTGGCCGAGGCGACGAGGCACGGAGTGCTGTCCGGCGGCAAGCGCCTGCGTCCCATTCTGTGTGTCGCGGCCTATCGGGCCTGCGGCGGTTCGGAGGGAGACGCGATCTACGACCTGGCCGCGTCCCTGGAGCTCATCCACGCGTACTCCCTCATGCACGACGACCTGCCCTGCATGGACGACGCCGATCTGCGGCGGGGTCGCCCCACGACCCATCGCGCCCACGGGGAGGACGTCACCCTCCGGGCCGGCGCCGCCCTCATCCCTGCTGCCGCCCTTCAGGCGTGGAGGGCCACGGAACGCCTCGGTTGTCCTCCCGCCACCCGGGCGGAGGTGGTCGACACGCTGCTCACTGCCTCGGGTGCGGACGGCATGGTAGGTGGGCAGTGGGTGGACCTGGAAGCGGAGGGGAAGGCGGTGACCCCCGAGGATCTGGACGGGCTCCACCGCCGGAAGACCGGAGCGCTCCTCGCCGCGGCCCTGGACATGGGCACCCTCGCCGCTGGCGCACCCCCGGAACCACGGGAGGCGTTCCATCGCTACGGACGCGCCATCGGCCTCGCCTTTCAGATCGCTGATGATATCCTGGACGCGACATCCACCGCCGCGACCCTTGGCAAGAACCCATCCGATAACGACTTATCCAAGTCGACCTACGTCGCTCTCTATGGTCTGGCGGAGGCCCGACGCCGGGCGGAGGGGCAGGTCGGGGAGGCCCTGGCCGCGGTCCAGGACGCCGGGGTCGCGGCACCGGCCCTGGAGGCGTTGGCACGGTACGTCGTCGCTCGGAGGCACTGAGCCGAGGACCAGGCCCGGGCTCGTCGGGGGCGCGGCCGGAACACAATCGACGAGCCGGGGTGGCCGCCAGGCACCTTGCCTCTATCTTTCAGGTTTGACGAACGTGAGCAGAAGGAGTGGACCGGTGGCTCTCCTGGATCGGATCCGGTATCCGGCCGACCTCCGCAATCTGCCCCGGAAGGATCTGAGGCGGGTGGTGGACGAGGTGCGGCAACGGCACATCGATGTCGTGTCCCAGAAGGGCGGTCACTTCGGGGCAAGCCTGGGCGTGGCGGAGCTGACGGTGGCGCTGCACTACGTGTTCGACACGCCCCGCGATCAGCTGGTGTGGGACACCGGCCACCAGGCCTACATCCACAAGATCCTGACCGGCCGCAACGAGCGGCTTCCCACCATCCGTCAGAAGGGCGGGCTCGCGCCGTTCTGCCGCCGGGATGAGTCGGAATACGACGCGTTCGGCGCGGGGCACGCATCGACGTCGGTATCGGCCGCCCTGGGGATGGCGGTGGGACGAGACCTGAGGGGTGAGGACTTCAAGGTCGCCGCCATCATCGGCGACGGAGCGATGGGGTGCGGCCTCGCCTATGAAGCGCTCAACAACGCCGGACACACCGACCGGAACTTCATCGTCATCCTCAACGACAACGACATGTCCATCGCGCCGGCGGTGGGCGCCATGAACAAGTACCTCACGGGCATGATCACCAATCCGGCCTACAATCGGGCCCGGAGACTCGTGAAGGAGATCCTGCACCGGACGCCCACCAGCCTGGGCGAGGTCATGGAGGAGCTTGCCGGGCGGCTCGAGGAGAGCATCAAGCACATGCTCACGCCCGGATTGATCTTCGAGGAGCTCGGCTTCCGGTACGTGGGCCCGGTCGAGGGACACGATGTGGAGGCCCTGGTCGACACGCTGGGCCGGGTCCGGACGATGCGGGGCCCGATCCTCATGCACGTGCTGACCCAGAAGGGGAAGGGCTTCGATCCCGCGGAGGCCGACCCGTGGACCTGGCACGCCTCGGGGCCGTTCGACAAGGTCACCGGAAAGGGCAAGAAGAAAAACGGCGGCGGACTGCCCCGATACCAGAAGGTGTTCGGCGAGGGCCTGGTGCAGCTGGCGGACATGGACTCCCGGGTGGTGGCCATCACCGCGGCCATGCCCGATGGCACCAGCACCGACATCTTCCAGAAGGCGCACCCGGATCGGTATTTCGACGTGGGTATCGCCGAGGGTCATGCCGTCACCTTCTCGGCTGGGCTGGCGACCAGAGGGATCAAGCCCGTCGTGGCGATCTACTCCACGTTCCTGCAGCGGGCGTACGACAACATCGTTCACGACGTGGCGCTGCAGGGCCTGCCCGTGGTGTTCGGCATGGACCGGGCAGGGATCGCCGGGGAGGACGGCCCCACCCACCACGGCATGCTGGACATCGGGTACATGCTGGGCATCCCCGGCATGACCGTGACGGCACCCAAGGACGGAGCCGAGATGCTCGCGCTGGTGCGGCTGGCCACGGTACGGGCGGACGGGCCCTGGAGCGTCCGCTGGCCCCGGGACGCGGTCCCCGAGGAAGTCCCGGCGCTCGAGGACATTCCTCTTCCGGAGCACCCCACGTGGGAGATCCTCCGGAATGGCGGCGACGCGGTGATCCTGGCCGTGGGAACCATGGTGCTGCCCGCCCTGGAGGCTGCCGAGAACCTGGCGAACGACGGAATCCGCTGCACGGTGGTGAACTGCCGGTTCCTGAAACCCTACGATCGTCCGGTCTTCGAGGAGATGGTCCGCAGCCATCCGCTGGTTCTCACGTTGGAAGAAGGCCAGGTGACGAACGGGTTCGGCGCGTACATGTCCCGTGAGATCGACGCTCTGTACCCCTCCGCGAACCCCCGGGTGGCCTCGATGGGAATTCCCGATCGCTTCGTGCCGCACGGATCGAGAACCGAGCTCCTGGCCGAGCTGGGCCTGGACGCGGAAGGCATCGCCGGGGCCGTGCGGAGCCTGGTGAGCGTCGGTCAAGGAAGCGCGGTCCGATGACGCAGGGCGTGGTCCGAGAGCAGCTCTCGGGCCCCATCCGGCGGATCGGCGTCGTGCTCCGTGGCCGGGACAGGCACCTCCCGGAGGCGGTGGAGCGCCTGCAAGCCGTGTGCAGGGCGCGGGGCGTGGAGATGCTTTTCGACGGCGGCGATCTGTCCGGTGCCCCGGAGGGGATCACGCCCCTGGACCTGTCGCGTGAGGACCCGGACCTGGTGGTGGCCCTCGGTGGAGACGGCACGTTTCTGCGGGCGGCGCGGCTGGTGACGGGGCGGGACATCCCGCTATTCGGAATCAACCTGGGCCAGTTGGGGTTTCTCACCAGCACGGCCGCCGGCCACCTGGAGTCGGGACTGACCCAGGTGCTGGAAGGGAAGGGGGAGCTGGATCGGCGTTTCACGCTGGACACCCAGGTCATGGACCAGGACGGCACCAAGGGCGAGCCGGTGACCGCCCTCAACGACATCGTCGTGCACAAGCCGGGCGCTGCCCGCGTGACGCCCATCAATCTATCGGTGGGTGAGGGAGAGTACCGGGACGAGATCGGCAGCTTCGCCGCGGACGGAGTCATCCTCGCCACCCCCACCGGCTCGACCGCCTATTCGCTGTCGGCGGGCGGCCCCATCATCGTGCCGGCCCTGGAGTGCATCGTGGTCACGGCCATCTGCCCCCATTCGCTGTCGGTGAGGCCGCTGGTGGTCCCGGCCAGCCGGCGGATCACCGTGCGGCCCCTCGATCCGACCCACCAGCTGCAGCTGACCGTCGACGGGAAGGTGGCACGCATCCTTGCGGCGCGGGACGAGATCGTGGTGGAGCGGGGACGTCACGAGGTGGCCTTCGTCCGGCTCCCGGGGCAGACGTTCTTCGGTACCATGCGCCGGAAGCTCAATTGGGCGGCGCGTCCTCCCGAGCGGAGCTAGCGGCTGTCGCCCCGGGCCATTGAGGGGCCCGGAGGAGGGGGCCTATACTGAGCGCCATGCTCATCGAACTGCACATCCGGGACTACGCCGTGGTCGAGGAGCTCACCCTGGAGCTGGGCCCTGGCCTCAGCGTGCTGACCGGGGAGACCGGCGCCGGCAAGTCCATCATCGTCGGAGCCCTGTCGCTGGTGTTGGGCGAGCGGGCGTCCTCCTCGGTCGTGCGGGTCGGCGCCGAACGGGCCTCCGTGGAGGCGGTCTTCGACGTGTCGGGATCCCCTGACCTCCTCTCGCGGTTGGACGACCTCGGCTACGCTTCCGGGGACGGGCATCTGATCCTGCGGCGTGAGGTGGCCGCCGAAGGCCGGAACCGCGCGTGGGTGAACAGCGCTCCCGCCACGGCGGGCCTGGTCGGCGAGCTGGGCTCGTCGCTGGTGGATCTGCACGGTCAGCACGAGCATCAGACCTTGCTCAGGGGGACGGAGCAACGGCGCATCCTCGACGCGTACGCGGGCGCCGGAGAGGTGGCGGAGCGCGTGCGACGTGCCCACGCGCGGGTCCACGACATCGTGTCGGAGCTGGGGGCCCGGGAGGCCCGCGTCCGCGAGATCGAGGGCCAGGCGGACTTCCTTCGCTTCCAGCTGGGCGAGATCGAGGCCGCAAAACCTCACGCCGGCGAGGACGAGGAGCTGGAGGCCGAGCTACGACGGCGGGAGCACGCCGAGGATCTGGCCCAGGGGACGACGGAGCTCCACGAAAAACTCTACGCGGCGGACACGTCGCTGGCCGACGGAATTTCGGAGGCCCGCTCGACATTGGCTCGCCTCGTCCGATTCGACCCCGCCCTGGACGACGTGTTCCCCATGCTCGAGGACGCCTATCACGCCGTGAGCGAGGCCGGGAGGCGGTTGGGTGACTACGCCACGGCGGTGGAGCACGATCCCGGGCGTCTCGAGAAAGTCCGGAGGCGTCTGGACGTGCTGTTCGGCCTGAAGCGGAAGTACGGGCCCGATCTGGTCGACGTCCTGGAGACGGCGGAGCGGGTCGCGAAGGAGCTCCGGGAGCTGGAGGACGCGGACCACGATCTGGAGGGTGTGCGCCGCGCCCTGGGTGACGCCCGGGCGTTGCTGGTGGACGAAGGGGAGACGCTCACGGCTCAGCGGAGGGACGCGGCGGATCGTCTGGCCGAAGCCGTGGCCGACGTGCTGCCCCAGGTGGGGCTACCCGGAGCTCGTTTCGCCATCCGGCTCAAGGAGCTGGACGAGGTCGGCCCGGCAGGCGCCGAGACCGTGGAGTTCCTGGTGGCGCCCAATCCGGGGTTCGATCCCATGGCCCTGGCGCACGTCGCCAGCGGCGGAGAGCTGTCACGGGTCATGCTGGCGTTGAAGTCGATCCTGGCGGCGGTGGATCGGGTGCCGGTCCTCGTGTTCGACGAGATCGACGCCGGCATCGGCGGGTTGGTGGCCACGGTGGTGGCCGGGAAGCTGTCCGCCGTGGCCCGACGCCATCAGGTCCTGGTGGTGACCCACCTGCCCCAGATCGCGGCCCGGGCGGACCGGCATCTCCGGGTGGAGAAGCTCCAGGAAGAGGCCATCACCTCAGCGCGCGTCACCGGGCTCGACGGGGAGGCGCGTGTGGAAGAGGTGGCGCGCATGCTGGGCGGCGACCCGGAGTCGGCGACCTCCCGGGAGCACGCGAGAGAGCTCCTCAACGCTGGCCCCACAATCTCCGGAACAGACTGACGCTGAACTCCACGCGAGTGATCTTGGGGGTCCGGCCTCCCGAGCCTGCGACGGTCTGGAGGAGGCGCATCCCCGCCTCGATGGGATGGCCGGCCTCTCCGGTTCTCCACGTCGTGAGGGTGGAGTATCGCAGTCCGAATCCCAGCTGCTGTAGCGTCATCTCGCTCTCGAGCCCCAGATCGCCGACGTCCACCGGGGCCACGCCCTCCGGCTCGGGGCCGAAGAGCTCGTACGTGTCCTCACCCTTGTGCCACCGGCGGTAGTCGAATGCGAGGGAAACCTCGTCCGTCAGGTGGAGACGCGGAGAGACGTCGAGGAGCACGTAGGCGCCCGGCGACCACCGGACCCACCGGGAGGAAGAGACCGGGGGCAGGGCGACCTCGTGCCTGGCCACCCGGCGCACCAGGGTGCGGGCGTTCTGGATCCCATAGCGCAGACCCAGTCGCATGCCCAGTCGCCGGCCGACGCGCAGCGCGCCGTGGAGGTGAGCCTCGACGTCGGTCTGGCCATCCCCGCTTCCCACGTCGAAGAAGACGCCGGGGTCGTCGACCTTTCCCGTGCCGAGGCGTACGAGCGCTCCTCCTACGAGGGTATAGGACAGTCGGGGCGCAGCTGCTCCCGAGTCCCTGACCTCACCCTGGAACAAGCGAACGTCGGCAGTGAGCTCGATGTCCCCGAGCTCCCACAACCCCTCGAATCCCTCGAGCGGCGATCCCTGGATCCCGGAGGCAGGATCGGCGGACAAGGTCGCGAGATCCTCGGGTGCCAGGGCGTCGGTGGCGAAGGCGAGGGGGACGCCCACGGGGGCCAGGCCGGCGGCCGAAAGGTCGGCGTTCAACAGGTCCAGCGCTGTGAGCAGCCCGCCGGCCACGGGCGAGGTGGACAGGGGAAAGAAGGGTGAGGCGAAGTACGCGGCCCTCATCTGGGCCCAGAAGTCCGCCGTGCGGCTGGCCAACGCCTGGGCCGCGCCGCAATCCCCGCCCGAGCCCCCGCACACCGAGGTGGCGTAGGCATCCGCCGCCAGGGATGCGCTCTCCAGCCCGGCCAGGAAGCTCGTCGCCGAACCGGTCCCGGCCAGGGCCGGGTTCCGTCCGAGATCGGGATTCAGCGTATCGGGCTGGAAGGCGAAGTCGAGGGCCGTCTCGCTCTTCACGAAGGGTGCGGTGGCGCCCACCGTGAGCCAGTCGAAGATGCCGACCCGGAAGCCGACGTCGATGCGCTTGACCTCCAGACTGATCCGCCCGTGGGTGGCCCCCAGGTGGGGCTGGTAGGCGTCGAACCCCGCCAGAGACGCCAGCGACTCCTGGAGCGTCTGGATTCCCGGAAACAGGGATACACCCAGGGGATCCGTCAGGTCGGCTCCCAGGGGCTCCAGGACGCTCGTGCCGTCCTCCTTGAGCCCGTAGCGCGCGTCCCACGTGGTGTAGGAGGGCGCGAAGTCGAGGCGGAGGCGCCCCGCGGGCACCAGGGGGTCGGCGAGGGCCTGCCCGAGCGCGGGAACCGGCAGAGCGAGGAGGAGGACCGCCGCGACGGGTCCCGTCACCCCGAAAGCCCCCGAACGGCGTGTCCTCGAGGGGAGGACGGAGCGCGGGAGATGAGACCAGGTCCGACGCATACCTTGAAGGGTAGGGGAGCAGGCGCGGCCCGGCTCGGGCCTCGGTTCGCGGCGAAAGATACAGGGCGGAGCCGCGGGTAGGAACACACCGGTGGGAACGCTTGACCGCCTTCGGGGCCTCTTCTACCTTGAACCTTGCAGGAAAAGATGCGGGAATAGCTCAGTTGGTAGAGCACAACCTTGCCAAGGTTGGGGTCGCCGGTTCGAGTCCGGTTTCCCGCTCTGCGGAGGGGGCGAAGCGTCGCTAGGCTGGCGCCCGCCCCCTTCGATTTGGCGCCGTGGCCAAGTGGTAAGGCAGAGGACTGCAAATCCTTTATCCCCGGTTCGAATCCGGGCGGCGCCTCTGAAAGGGGGATGCGGACCACGGGGTCCGCATCTCCCTTCTCTGGTTACTCGCCCGGATGCGAACCGGAGGTTCGAGGCGAGGCGCCCGGGAGTCTTTTCCAGCGACCTGAGCCGGAATTCGCCGAGACGAGCGAGGATCGCCGAAGGCGACCGGAGCTCCATCCGGGCGGCGCCTCTGAAGGTGTAGGCCCCATCATCCGGCGGATGATGGGGACACGAAACCATGTGCGCCCGACGTCCGTCTTAATATGTTGGATACCAACATAGGCTCAACCTCGGAGCGGGCGCATGGCGAAGAAGGGGCTTCCCGTGGGAACGGTGATGGTGCTGCACGCGTTGGCGCGCGGTCACCGTCACGGCTTTGACCTCATCGAGCAGACCGGGC